>NZ_CAJAXH010000106.1 GCF_903946935.1 uncultured Thiodictyon sp.
ACGCCGGCGCCGACGGTACGGCCACCCTCGCGGATGGCGAAACGCAGGCCCTCTTCCATGGCAATCGGGTTGATCAGCTTGATCACCATCTTCACGTTATCCCCCGGCATCACCATCTCAATGCCTTCCGGCAGGGTGCAGGCACCCGTGACGTCGGTGGTGCGGAAGTAAAACTGCGGACGGTACCCATTGAAGAACGGGGTATGACGCCCGCCCTCTTCCTTGGACAGAATGTACACTTCGGCCTCGAAGTGGGTGTGCGGGTTGATGCTCTTGGGCTTGGCCAGGACCTGACCGCGCTCCACATCCTCACGCTTGGTGCCGCGCAGCAACACACCGATGTTGTCACCGGCCTGCCCCTGATCGAGCAGCTTGCGGAACATCTCAACGCCAGTGCAGATGGTCTTGGTGGTGTTGTGGATGCCGACGATCTCGACCTCCTCACCCACCTTGACGATCCCGCGCTCAACCCGGCCGGTGACCACCGTACCACGACCGGAGATCGAGAACACGTCCTCGATCGGCATCAGGAAGGCGCCGTCGATGGCACGCTCAGGCTGCGGGATGTAGGTGTCGATCGCGTCCATCAAGCGGTCGATGGACTGCGTACCGTATTCGGAATCCTGGCCTTCCATCGCCAGCTTGGCCGAACCGATGATGATCGGGGTGTCGTCGCCGGGGAAGTCGTAGCTGGACAGGAGCTCACGCACCTCCAGTTCCACGAGCTCCAACAGCTCCGCATCGTCGACCATGTCGGCCTTGTTCATGAATACGACAATATAGGGCACACCGACCTGACGCGCCAGCAGGATGTGCTCACGGGTCTGCGGCATGGGGCCGTCGGCCGCCGACACCACCAGAATGGCGCCGTCCATTTGCGCCGCGCCGGTGATCATGTTCTTCACATAATCGGCGTGTCCCGGGCAGTCCACGTGGGCATAGTGGCGGGCCTTGGTCTCGTATTCGACGTGCGCCGTGGCGATCGTGATGCCGCGCTCGCGCTCCTCAGGGGCGTTGTCAATCTGGTCATAGGCACGCGCCACGCCGCCAAACTTCTTGGCCTGGTGCATGGTGATCGCGGCCGTGAGCGTGGTCTTGCCATGGTCCACGTGCCCGATCGTGCCGACATTCAAGTGCGGCTTGGTGCGCGAAAATTTTTCTTTGGACATGAACTGCTCTCCGCCTAGTTCTGAAGGGCAAGGGTCAAAAGGCCAAGCCTTAAACAGTTAAGGACCAGGCTCGGGCAACAACATCAAGCCGACCGGCAACCGCACCGGCTACGTTAATTTGGAGCCCATGATCGGAGTCGAACCGATGACCTCACCCTTACCAAGGGTGTGCTCTACCAACTGAGCTACATGGGCAAAACTGCTAACATCCGGCAGCGGCAGCGGGCAACATTGCTGGCCTCTGTCGCGCCTGTTCAATTGGAGCGGGTGATGGGGATCGAACCCACACCATCAGCTTGGAAGGCTGAGGTTCTACCATTGAACTACACCCGCGTGGCACCCTGATGGCCGCGCGGATCGTCCGGCCACCGCTTACCGAAAACTACCATCGTCTAAGCCGTACGCATCGAGCAATACCGCCCGGCTTAGTTCCGTAAAATGGTGGAGGGGGGAGGATTCGAACCTCCGAAGGCTGAGCCGTCAGATTTACAGTCTGATCCCTTTGACCGCTCGGGAACCCCTCCGAATCGAGCGACGCAGTATAGAGGGCGCTGAGGGGTACGTCAAGCCGAGTTTGACCGACACGGACTCTGGCGGGAGAACTGGTATATTTCAGTCCCCGGGTGGGGCGCGCGTGACCGTTTAGGGTGCGCCATGTTTGGCGTTGGCTGGCTTGGGCCCGCGGGGCGGGGGCTTGCGGGGTCTGGCAAATCCGCCGAAAAAAATTCTAACTCAATGAAAAAACGTGGGAGTCTCCGATGGATGTGACGATATTCGGCAGCGGTTATGTCGGTCTGGTGACGGGGGTCTGCCTCGCCGAGGTGGGCAACAACGTGCTCTGCATCGACGTCGACCCGCACAAGATCGAGCTGCTCAATAGCGGCGGGGTGCCGATCTTCGAGCCTGGGCTGGACGATATGATCCAGCAAAACCGCGCCGCCGGGCGCCTGAGATTTTCCACCGATGCCGCGGCCGGGGTGCGCCACGGCCTCTTTCAGTTCATCGCCGTGGGCACGCCGCCGGACGAGGACGGGTCCGCGGACCTCCAGTATGTATTGGCGGTCGCCCGCACCATCGGCGAGCACCTGGACTCCTACCGGATCGTCGTCGACAAGTCGACCGTCCCGGTCGGCACCGCGGACAAGGTGGCCGCGCGGATCGCCGAGACCCTGGCGGAGCGCGGGGTGGCGGGGGACTATGACGTGGTGTCCAACCCCGAGTTCCTGAAAGAGGGTGCCGCCATCGAGGACTTCATGCGGCCGGATCGGATCATCGTCGGCACCGACAACCCCCGTACCGGCGAGTTGCTACGCGCCCTCTATGCCCCGTTCAACCGTAGTCATGATCGGGTCATGGTGATGGATGTGCGCTCGGCCGAGCTGACCAAATACGCCGCCAACGCGATGCTTGCCACCAAGATCAGCTTCATGAACGAACTGTCGAACATTGCCGAGGCGGTCGGCGCGGACATCGAGCAGGTCCGGGTCGGGATGGGCTCAGACCCGCGTATCGGCTACCAGTTCATTTACCCCGGGTGCGGCTACGGCGGCTCCTGTTTCCCGAAGGATGTCCGTGCCCTGGAGCGCACGGCCCGCGCCCTGGGCTACCAGGCCGAGTTGTTGCAAGCGGTCGAGGCGGTCAATTTCCGCCAGAAGGAGGTCCTGTTCAAGAAGATATCGGACCATTTCGGCGGCGACCTCAAGGGTCGCACCATCGCCCTCTGGGGGCTGTCATTCAAGCCGAACACGGACGACATGCGCGAGGCCTCCAGCCGCACCCTGATGGAGGCCCTGTGGGCCGCCGGGGCCCAGGTGCGCGCCTTCGACCCGGTCGCGATGGAGGAGACCCGGCGGATCTATGGCGACCGCCCCGATCTCACCCTGGCCAAGGACGCCATGCTGGCGCTCGCCGGGGCCGACGCCCTGGCGATCCTCACCGAGTGGAGCCAGTTCCGCAGCCCGAGCTTCGCGGCCATCAAGGCGGCGCTCAAACACCCGGTGATCTTCGACGGTCGCAACATCCTCGACCCTCGCCTGGCCGCGGCCGCCGGACTGACCTACCTCTCCATCGGACGCGCACCGGCCACGCCGGACTGACCCCCTCCGGATTTTCCGTTCACCCGTCGACCGTTCGACCAGCGGCCTCGATCAAGATTCCGGCCACTTGGGTTCGCCCGGTGCGTAGTCAGGCCATCTTGGCCTGACACCGTCAGGGCTGGAAGCCCTGACTACGCACGCCGCTGGCCGGGATTATGATCGAGGCCCGACCAGCTCACCGCTCTCCGCTCTCCGCTCTCCGCTCTCCGCTCACAGCTCAGGGCGAACGGAAAATTTCTAATCTAAATCAGGAAGTCGATCGCGCCAAGGCGCCAAGGCGCCAAGAAAAATCAAGAGCCTGTGGGCAGCATCCGAAGCGCCCGACGGGTGAGTCGCGAAGCGGCGATAGCGCATTGAAAACCCTTGGCGAGCTTGGCGCCTTGGCGTGAGAACCGCTCTTTCTAGGTTTAACGATGGCAGTGGCCTTTGAGGCTGGGAAACGGCCGCATCGCCGCCTCGTGGCCCGCCGGCACCATCATGCGATTCACGGGTCGGCGCCCTGGTCACTGATAATCGTCAAGCCAGATATCGCTCATTGTGCAAAGTTTGTGATAGATTTCCCCGGCCCAAAAAAATCGACAGCACGCCCTGAGGGCGCCGCTGCATCACACTACCGGGGGGACCCCATGTCTTTGTCCAGAATCTCAGCCGTCTCGCTCGGACTCGGCTGCGCGCTTGCAGTCACCGGCGCCCAGGCCACCAACGGCTACATGTCCCACGCCTATTCCCCCGCGGCCAAGGCGATGGCCGGCGCGGGCGAGGCAACCTTGGCCCTGGATAGCCTGAGCATCGTCGGCAACCCGGCCACCCTCGCCAAGCTCGGGCGCCGCCTGGACCTGGGCCTCGCCTGGTTCAGCCCGTCGCGCAAATACCAGGGCGTTGCGCCCAATGCGGCCACCGGCGCCTACGCGCCGATCGGCAGCGGTAGCGGCACCGGCAGTGTCACGAGCCAAAACGACAATTTTCTGATACCCAGTTTCGGCTACGTCCATCCCTTGGACGCCAAGAGCGCCGTCGGCCTGGCGCTCTTCGGCAACGGCGGTATGAACACCGACTACCGTAGCGGCGATACCCTGTTCAACCTCGGTACCTACGGCGGCAACAACGGCTGCGCCAATCCGCCCCATAATCCGGGCGTCCCGTGCGGTGCTCAGGTTGCGGGGACCAGCCTGCTGGGCGGCGGCAACACCGGCGTCAACCTGTCGCAGTTGGGCATTGCCCTGGGCTATGGCCGCCGGGTCATGGACAACCTCTCGCTCGGCGCGAGCCTGCTCATCGGCTATCAAACGATCGAGGTACGCGGCGCTGGCGCCTTCCAGGGATTCACCCAGGCCTTCACCCAGAGCATGATCGCCAACGGCGGCCGGAGCGCCGCATCGCCCGCCAACCTAACCAACCGAGGTGTAGATTCCGCTTGGGGGGCCGGGCTCCAGCTCGGCGCGCTGTGGGACATCACCCCCCAGTGGACGCTGGGGCTGTCCTTGCGCTCTAAGACTTACATGAGTAAGTTCAAGAAATATTCCGACCTGTTGGCCGAGGGGGGCGACCTGGATGTCCCGGCTTCCGGGGTCATCGGTCTGGCCTTCAAGCCGAACAACCGGCTCACCCTGGCCCTGGACGTGCAGCAGATCTGGTATAGCGACGTGCCCGCCATCGGCAACCGCAACCAGTTGGCCCAGCGGTGCGATGTCAACGCCGCCTTCGGGCCCACCGCCTCCGGTTCCACCTACAACCCGAGCTATTGCCTGGGCGGGAGCAACGGTGCCGGTTTCGGCTGGCGCGACATGACCATCCTGAAACTCGGTGTGCAATATGCCGTGACCGACACCCTGACCCTGCGCGCCGGCTACAGCCACGGCAACCAGATCGTCAGGAGTCAGGAGATCGCCTTCAACACCCTGACCCCTGCGGTGATCCAGGACCACTGGACCCTGGGTGCCACCTACCGCCTGCGCAAGCAATACGAGCTGACCTTCTGGGGCATGTATGCCCCCGAGCGGAGCGTCAGCGGCCCCGGCGCCTTCACTGGGACCCAATCCGCCTCGATCTCCATGTCGCAGTTCGAACTCGGCCTGAGCTTCGGCTGGCTGATCGACTGACCCACCGCGCCTGACCCACTCATCGGGGGCGCGGCCACCGATGAGAGGGTGATTTCCATGTCCCAAATCGCCAACGAATCGCATCGAATTGCGCAAGGCCGACCGACTCCAGCGAGCAACGGGCGGACTCCCCGCCTGGATTGTGCCCTTCAGTCTTGGTGACCACTCGGCCATCGGCCCTGCGGGGCTACCCGTCGCGGCCTGGGGGCCGCTCCTACACCCGTAGGAGCGGCCCCCAGGCCGCGACGGGTGCGAGCAGGGTGGTCGGAAGAATGACCAAGGCTCTGTCTACAGTGGTGCGACCCTCGGCAACCGCACATCCACCTCGGGAACGAACGACAATGGGCAGGCGCCTCGGATCATCGAGCGTTTGAACACTGGCAAGAGGACCAGACCATGTCTCAAATCGCAAACGAACCCGTGCGCGCCGCACTGGACAAGCTCAGACACCTGAGCGCCGACGCCGAGACCCGCCGGCTCGCCTTCGTGCGCGAGCGGGCGCTGCACGACGAGCGTAGTTTGCTCAAGGACGCACGGGAGGAAGGCAGGGAAGAATGCATGGAAAAAGGCAAACTCGAAGGCAAGCGCGAAGGTCTCGAAGAGGCCGTGGCTCGGCTGGTTCAGAAGGGGATGAGCGAACGCCAGGCCCGGGAGCTCCTGGGCCTCTGAGTCACGGGTCGCAGGGCGCGCCGGGAAGCGGCGCTGGGGAGCCAGGAAAATCTGACGAAGAAAAATCGTTGTCCGTCCCCATTATCCGCCTCCCCATTATCCGCCATTATCCGTCGTCCCCATTATCCGTCCCCATTATCCTTCGTCCCCATTATCCTTCATTATCCGCTGTCCCCGTTATCCGCTTATTCCGGCCCAAATACCGCGTCCAGGGTCGACGCCGTCACCCCCCGCTGGAACCAGATCGCCAACTGCGCCGAGTCGGCCCCCGCCAGCCGCGCCACCGCCGACGCCGGTAGCGACCCAAAGCGCCCCATCAGCAATTGCTCCAGCAATTCGCGTTGGGCCTCTTGGCGACCTTCTTGGCGGCCTTTTTGAATACCGATGCGTTCAGCAGTGGTCACGTATTGCATGTGCGCTGCCTCCTCAATGGTCTGGATATAACGGTGGTAATCTTCTTCCAAGGCATCGGGTAACGCCAACACCCAGTCGATAAAGGCATAGAGGCTCAAGATGTCCTCTCGCTCCAACCCCCGCCGATATAACCGGCGGGTCAAGCCGATCTTGCGTTCGAGCCGGGCGGAGGGGTCGCGACGGGTGGCCGTCGCCGCCAATTGTGCCAAGACCACCAGCGCAAAGGGATTCTCGCTGACTTCCAGTTCGGTGAGCCGATCGCGATAGTCCAACAACTTGACGCAGGGAAACTCCAAGAGCGCCCGGCAACCCCACAACTCATGCTCGTAATGGTCGGGACGCCATTCGGGATAATCGTCCGCCAACACCACGAGGGTCGCTACCGGGCGGTTATACCGATCCATCAGCCGCGAATGGTAGCTGTAAAGGCGTCGCGCGAAACTCCCCTCCCGGTTGCCCTGAATCTCAGTGTGGATCAACACCCAGGTTTCATCCCCACTGCGCCGCCATACTTTGATCAGCTTGTCGACATGCCGACGCCCCACGACCGCCCGGCGCGTGACCTTCTGCAGCTCTTTGTCGAGAAATTCATACCCACGCGACCACTCGATGTCGGCAGCGGCCCGCGGAAAGAAAAACTCGATAAACTGCCGGTGCCAGCGATCAAGCACCTCTTTCCACGGCGAATCGTAGTCGTCGCGCTGCACCGCGGTTGAGCGAGCGTCGTTCTTGGGGGCGAGGCGGTCGGGCATGGTGGTCGGCGGCAGGCTGACTTTGAAAAATGCAGCTATTTGTGTAAAAAGCTTAACATTTGTTCATGAACTTGGTCAAACCGTCGCGCTCGCCGGTTGCCCTGGTTTCCACGCGCCGCGAACGGCGAGCGTCCAGGCGGGACAGGGTATCATGCGCCATCCGACGCCGCCTACCCCCGGGCCACCATGATCGACCTTCTCGACCCCAAGAACGACTACGTCTTCAATGTCCCAAATCGCAAACGAACCTGTGCGCGCCGCGCTGGACAAGTTCAGACACCTGAGCGCCGACGCAGAGACCCGCCGGCTCGCTTTCATGCACGAGCGGGCGCCGCACGACGAGAGCAGTTTGCTCAAGGACGCACGGGAGGAAGGCATGCAAGAAGGCATGGAAAAGGGCAGGGAAGAAGGCCGTCAAGAGGCTCAGCGTGAATTGCTGGAGCAATTGCTGATGGTACGCTTTGGGTCATTACCGGTGCGGGCCGTAGCGCGGCTGGCGGGGGCCGACTCGGCGCAGTTGGCGGTTTGGTTCCAGCGCGGAGTGACGGCGTCGACCCTGGACGCAGTATTTGGGCCGGAATAAACCCTGCAACGGACAAGCGGCGGACTCGCCGCCGGAGTGTGCTACCCGTCGCGGCCTGGGGGCCGCTCCGACGGGGGTAGGAGCGGCCCCCAGGCCGCGACGCGTGCGAGCAGGGTGGCCGGAAGAAGGCAGAGGCGCTCCGCCAAACCGCGCTCAACTCGATTCGATCCAGCGGCTTCGACGACACCACCATTGCCGCGGCGACCGGGTTAAGCGTGGCTGACATTGGCGCACTGCGGCAACGGCTGGAGTCAACCGGGCATCGCTAAAGGTTGCAGGCGAGGCGAGGAAGCAAGAACATGTGCCCCGGAAGATCGAAGTCCCCAGTGGGGGCGGCTTCCAGCCGCGTTGCGACGCCGCGGCGCCCGGCGTCGTCGCGGCTGAAGCCGCTCCCACGAGGGCGCTCCGGCGCGATTTTCGAGCCTCGACCGTTGGTTGCGGACGGGCCGCAACGATGGCGATGCTCAAGGCCGCGAAAAGTATTCTGTAGCACGCTCGGGGGGCTTGTTTTGTGACAGACTTCATGTATAAATATCAGCCCGCCTTGACTCAGGGCCGCTTGGGCGATGCCGTCCAGGGTCCTGAGGAGGCTCGGCGGCAACAAGGCGCACAACGGTCAACAAGATTTAAGATTTCGACGAGTTTAGGGGGGTATCGTGGATACACAGATTTTGGCAGTCGGTCGTCGCGTGTTACACGCGCTGGCCTCGTTGGTGCCGCGGCGGGGCGCGGCTTCGGGGAAAAGGGATCTGCCCCCTTTTTCGCCCCCTTTTTCGATCGCTTTTCTGCCTTTTTCGCTGGCCTTATCCGTTCTGTGTATATTCTATATTGGCGTCATGCCTAGCGCTGAAGCGGCTACTCAGCTACTGGATGGTTGGACGACCTCGCATACTCTGAGTGCGCATGGTGCGAACCCAACGAGCGCCTCGCTATCCGTTGGCGATGGCACCACGACTGATATGGCGGGCGGATATCGAAACATCTATGTTGTCAAAGATAGTGGTAGCAATACTAGTAGTAATGTTACCAGTTCAGCCAGTCAAGGTTTTCTTACGCATAGTGAAGATGGAGCCGGACTTACTGCAGTTGGCGGATATTCGCTGATCACATGGGACGGAAATTCCGACGTTGCAGGCGTCGATCCATTCGGATTACGCAAAGGCGGCAGCACAGGCATTGACTTTGCCGGAGGATGCACCGGATCTGCCCAGCGATTTGCTTTTGGGTGGCAAAAGATTGGAGCTTATGACGCAACCGTCTTAATGACTGTTTATACTGGCTCAGGAGGGACTGCAGTTAGTTACTCAAAGAGCGCCGGTACAGGCGCATCCGGGACGATGATTTTTCCGTTTGCTTCCTTTGTCGGCGCGAACTTTAACGACGTCGGCGCAGTCACCCTGAAGATTACAACGGTTGGGTCTGCAGCGCCCTTCAATATTACCACCGCCATTACCTCCTGCTATCAAGATCATAGCGATGCACCCGACACTTATGGAACAACGCTAGGGGGCAGTGGTCCCTTCCATATTCCCTCTGCGAACCTGTATCTTGGCGCTGTGCAACCGGATGTTGAAAGCGACGGGCTACCTGGTGGGGATGCAACGGGAGATAATCTCGATAACATAAACGACGAAGATGGTCTTGTGTCACTGACTGCAACAGGCTCCGGCGCCTCTTACACGATGACTGCGAATGTCAAGGTCAGTATTGCATCAGGCACGGCAATGCTCTGCGGTTGGATCGATACCACTAACGAGACAGTTTTTTACGATGTTGGTTTAGGGGGAACAAAGAACGTCTGCGCCACCGTTGACTCGGCCAATGGGACGGTACAGACCATTGCGTTGTCGGGTTTCCAGGGGTTCGTGGTTGGCGCCAGCACTAAAACCTATGCCCGCTTCCGCGTCTGTACTAATGCGAATCATGAATGCGATACCCCTTATGGATTTGCCCCCGACGGCGAGGTGGAAGACTATGCGTTCACTTACAATACCAACACCACCAGCGCAGTCATAGGCAAGGTCGAAATCGATTCGCTGACATCCGATGCGGCCCTCAGCTCCTTGCTTGGCGCGGCCGATCCGACGGATGCGGCGGCCCTGTGGGCACTGCTTAATGGCCTGGATCCCGAACTGGCTGCGATGCTGAGGGATGCCGATGCCGCTACCCTGCAGGCCGCGTTGCTGCGGTTGCTCGACCCGAATCACGATGGCGTGGTGGCCCTGCTGCGCTGGGAGACGCTTGCTGAGAATGGCACCATCGGCTTTGATGTCGAGCGCCGTCAGCGAGATGGCGACTGGCAGCGTTTCAATGATCCACTACTCCCCGGGTTGATCGTTGCCAGCGCGGGCGGCGACTATGCACTGCTCGATCCGGCTGCGGTGCCGGGTCAAACCCTGGAGTATCGGATCGTCGAGCAGGAGGCCGGGGGCAACCGCAACACCTATGGCCCCTACACCCTGACGATGGCGGCGGCGGGCGGCTCGGCAAGCGCTGCCAGCATCCGGGCCGCACTCGCGGCCAAGCGGGTTAGCGGCCGGCCCAACCAGGCGAGCGGGACGGCGCCCACCGAGTGGCATGGGCTCGGCCAGGGTTATATGGGCCATATCCGGGAGGCGAATGCGCCGCATGGGGCGTCGCGCCATGGGGCGCCGCGCCACGGGCGGCCAGCGCACACCTCGGCCCAGTCGACCCCGGCCAATTGGCTCTATACCGCTGGGACCGGCCTGTACCAACTCACCGCCACCGAGATCGCCGGCCTGACCGGCAATCCGGTGCGGCAGGTGCAGCAGATGCTCAAGACGGGAAATGCGTTCGCATTGAGCCACGATGGCGCTCCGGCGCCCTGGTGTTATGACGCGGCGGCGGATGCGTTGCTCTTCAGCGCGCTGGATTTTCGTGACCTCTATTCGGACCAGGACGCCTTCCGGCTGTTTTCCGATCATCTGGAGGCGCGGACCATGGGTGTGAACAAGGCCGCTGCCCCGCGGGCTGGGGTGCCCGGGGAGGTCGCGACGGCCCGGGTTCATCTTGGGAAGGATGTGTATGCCAGGCCCGATCTCATCCGGGGTGACGTCAATGCCAATTATTGGTTCCAGGACTACCTCTACCCGAACCTGGCGAGCAAGGCGTCGCTCCAGCTCCCGCTCGTCCTGCCCGGGCTTGCGCCCGCCGCTGGTACCGCCAGCCTGGACATCCACTTGCACGGGATGACTGACGTACTTCCTGGTAATGACCACAAGGTGACCGCCTCGCTGGGTGGTGCCGTGTTGGGTTCGGCGGAGTGGGACGGCTCGGCGCCGGCGACCCTGAGCGTCCAGTTGAGTTCGGCACAACTCGCCTTGGTGGCGTCCGGTACGCCATTGGTCCTCAAGTCGGCAAACCTGAACAGCATCCAATGGTATCAGTCGATCGACGCGACCTATCCACGGACCTTGCGGGCCGACTCGGGCCAACTACTGGTGCAGGGATTGACCGCTGGCCAGCATACCGTCAGCGGCTTTGCGGGCCCCGACATCCGGGTGGTGGAGGCTCCGGGTACGACTGCCGCCACCTGGTATGCCAATCGCACCATTGTGCAGGGGGCCGACGGCTGGCAGGTGAGCTTTAAGGCACCACACGCGGCCGACTTTCTGATTATCGATGGATCGACGATCAAGGCTCCCGCTGCCATCGTGGCGGAGGATGCAACAGCGCCCTTGCGCGATCCGAAGCGGCAGTCCGACTATCTGATCATCGCCCCCAAGGAATTGGGCCAGACCGCGGCGGCCTTGCAGACCTTGCGCGCGGGTCAGTTCAAGCGGGTCGATATCGCCTGGCTCCCGGATATCGAGCAGGAGTTCGGCAATGGGCGTCCAGGGATTGATGCGGTCGATGGGTTCCTCGAGTATGTCGCGACCAAGTGGCGGCGGGCACCCGATACCGTGGTATTGCTCGGCCGTGGTACGACTGACCCGCGCGATCTGCTGGGCTTCGGTAACAGCCTGATCCCGGTGCCCATGGTGCTCACACCCTGGGGGCTGCTCCCCTCGGATTATCGCTATGCGGAGTCGGTCGGGGCTATCCGTTTTGCCCTTGGGCGAATTCCGGTGATCGACGAGACCGAGGGCCTGGCCTATGTTGCTAAACTCCAGGCTGCCGAGGCGGTGTCCCTTGGTAGCGCGGCCAATACGGCGGTCGTGGTGGCCGACAATCCGGACAAGGGTGGCGATTTTCATCTGAATGCCGACCTGTTGACTACTGAGCTGCAGGGTGGCGGCTATACGGTACGGCGGTTCTACCGTTGCCTGGCGGGCGAGCTCCACCCGGCGTGCGCCAATGTACGTGCCGCGTTGACGCAGAGCAGCACCTGGATGACACCACTGTTGAGCTATGAGGGGCATAGCTCGTTGACCCAGCTCGGCGGCAGCGGCGAGAATTTCCTGCTGAACACCGATGTGGCGGGACTCAGTAACAGTGTCCAGCCGATATTCACGGCGATGACCTGTCTGGTCGGCGGTAACTTCTCGCCGCAGTATCGCTCCCTGGCCGAGACCTTGGTGTTGCGTCCCGGTGGCGGAGCCATTGCCGCACTGGCGCCCAGTGGCCAGTCGGTGGACGGAGACGCCAGCGTGCTTGGCCTGCGCTTTGCCGACTCACTGGTGGCCGGTGCCACACTGGGAGAGGCGACACGCGACGCGTTGAATGCCAGTCGCGGTCAGATCACGCCGTTCATCGGTCAGATCTATCAGGTGACCGGCGATCCTGCGGTGCGCTTGCCCTAGGTCCGGTTGGCCAGAGATAGTGTCACAAGGAGGTGACTGCAACTGGCGCGGCCGATTATCGATGTTTCTCCTCCCCCGTGGCTGGTTTCGGGGGAATGAGAATTAGCTGGCTTCCCAACATTAGGCCGGCAGACGCATTGACTCCGGTCTAATTAACCTTTTGTAGGTAAACAGATGAACGAAATTCCCGGCAATGCGGTTACCGCCAATACCCCCAAGAAGCGCTACGAGTCGCCGCAATTTTTGAGTATGGAGCCTCTGGAGGCCTTTGCGACGGGGTGTGCGGACAGTAACGAGCAGAGCGGACCGGGTAAGACCAGTTGGCTGGCTTGTCTGACTCCCTTGGGCTCCTGACCGTGTCGATCCCAGCGCAATTCGGTGGCGACGAATCCTCGAGCGGTGCCCGGGCGCCGGCGATAGGCAGTGCTGGGGATCGGGCCATTAGTGCCTCGACCAAGCTGGCGGGGCTACAGTGCCCGTGGGGAGCGGATCGTCGCGTCGTGGCGTTTCAGACGATGCGCTTTCAATTCACCGGGCTCGATGCCCGGCAGGTCGAGGTCGTCGACCGGCGCTTCGGGCGTTTTGTCGTCCCGGATGAAGATACCCGCAGAGACATTGAATGCCAGTGCTGGCGCGGCGTACCCGAGGTGGTGCCGCTCGCCTTGCTGGCCAACCGCAATGACGAATATCAGCCGCGGGTAGAGTACAGCGCGGACGCCTTGGTGGTGCGCGGATATAACTTTACGGCCAGTCTGGACCTGGCGGTTAGCCAAGCGCATGCGCACCTATGTACGGCCGGGCAGAATCAGCTTCCGGAAACGGATGTCTTCGACAACTATCTGCGTCTGGCCGCCGCCTACGTGGCCCTGGCGCGCGGCGGTCTGTTACTGCATAGCGCGGGGGTAGTGATCGACGGCCGCGCCTGGCTCGCGCTCGGACGCTCGAGTGCCGGCAAGAGTACCTTTGCCCGGGCAGCCTTGGCGGCCGGGCTCCCGATACTCAGCGACGACATCAATATCGTCCTGCCCGCGGCCGGCGGCGGCTTCGCGGCCGGTCCGGTTCCGCTGACCGGCGACCTGCGCGACCAGTGCCCTCAAGACCCGCACGCCAGCTATCCGGTCGGCGGTCTGCTGTGGCTGCATCAAGGCGCGGCGCCGGCGGTATCGCCCATGGCCGACGGCGAGCGGGTGGCGCGGGTGTTGGCGTGCGCGCTGGCGGTGAACGCCGATCCCTATCGAGTGGAGGCGGCGCTCGGTGTCATCGATGACCTGCTCGGGCAATTGCCCATGCGGGTGCTGAGTTTCCGCCGGGACGAGGGCTTTGAGGCCCTGATCCCCCTTATTGAAGAGATTGTGTAATGTCAGAAGAGACCAATCCAGACACGCTGGCGCTGCACCCCGATCTGGTGTTCCGGGCGGCCGGAGATGAGGGGGTCGCCGTGGATCAGCGCAAGTCAGAGATCCTGGTGGTCAACGGGCTCGGCCTGCGGGTGATGCAACTGGTGCGGGCGCATGGCTCGCGGCAGGCCGTGCTCACGGCGCTGCTGGCTGAATATGAAGCACCGGCCGAGCGCATCGCCGCCGATCTGGATGCCTTTCTGGACGAGATGCGCCAGCGCGATCTGCTCTGCTGAGTGCCGTAGCCAGTCGCGGCCTCGATCAAGATTCCGGCCACTTGGGTTCGCCCGGTGCGTAGTCAGGCCATCTTGGCCTGACAGCGTCAGGGCTGGAAGCCCTGACTACGCACGCCGCTGGCCGGGATTATGATCCAGGCCGCGACGAACCTTCGCCAAGGATGGTTCCGCGGTAGCGGCCCCTTGGCCGCGACCAATGCCAGACTACCGATCGATGGCTGAGTGTCGCTATGTACCATACAGTAATCCAGGAGCGTATCCGCCGCCTGCACCTGCTGCACAGCGTGATGCTGGAGCTGACCTATCGCTGCAATCTCAATTGCTTCTATTGCTATAACGACCCGGAAGCGGCCGGCACGCCGCTGTCGGTCGATCAGTATTTGCGCCTGTTCGACGACCTGGAGTCCATGCAGGTCTTGTTCCTCTCCTTCACCGGCGGCGAGCCGCTGGCCCACCCGCAGTTTTTCGAGTTGGCCGGTGCGGCGCGTCGCCGCGGTTTTGCGATCCGGGTCAAGTCTAACGGCCATGCCATTCGCGGTGAGGTGGCGCGGCGTCTGCGCGACGAGGTGAATCCCATGGCGGTGGAGATGAGCCTGCATGGGGCGACCGCGTCGGTCCATGATCGGCAGACCCGGGTGCCGGGGAGCTTCGAGCGGTTGCTGGAAAACCTGACGCAGATGCAGCAACTCGGTCTGCGTCCGTCATTCGTCAGCACCCTGACTGCCTGGAACGCCCCTGAGATCGAGGCGATGTATGCCCTGGCCGACCGGTTCGGGGTACGTCTGCGTTGGCAAGGTCCGGTCAGCCCGCGTCAGAATGGCGACCGCGAGCCGCTGACGATCCAGCCATCGGCCGTGGACTGGGAGCGGGTCCGGGCGATCGCTGAGGGCCGCCGGGCATCGGCCGCTGTACCCGCGGCGAACCCGCTGGAGGGGGCGACCAAGCCTCCCGCCACGGATGAGGATCGGCCGCACTGTGGCATCGGCACCCAGGAGGTGCTGGTGGACCCCTTTGGCAATGTCTATCCCTGCGTACAGGTGCGCTGGTCGGCGGGCAATCTGCATCGGCAACCGATCCGGGCGATCTGGGAGCAGGCCACGGCCTTCGGCGACGCGCGCCGGTTGTCGGTGGCGACGGCCAAGCGCTTCGCGGGCCAGCGGCCCACCCAATTCGGCGCACCCATCTTCTGCCCGGGGGTCGAGCTCACCTATTTAGGCGAGCGGGGCCAACGAACCGACATCCCGCTCAATGATTGGCGCAAGTCGTCGCCTCTTCGATGATGCATTCCCGATTGGAGGTCCTGCGCGATCTGGCAGGCGACCATGCGCTGCCCCTGAGGGTCCGCGGTACCTGCATGGCCCCCTTGGTACGCGATGGTGCGCTGGTGGTGCTGGCAGGGCCGAAAAGGGTCTATTGGCCCGGCGATGTGGTGGTCCGCGGGGGTACGCCTGGGTTGCTGATCCATCGCGTGATCGGTGTCTACTGGCGCGCCGGTCGCCTCCACTATCTCACCCAAGGCGATGCGGCAGCGCATCCGGACGCTGCCGTGACTGCGTGCCAGATCCTGGGGCCGGTGCGGGGCGGCGATTGCTCGGGCCAGTTGGTCCGGGTGCCGTTGCGGCATCGGTGCTGGGCCTTATGGCGATTTGGGCGCTTCATGGCGGCGCGTCTCGGCCGGGAGCGGCCTTGGCCGCGATGGGGGCGGGTGGGAGCGGCTTCAGCCGCGACGAGGCCATGGCAGTCGGTTGGGTGGGGTCGCGGCTGAAGCCGCTCCCACCGGGGCCCGGCGCGACTTTCACGCTCAAGCCTCCAACGATGACCAAGGCCGCGGGGTACGTGAGATGGATGATGGAAGGGGCGGGGTGATGGAGCAAGCCGACTGGCTGGCGGCCGTGCTGCGCGGCGAGTGCATTGACTGGCCGTTCGGTTGGGGACCGCGCGATTGCGAGTCCGTGCTCCTGGCGGCCCAGGCGCAGGGCGTGAGCGGGATGCTCCTGCCCCGGCTTGACCGCTACGCCGATCCCGCGAGTCTCCCGGCGGCGTTGCGTCCGGCCCTACGGCGGCGCGTCAGGGGCGAGGCCGCCGCCGAGTTCTCCCGGCAGATCGAATGTGAACGGGTCCTGGGTCTGTTGGCGGGGGCCGGTCTGAGCGCGCTGCTCATGAAGGGCACCGCGCTGGCGTATTCGCTCTATCCGGAGCCACATTGGCGCAGTCGCTGTGATACGGATTTGCTGTTTGCGGATCGCGACGCCGCGTCTCTGGCCCTGGAGGTCTTCGCGCGCGATGGCTATCGCCCGATCCCGGCCCTCGGCGGCACGGTGCTCAATCACGAAGTTTGCTGTTTTAAGCAGGACCGCTTTGGTGTGACCCATTCCATGGACCTGCATTGGGCCGCCAACAACCTCCCGGTGTTTGCCGACCTGCTGCCCTTTGCCGAACTGGCGGCCGCGGCCGCTCTACTCCCGCGCCTGGGGCCCCATGCGTTGGGCGTGGCGCCGGTGCATGGGCTGTTGCTGGCCTGCATGCACCGTCTCCAGCATGCCCCCGAGGGCCAGAGCAACCGTCTGATTTGGCTCTATGACATCCATCTGCTCACGGCGGGCTTTAGTGCGGCGGATTGGTCGGCGTTCAGTCGCCTGGCCATGACGCGTGGTGTCAGCGGGGTCTGTCTGGCTGGCTTGATGGCCGCGCGGCGGGTCTTCCGCAGTACCCTGCCCCCGGGAATCCTGGAGGCGTTGACGCAGGCGGCGGCCGCCGAGTGGCTGACACCCGCGCGCTTTGCCACCCTGCGCGGTCAATTGATCGCAAATCTGTTGGCGCTCGATGATTGGGGCAGCCGCCGGCGCCTGGTGCGGGAGCATCTGTTTCCAGATGCCGCCTATCTGACACAGACCTATGGGGCGCGCCAGGGCTGGCGTTTACCCTTGCTCTATCTGCGCTGGATCGGCAGCAAGATCGGCAAGGCCCTGCGCTGAGGGGGCATCCTGTGGGAGCGGCCTGCGGCCGCGGCGGCGTCGATCATAACTCCGGCCACCCAGCGAACATTCGTCGCGGCCTGGGGGCCGCTCCTACCCGCGTAGGAGCGGCCCCAGGCCCAGCAATTCCAAATTTGAAAAAATACGCCTTGTAAATCAATGAGTCGAATGTCGACGCAGAATCGCAGCAAGAAGCCTAACATTTTGTTTTATCTTGCATATTAGCTTTCAAATTTGGAACTGCTGCCCCAGGCCGCGACGGGTTGCCGCAAGGACAGGTCTGGCCGAAGCGATGACCAAGGCCTGTCGTGAGAACCGCTCTTTCTAGGTTCATTATTGGTCGCGTCCTGTGCCGCTTCGCGGCGGGGCACGGAACGCGACGACTCACCCAGTGCCAGGCTATCTTTGTCGGCGGCCGGGTCTTTTTCGGGGGGCGGCGGGCGCCGGCATCGGGTCGACGCAGAAATAGCCGCCGCCCGGGATGGGGCGCCCGTTCAGGTCGCGTGCCCGGGGGTGGTAGCCGGTGGCGCGCTCGAAGCGGTCCTTGCGGCAAACCGCATCGCCTTTGGCCTTAAGGTCCTTGGGGACTGAGCCGAAGGCGGCCGGATTGTCCCAGACGCGACCGTCCTTGCCAAGGATGATGCGGGGTGGGATCGGGCCGGGCTTGCGGTCCTCCGCATGGCCGACGCAGAAAAAGCCGCCGCCCGGGATGGGGTCCCCGTAGTAGTCGATTGCCCGGGGGTGATAGCCGGTGGCGCGCAGGAAGTCGCCCTCGAGGCAAATCTGTTTGCCGGTTTCTTTGAGTTCTTTCGGGATCGCGCCGAAGGCGGCCGGATGATCCCAGGTGCGCCCGGCATCCGTGTCGATGATGCGCGGTGGGATCGCGGCGGGTTTGCGCCGGTCCTCCTTTTCCTGATCGACCTGGCCGGCGCAATAAAATCCGCCGCCGGGGATGTGATTGTCGTCGTAGTCGCGTGCATCCGGATGGTAGCCGCTGGCGTGATCGTAGTCGGTGCCGCGGCACGCGGCATCGCCCCGTTCCTTGAGCTCGTCCGGGACGCTGCCGAAGGACCCCGGGTGCTTCCAGTGGCGGCCGTCTTTGCCGTCGGCGATGCGTGGGGGTGGGTCGCGCGGCTTCTCGCCGGGACCGCTCACGCAACTCGCGAGCAGTGGGGCGAGGCAGGCAAGGACGACCGCCGTCTTTTTGGCTTTCAGCATGGCGTTGACTCATCGATGTTGAGCAAGGCCTCGCCGTCAACCGGCGAGGCAGGAGTCGGCGCTGAGCGGCCGTGCCGCGCGCATTCAGCGACATCTGGCGCGTTAATCGACAACAAAAAGCCCGCGGTTAGGCGGGCTTCCGGATCCGTCTGGGATCGTCTGACTAAGACTGTTTGGTGGAGCAGAGGGGGATCGAACCCCTGACCTCCGCATTGCGAACGCGGCGCTCTCCCAGCTGAGCTACTGCCCCAAATGATCGCCCCGGATCGGGGGGCCAATCGGCGCTGACCGGACGGGCCGTCAGCGGAATGCGAATTTTGCACTATTCGCGGGGTCCTGGGCAAGCCCCGCGAGCGAATTTAACCGACCGTGCGGTGCAACATGAGCTCCAGCACCGCCTTACTGCCGAAGTAGGCGAGGATCAGGATCACGAAGCCGCTCAGGGTCCAGATGATGGCGGTACGACCGCGCCAGCCATAGCGGAAGCGTCCGAGCAGCAGACCGCCGAAGACCAGCCAGGCCAGGACGGACAGCACGGTCTTGTGGACCAGGTGCTGGGCGAACATGTTCTGGAGGAAGGCGAACCCGGACAGCAGCGCGAAGGTCAGGAGCACGAACCCGGCCGCGATCATCTCGAACAGCAGGCTCTCCATGGTCTGGAGTGGCGGTAGCCCCTTGACGAACCCGCCGGGCTGGCGGCTGCGCAGGTGATGATCCTGGATGGCGAGCAGGACCGCCTGCACCGCGCCCAGGGTGAGCAGGCTGTAGGCGAGCATCGACAAGAGCACATGGACCTTCAGGTCCCAGCCGGCCGCCGGGCTCATGAAGGCGACCTCGCCGAAGCGCGCCTCCAACCCGATGGTCAAGGCCGCCAAGGGGAGCAGGATCAGACCCAGGTTCTCCACCGGCTTGGTCAGGCTGGAAACCATGAGGAGCGCGATCACGGTCCAGGTGGTCAGTGCCAAGGCATTGAAAAACAGTAGATTCAATCCGGTGTGGCTGAAAATACTGTCCCACAGCAACCAGGTGTGCAGGATGAGCCCGGCGAAACCCAGCCCGAGCGCCAGGTCGCGCTTAGGCACCCAGATGTCGGTCGAGCGGAACAGGCGCAGACCGATCGCGCCGGTGGCGGACAGGTAGAAGAGGATGGCGGTGACGGCGAGTAGGGTGTGTTTCATAGCGGCGCATAATCTCATAAACCGCCGATCGGGAAAACGCCGCGGCGGGCGGTATACTGTCTGACCTCAGTGCGTCCGGTTGTGCCGGGCGTGTCGGCATCGCCGGGCGGCGGGCGCGACCATTAGACCACAGCGGCGCCGACCGGGGCGATCATTAGGGGGCAAGTATGTTCGAGAATCTCCAGGAGCGCTTCGGGCGTGTACTGAAAGACCTGCGAGGGCAGGGGCGCCTGACCGAGGACAACATCAAGGACACCATGCGCGAGGTGCGCATGGCGCTGCTGGAGGCGGACGTTGCGCTGCCGGTGGTGCGGGCCTTTGTCGAGCAGGTGCGCGAGAAGGCCCTGGGCGAGGAGGTGATGAAGAGCCTCACGCCGGGTCAGGTCCTGATCAAGATCGTCAACGACGAGCTGATCGCCCTGATGGGCGAGGCCAACGAGCGTCTGGACCTCACCGCCCAGCCGCCGGCGGTGGTGCTGATGGCCGGCCTCCAGGGCTCGGGTAAGACCACCAGTGTGGCGAAGCTTGCCCGCTGGCTCCAGGAGAAGCAGAAAAAGACCGTGGCGGTGGTGAGTTGCGACGTTTACCGGCCGGCGGCCATCGAGCAACTGCGCACCGTGGCCGCCGAGGTGGGCGCGGGTTTTATCCCGAGCAGCGGCGACCAGGACCCGGTCGACATCGCCCGTCATGCGCTGGACACCGCGCGCAAGCAGTTCAAAGACGTGCTGATCGTGGATACCGCCGGTCGGCTGCATGTCGACTCGGCCATGATGGATGAGATCAAGGCCATCCATGCCGCCATCCGGCCGGTCGAGACACTGTTCGTGGTCGATGCCATGACTGGCCAGGACGCGGCCAACACCGCCCGCGCCTTCGACGAGGCCCTGCCGCTCACCGGCATCATCCTCACCAAGACCGACGGCGACGCCCGCGGCGGTGCGGCGCTGTCGATCCGCCAGATCACCGGCAAGCCGATCAAGTTCCTGGGTACCGGTGAGAAAACGACGGCCCTGGAGCCCTTCCACCCGGATCGGGTCGCCTCGCGCATCCTCGGGATGGGCGATGTGCTCTCGTTGGTGGAGGAGGTCCAGTCCAAGGTCGACCGCGAGCAGGCCGAGCGGCTGGTCAAGAAGCTTAAGAAGGGGAAGGACTTCGACCTGGCGGACTTCCGCGAGCAGTTGGTGCAGATGGCCAAGATGGGTGGCATGGCGAGCCTGATGGACAAGCTCCCGGGGATGAATCAGGTCCCGGAGCGCATGAAAAATCAGGTCAATGACAAGGCGATGGGCAAGCTGGCCGCGATCATCGATTCAATGACACCCCAGGAGCGCCAGTTTCCGGCGATCATCAAGGGGTCGCGGCGACGGCGCATCGCGATGGGCTCCGGGACCCAGGTACAGGACGTCAACCAACTGCTCAAGCAGTTCACCCAGATGCAGAAAATGATGAAAAAGATGAAGGGCGGCGGTATGGCGAAGATGATGCGCGCCATGGGCGGACGCATGCCGGGCGGATTCCCCGGCGGTTTCCCGGGCGGCGGCATGCCCCCGGGCGGGTTCAACCTGTAGGCCGGCGACCATGCACTATCGTGTCTACTATTTATTCGACCGCTTCGGCGAGTCGGTCTCCTCCGCCAGCGCGGTGGAAATGAGCGCACGCAGCATCTGCGATCAGTTGTTGCCGCGCCTCCAGTCGGAGGACGACTTTCTCGGCATCATCGACCCGGCGGAGACCATCCTCCAGATCCTGTGCGAGCGCGAGCCCGATCGCTATTGGGTCGAGCTGCCGATGGAGGCGGCCAAGGCCTCCTATGGTACCTATATGAACCTGGAGGAGCTGCGCGCATTCGTCGCCCAAATGCCCGCCGTGTTCGACTCCAAGGCGATTCCGGGGATGGTCTACCGGCCCTGGTAGGAAATCCAGATAGGCTTGAAGAGGATAGGTCCGCAAATGAACGCGAATGAACGCAAATAAGATGTAGCGGTTTAGCGTGCGCCGGGTTCGTTCCGGCGCGTCGCATCACCCATGTCGCTAACGCCGAATTGGCTCGCGACAAGAGGCTATCCATCGTGTCAAACGCTGGTCTTTCTTATTTGCGTTGATTGGCGTTCATTTGCGGACTGATGTTCCCGCGGCGGTAGGCGAGTACTAGGAATAGGGTGCCGAACAGGATCATCGGGGTGGACAGGACCTGCCCCATGGTGAGCCAATCGAAGGCGAGATAGCCCAACTGGACATCCGGGGTGCGGACGAACTCGATGGCGAAGCGGAAACACCCGTAGAGCAGCAGGAAGAGCCCGGACACCGCCATCATCGGGCGCGGGCGGCTGGAGAAAATCCACAGGATCAGGAAGAGTGTGAGGCCCTCAAGGCCCGCCTCATAGAGTTGCGACGGATGGACCGCCGGGCTCAGGAGGGTGCCGATCGGCTGGTCCGCGCAAGCGGCCGGGAACCGGGCGCAGGGGAGTTGTACGCCCCAGGGAAGCTCAGTGCGGTGCCCCCAAAGTTCCCCATTGATAAAGTTGCCGATGCGCCCGAAGAAGAGCCCGGTGGGGACCAGCGGGCTAATGAAATCGGCCACCTGGAAGAAGTGCAGGCCCTGGCGGCGGGCGAACAGCATCATGGCCACGACGACCCCGATCAGGCCCCCGTGGAAGGCCATTCCGCCCTCCCAGACCTTAAACAAATTCAGCGGGTTGGCTAGTATCTGGTCGAACCCGTAGAAGATCATGTAGCCGAGCCGGCCGCCCACGACGACGCCGATGATGCAGTAGAAGATCACGTCGTCGACCATCTCGGCGGTCCAGCCCGAGCCGGGGCGCGCCGCCCGGGCGCGCGCCAGGGTCCAGGACAGGGCGAAGCCCGCCAGATACATGAGCCCGTACCAATGGACGCGCAGCGGTCCGATGGCAACGGCGATGGGGTCGATGTCGGGGTAGGTCAGCATGGGCGCGGATGGTATCACGGGCGGAGGCGATCTTGGTCGACGGCTCACGCCAAGATGGAGGTAGGTCGCCCTTCAGGGCGACCGTCTGAACTGGCATCAATCAAACCAAAACCGGGAATGGCTCACGCCAAGGCGCCAAGCTCGCCAAGAAATACAATGGAGTAGACCGACTATCCAGATCGCCCGCCTGGTGACTGGCCCCACGCTGATAACGCACCGAAAACCTTGGCGAGCTTGGCGCCTTGGCGTGACAACTGCTCTTTCCAGGATCGGGCGTCAGGTGTCCTGTTCGTGGGTACTGCGGCGCGGCCCGGGGGCCTTGATCATCCGTTCCGGCCAGGCGATCGGTCCGCACAGCGGACCCTACGGCTTGCGTCGCGCCCGTAGGGTCCGCTGCGCGGACCAACCTCGCGGCTAGCGCGGCGGCCAGGATTATGACCGAGGCCGGCCCGGGTCGACGGGCCCGACGCTGTACCAGTCGAGCCGGCGGGTGATCGTCATCACCAGGGCAAGCAGTCCGAACAGCAGCAGTGAGCCCATGAGCAGCGCCGTATCCTCGTTGATCAACAGCCCGTAGAGTGCGCCGAACAGCGCCGCGAGCAGTCCGGCGAAGCCCAGCCCCCGTCGTGCGCTCCCCAGCACATGGCTGAGATAGAACCCCTGGAGCGCAATACTGGCCCCGGCTGCGAGCGCATAAGCCAGCGCGAATGGGACCTGCTCGGAGAGGCTCAGGAGCAACAGGAAGAACAGGGCCAGGGCCAAGCCGACCAGCAGGTACTGGGCGGGGTGGATGCGCAGTGACTTCAGCAACTCGAACAGGAAAAAGGCGGCAAAGCTCAAGGCGACGAACAGGAAGCCATATTTCAGTGCCCGGTCCGCCATGGAGTAGACGTTGATGGGCTCGATGAAACGCACGCCAAAGGCGTCCCGGCAGTCCCCCTTCCAGGCCCGGCCCTCGCGCGCGGCGGCGGTGAAGGCCGCGGGGGCCTTGGTCGCCAGGGCACTGACCTCCCAGCGCGCGCTGAACCCGGCGGGCCTATCCTGCCGGTCGCGCGGCATGTGCCGGTCGCGCGGCATGGGCAGGAAGGCGCCGGCAAAGCTCGGGTGTGGCCAGGTTGAGTCGAGCGTGACCCAGGCGGTCTCCGCGAGCGGGACGAAGTCCACGGCCTCGGTCCCGCGGACCGAGAGGCCGATTGAGAAGGGCAGGGCGCGCGCCGTCCCGGGCGCCAGGCCGGCGGCATCGGCATGGATCCCGTCGAGCCCGGCCAACCCGCTGCCGTTGCGAAAGCCCAATGGGGTGCCGTCCAAGGTCAGTTGCGGGGTGCTCGAGAGCCCGCGGGTGTCACTGACGAAGACGCTGACGAAGGGCGTCCCCCAGGTCAGCTTGACCCCCTTACCGACACCCGGCAGTGCCGGTCTGGTCGGGACCTCGAAGCGTCCAGCGATGGAGGCCTTCAAGTCATAGACGAGTGCCTTGAACAGCCCTCGGCGTTTGAAATCGGTGGCGGCGTTGGTGTCCCAGTCGGCCCGGCTCGGCAGCACCACCCAGCGCCCCTCGCTGCGACGTTGGTCTTCGCGTTGCACCCGACTGGCAGTCCCCGTCGGGGCGTTGGCGATCTCCTCCAGTACGGTCTCAGTCCATTTCGGCGAGTTCCCGCGCGCTGGAGCGGGGTGGGGGGCTGCGTCGGCCCTCGGCCACGTCGCGGGCATAGCGACTCATGCGGGCGATGGCACGCGTGAGGTGCCAGGTGAAAAGTGCCCCGATGAGGCCGGAGACCAGCAGCAAGAGCAGCCCGCGGTCGCGGACCTTGGCCTCGCCGCGGGCGATGAAGGGGGCGACGGAGGCGCTCGGCTTGCCGACCGCCACCACCCCGATGGTCCGGCCCTCCCAGACCACCGGGGCGGCGACATACATCACCGAGGTCCCGTCGACCCCGGGCCTGGTCGGGGTCGCCCGTGCCCCATACTCCCCGCGCAAGGTCCGGTACACATCGTTCCAGCGCGAGAAGTCCTGCCCGACCAGGGCCGGGTCGGTGGCATAGAGCACCCGCCCGGTCGCGTCGGTGACATAGACCCGGTGGTCCAGGCTGCGCTTGGCGATATTCCAGATACCGGCCGTCACCGTGCGCTGGGCATAGGCCGCGAGGGCGGCGCCGATGCGCGCCTCGCGCGGGGCCGGATCATTGGTCGGCGAGGAAGCCCTCGGTGCCCAAGGCATAGATCAGGGTGTCGGCGATCGCCTGTTCGTCCTCGACGATCAGTATGCGTGGCAGGGGGGGTGCCGACATCTCGACCGGCTCAGGCCCCATCCAGCGCCTGGCGCAGATCGGCGGCCAGATCGGCACAGGTCTCCAGTCCGACCGACAGCCGCACCAGTCCCTCGCCGATCCCGTGGCGGGCGCGCTCCTCCGGGGTGTAGGTGGAGTGGGTCATGGAGGCCGGGTGCTGGGCCAGGGACTCGCAGTCGCCCAGGCTCACCGCCCGGATGACCAGACGCAGTGCGTCCATGAAACGCACCCCGGCGTCGTAGCCGCCGCGCAGTTCCAGGGCGATCATCCCCCCGGGGCGGCGCATCTGCCGGCGCGCCAGCTCGTACTGGGGAAATGAGGGGAGCCCCGGATACCAGACCCGCGCCACCGCCGGGTGGCCCTCGAGCAACTCCGCGAGCCGCTGGGCCGAGTCGCAGTGGCGCTCCATGCGCAGTTCCAGGGTCTTGAGCCCGCGCAGCACCAGATGGGCATCCAGCGCCGAGATGCAGGCCCCGGTCATCTCCTTGATGCCGAAGAAGCGGATCTGCTGGATCAGCTCGCTCGGGCCCACCACCGCCCCGGCCAGCAGGTCGCCATGACCGCCCAGATATTTGGTCGCTGAATGCACCACGAGATCGGCACCCAGCGCCAGCGGGCGTTGCAGATAGGGCGTGCAATAGGTGTTGTCGACGATCGTCAAGGCCCCGTGTTGGCGGGCGATGGCGCTCACCGCGGCGATGTCCACCAGACGCATGTTGGGATTGGCGGGTGACTCGCAGAACACCACGCGGGTGCGCTCATCCAGGGCCGCGCTCAACTCATCTGGCCGGGTCAGGTCGACAAAGCGCACCTCGATCCCCAGGCGCTTCAGTCCGTGCTCCAGATAGCCGAAGGTGCAGCCGTAGAGCGTCTGGTCCGCGACGACGGTGTCGCCGGCCGCCAGCAGCGTCCACAGGGTCGAGGTGATGGCGCCCATCCCCGAGGCGGTGGCGAGTCCCGCCTCGCCGCCCTCCAGGCTCGCCAGTCGCGCCTCCAGGACGGCGACCGTCGGGTTGCCAACGCGTGAATAGACAAAGCCCGGCGACTCGCCGCGGAACCGCCGCTGGCCCTCGGCGGTGTCCGGAAAGGCAAAGGTGGAGTTGAGATAGACGGGTGGATTGAGCGCCCCCTCGTGGTCGAGCGGGTTGTAACCCTCATGGATGGCGCGGGTGGCGAAGCCCAGCCCTTGGTCGTCGGTCATCGGTTCCGTGTTCCTGTTGGTGGTGAGTTGTGCAGCGCCTTGCCCGCGGCGCGGATCTGTCGGGCGGCGGGGCTCGCGGCCAGGAGTTTTGCATAGCTTTCGGACTGGGCATAGTCCCAGTTGAGCAGGGTGTTGTAGAGCTGATCCGCCTCCGCCAAGGCCGCCGCCGCTGGCGGGCCAGGTTCCAGTCGATGCAGGGCGGCCCCATAGGCGTCGAGGGCGCGCTGGCGCTCGCCCGCTCCCAGCAGCCAGTCCGCCAGGCGCTGCTGCTGGTCCGGGGGGAGTGGCGTGCCCAGCAGTCCTTTGAGACCGCGGGACATGTCGGTGCCATAGGCCGGGAACAGTTCCCCAGGCCGTTCCAGTAGCCAGGCGGCCAGGGCCAGTTGTCCGGCCGGGGTGCGGTTCGCGGCCCGGCGCCCCGCCTCCCGCCAGCGGGCCGCGCGCTGCGGGTCGGTGCGTTCCAGGACGCAGGCGCCGGCCGCCCACTGACCCTGACCCAAGCGTCGCTCGGCCAATGCCTGCGCCGCCACCGCGGCCCGTGGCCCAGCGCCCCGCGCGGTGGTTTGCAGGTTCTGATCAGCGACCGCCACATGCAGCAGAAAGTTAGCGGTGTCCTCGTCCAGGGCCGGCAGGGTTGCGGCGCGTGTCGCCTGCCCGGCATCGACCAGGGCGGTGGCGAGGATGGCGGCCGAGCGTGGATCCCCCGCCGCATCCAAGCGCCCTGCCTGGCGCAGGGCCTCCGCGTGTCGGCCCGCCCGCCCCAGTGCCAGGGTGCGCAGTTGCGCCCAGCGCTCGCTGGGTTTGGCGGGCTCGGCCGGGAATCCGGCGGGCAGGGTGGGGTCCTCGCGCGTCGCGGCGTCCACCAGCAGGCGCTCCTGGAGGTTGATGGCCCAGGGCGCGGGGGCCGCCTGGCCGATGGCGTCCGCGGCGCGTCGCCAGAGTGCGTCCCACTGGGCGGCGGAGGGCGCCGGAACCAGGCCCAGCAGGGCGGTGGCGAGCAGCGGGTCCGGCAGTCCGGCCAGGTCCAGGTCCTGCGGGGCGCTGCCGTTGCGCAGCAGGTGGCGCATCTCCCAGAGCGCGCGGGCCGGTCGCCGGCCGTAGAGCTCGAGCAGCAGCGTCCAGGCGCCCGGGCCGTCCCCTTGCAGATAGAGTATCCGCAGCCGTTGCAGTCGGTTGAGATCGGTCAATGGATGGTCCGGGTGACGGGCCAGCCAGTCGTCATGGGCCGCGAGCAGCGCGGTCCAGGTCTCCGCGCTGGTGCCCTGGATCTGTCCCGGCCAGCCGTTGCCGATCTCCAGGCTCATGCGGTTGCGCAGCGCGGCCAGTTCCAGTGAGGGCCGACGCGGCGAGTCCGGGAAGCGCTCCAGGGTGGCGGCGGCCGCCTCGAAGGGGGCCGCGCGGATCGCCAGCACCTGATCCAAGAGCGCCGTGCCGCCGCGCTCGGCGCCCACTTGGAACGCGGCGGCCGTCAGCGCTGCCGGGGTGTCGCCCAGGGCCGGTTCCACCTCGGCGAACTCGACCGCCCGCCGCAGCGAGTCGCTCCCGGGTGCAGCCAGCGGTGCGGGCAGCGCGAGCAGGGTGTCGATCGCCCGCCGCGCCGCATCGCGGGCCGCCGCCCGGTCCCCGGTACCGAGCGCCAGCCCCATGGCGTCCAGGTCCGCCGCGACCGGGTCGCCCGCCGGTGCCTGCGCCCCTTCATAAGCGATCCGCGCCAGCAGCGCCCC
Organism: uncultured Thiodictyon sp.; assembly: GCF_903946935.1. Taxonomy (GTDB): domain Bacteria; phylum Pseudomonadota; class Gammaproteobacteria; order Chromatiales; family Chromatiaceae; genus Thiodictyon. Next base: position 27,710 of record NZ_CAJAXH010000106.1, read on the forward strand.
CTGGTGTTGCCCGGCGATCCGGAAGGGGTCTAGGAAGCGGAAGGGCTCCACATAGGTGTTATCGACGTCGTCGGTGGTCAGCGACGCGACCGCCGGATGTAGGGAGGGCACGAAAATGGCCGGGCCGCCGCATGGCCAAGCGCTGCCGACCCACCCGAGTAGTAGGCCGGCCGCCAGCGACAGTGGTTTGTTCATGGCAAGCGCTCCAATAGCCGGGACCAGTCGAAGCCGGCGGGAAAGACCCAAATCCCGCGGTAGGTTGGCAGTGCGGCCAGCGCGGGTAGCGCCGCGAGCCAGGCGGCATGATGGGTCCCGGGACGGTCGAACCCCCCCAGCCCCAGGGTGAAGGGGATGGCCGCGCGCGTCAGATCGGTGACCAGCCACGCGGCGCGTCCTGGCGTCCAGGGCTCGCCGGTGTCGAACACCTGGGGCACGATGCCGTCGACCCGGGCGGCGAAGCGCGCCCCGAACCCCGGGTCTTGCAGTTGGCTCTGCAGGGCGGTGATCCAGAGCGTGCGCCCCCGCAGGGCCCCGGCCCGGCAGGTATCCAGCCAGGCGGCGTAGACCGGGAGCCGGTCGCGCGGCGCATCGTAGTCCAACTCCACCGGCAGCGCGGCGAGGCGCGGGTCGACCGCGGCCAGCAGCCGCGCCAGTGCCCGGTCCAGTTGCGCCCCGGTCGGCCCCGGCGCCGCGCGGTGAAAGGAGTCGTCCAAGCGCACCACGAGCATGGCCGGCGCCCCCGCGACCCCCGGCGGCAGGCGCAGCCTGGTGCGTACCTGCCCGTCCCAGCTCATCTCGGCGATATTGACCGCGGCCGCTACGTCGGGGCGCACCCGTCGTGCCTGCTCTAGGACCGGCAGGTCGCGGCGCGACCAGACCCATTGTCCCACGGGGCTGGCGGCACCGACCGGCCAACAGCAGACGGCGCCCAGCGTCCAGGCGATGAGGCGGTACGCCAGCAGGCGTGCGGTGCGCCCTGCGGTGGCGTGGCGGCGTTGGTTGGGGATGGTCGCTGGCACGTCGATGGAGATCATCTTGTCGATCCATTGGGAACGGCTGTGGGCTGACAGCGCGGGGCGGCGGTGCGCTCAAGGGTGCTATCATACGCGTCCATATCGCCACGCACTGGTGGGCGAGTTAATTTATAAAAACAGGGGAGTGCGAACCTGCGGGCGGCCCCGTGAGGCGCCGGTGGCGGTCCGTATGGGCGATCGTCCCCACCCTGGATACACCCTAGAGACTCCCCGATGACCACCCCCCCCCGTACCGTCCTGATCATGGACACCACGCTGCGCGATGGCGAGCAGACCCAAGGGGTGTCCTTCTCCCCGGATGAGAAGGTGAATATCGCCAAGATGTTGCTGGACCTGGTCCGGGTGGACCGCATCGAGGTCGCCTCGGCGCGGGTCTCGCCGGGGGAGCAGGAGGCGCTGGCCCAGATCGTCGACTGGGCGGCCTCGCGCGGGCTGGCGCAGCGCGTGGAGGTCCTGGGCTTCGTGGATGGGGGCCAGAGCGTGGAGTGGATCGCGCACGCCGGTGGGCGGGTGCTCAACCTGCTGGCCAAGGGCAGCGAGACCCACTGTCGCGGCCAGCTCGGCAAGACCCTGGACGAGCATGCGGCCGACGTGCGCGAGACCGTCGCCATCGCCTTGGCCCGCGGGCTCAAGGTCAATCTCTATCTGGAGGATTGGTCCAACGGTTATCGCGATCAGCCGGGCTATGTCTATGGCCTGATGGAGCGCCTGGCCGATTGCGGGATCGAGCATTTCATGCTGCCGGACACCCTGGGGGTGATGACCCCAGAGCGGGTCGCCGCCGCCATGGGCGACATGATCGGGCGCTTTGCCGGGGTCAAGTTCGACTTCCATCCACACAACGACTATGGCCTGGCGACGGCCAATGTGCTGGCCGCCGCCCTGGCGGGCGCGGCGGCCGTACACTGCACCGTGAACTGCCTGGGCGAGCGCGCGGGCAATGCCTCGCTGGCCGAGGTGGCGGTCAATCTGCGCGATCAGCTCGGTTTTACCATCGGGATCGATGAGACCCATCTGGCCCGGGTGAGCGAGCTGGTGGAATATTTCTCCGGTAAGCGCATCGCCGACAACGCCCCCATCGTGGGGGCCGATGTCTTCACCCAGACCGCCGGTATCCATGCCGACGGCGACCGCAAGGGCAGTCTTTATCACACCCGGCTCTCGCCCGAGCGCTTCGCCCGGCGGCGCAAGTATGCACTGGGCAAGCTGGCCGGCAAGGCGTCGCTGGCGAAGAACCTGGAGTGGCTGGATATCAGCCTGTCGGAGGAGAACCAGCGGCGGGTGTTGGCGCGGATCGTGGAGCTTGGCGACTCCAAGAAGACCATCACCATCGACGACCTGCCATTCATCATCGCCGAGGTGCTGGACAGCAAGGACTACCACCACGCCGAACTGCTGGCCTGTACCGTCACCTCGAGCCTCGACCTGGAGTCGATCGCCAGCATCAAGCTGCGCCTGGGCACCGAGGTGTTGAGCGCGGCGGGCAGCGGCAACGGCGGCTTTGCGGCATTCGACAACGCACTGGCGCGGCTGGTGCGTCGGGCCGGTTTCAGCCTGCCCCCGCTCAAGGACTTCGAGGTACGCATCCCCAAGGGCGGGCGCAGCGATGCGCTGACCGAGTGTACGATCACCTGGGACACCGACCACGGCGACATCAAGACCCGGGGGGTGCATGCCAACCAGGTGTATGCCGCCATTGCGGCGACCATGCGGATGCTCAATATCGTCATGCATCGGCGGCTCGCCGAGCGCCAAGGCGAGGCAGCGGCTGCGCCAGCCTGACCGTCCGTCGCGCCTGGGAGCGCCGACATTCTGTCGGCGACGGCGCGAAGCGCCGTTAGAACCTGGCGAAAACAAGGCCCATGGCGATTCACCGCGAACCGCCGACGGCGGTTGGCCGACAGCATGTCGGCGCTCCCAGGCGCTCCGCGCGGGGAGCGCTGGCGGCCGGAACTATGGTCAAGGCCCACCAGGAGGTTGCAGATGTTAGTCAAAGAAGAAGACGCCAAGCGTTTTTTTTGCCCGGTAGTCTCCGGCGCCCAACAGCACATCGTGTGCAAGGGTAGCCACTGCATGGCCTGGCGTTGGGCCAGCTATAACGCCGACACCCCGCTCCCGGACCCCGAGGCGATCCACCAGCAGTTCGGGTACTGCGGGCTGGCCGGTGTGATCACGTTGCCGCCGGTCTGAGGGGCGGCAGCCGGTCGCTCCTGCCGCGTCGGAGCGATCCCCCGGCCGCGACGGGCGCGAGGTATACTGTCCCTCCCGGTATCCACCACGCGAAACCAGCCATGTCCGTCGATCCCGTCTCCGGTGCCGGCTACCTGCTCCAAGGTATCCGGCTCATCGCCCGCCCCGGCCTGCGCCGTTTCGTCATCCTCCCACTGCTGATCAACATCCTGGTCTTTGCTGCCGGGATCTGGGCCGGGGTGTCGTGGTTCAAGGGGTTCGTCACCTCCATGCACGCTTGGATCCCGGGCTGGCTCCAGTGGTTGGACTGGCTGCTGTGGCCGCTGTTCGCCCTGCTCCTCCTGGTGCTGGTGGTTTATGGGTTTTCACTGGTGGCCAACCTGATCGCCTCGCCCTTCAACGGCCTGCTCGCCGAGAAGGTGGAACTGCTGCTCACCGGGCGGTCACTGGAGCAGGGCGGGGGCATGGCGCAGCTGCTGCGGGAGCTCCTCCCGACCCTGGTGGATGAGGGCAAGAAGGTGCTCTATGCACTGGCGCTCGCCATCCCCTTTCTGTTCCTCCTGTTCGTCCCGGTGGTGGGCCCCGTGCTCTGGTTCCTTTACACCGCCTGGGTCCTGGCGCTCCAGTATCTGGACTATCCCATGGGCAACAGTGGGCTCAAGTTCCGGGAGATGCGTCGGCGTTTGCAGGAGCGCCGCGGCCTCAGCCTGGGATTCGGTGCGGCGACCGCCGGGCTCAGTCTGATCCCGGTGGTTAACTTCATCGTCATGCCGAGCGCGGTGGCCGGTGCGACCGCCCTGTGGGTGCGCGAACTCAAGGGGCCGGGCAATTACCAGGGGCCACACGAGTCTCGGGTCGCCACCCGCGGTGTGCGGCTGGTGGTCGATCAGCTCTCCGGGCAGATCCGCGGTGAACTGCTGGCGGGGCCCTACCAGGGGCAGGCGCTGGAGGCGGTCTCCACCGAGGACCTCAAGAGCCTGCTGGAACTCTGGAATCAGACCGACCTGGCCTCCGCCGAGGCGCTGGAGGTCTACCTGGAGCACGAGCGCCAGCATCAGGTGCGGCACCCCCATCCGCCCCGGCCGTCCGCCAACCCGCCGGTCCCGCCGTCCGTCCGCATGGTGGCGGAAGAGGCGCGGGCAGTGCTGGGTTTGACCGCGCAGGCGGGTCCGGAGGAGGTCCTGGCGGCCCATCGGCGGCTGATGCTGCGCCTGCACCCGGACCGGGGCGGCTCGGACTACCTGGCCGCCAAGCTCAATGAGGCCAAGGATGTCCTGCTCGGGTGAATTGAGTCCGCTGCGGCCTGGGGTGGCGACTGGCAAGCGACGTCACCATAGTGCCGACCAGGTCACAGATTGACGCTCCCAGTGTGCGGGGGAGGGGCTTGGCGCCTCGCCCCGCGCGGACCCGATTGACCCCAAGCCCCTATCTATGATTTCATGCAGCCGCGTTTAACGATTGAACGCACGCTCCCGGTAGTACCCCGAAAAATGGACCTAAAACCCTGTACCGTCTATGTAACGGTATGGCGGTAGCATGTCCGGGACCTGAGTTCGGTACGGTTTCTTCAACCACACCCGACGCTCGTGATAGCGCGGCAGCGCCACTCCCGTCCCAGGCCGCTGGCCGACATTGCGGGCACGGCCATCCCACGACACCACCGCCTGTGAAACCGCTGCGGCTTGACGGGCTTGACATATCGTACGGAATAGTTTGAATCCCCATACCCTTATCATCGAGCCCGGATTGGCCGAGCGTCACTATTGGCGCGATCTCTGGCGTTATCGCGAGCTCTTCTACGTGCTGGCGTGGCGCGACATCTCGGTGCGTTACAAGCAAACCATTATCGGCTTGGCCTGGGCACTGATCCGCCCTTTTCTCACCATGGTGGTGTTTACCGTGGTGTTCGGCAAACTTGCTAAATTCCCCAGCGAAGGCGCTGCCCCCTATGCCCTGATGGTCTTTGCCGGCCTGCTGCCGTGGCAGTTCTTCTCCACGGCACTGTCGGAGTCGTCCAACAGCCTCATCGGCAACGCCAACCTGATCAGCAAGGTCTATTTCCCCCGGCTGATCGTACCCACCGCCGCGGTGGTCGTGTCCTTTGTCGATTTTCTCATCAGCTTTGCCATTCTCCTCGTCTTGATGCTGTGGTATCGGTTCCTACCCGGCTGGCAGATCCTCACCCTGCCGCTGTTCGTCGTGATGGCCTTTCTGGCGAGCCTGGGGCCAGGGCTATGGATTACAGCGCTCAACGTCAAATACCGCGACTTTCGCTATATCATCCCCTTTATCGTCCAGTTCGGTCTGTATGTGTCGCCGGTGGGCTTCAGTTCAGCGATCGTGCCTGAACAATGGCGGCTGCTCTACTCGCTCAACCCGGTCGTCGGTGTCATCGACGGTTTCCGCTGGGCCATCCTCGGCGGGGAATCGACCATCTATCTGCCCGGTTTCCTGTTCAGTTGGGGCGTGATCGCCTTTTTCCTGTGGCTTGGAATCCGCCAGTTCCGTCGTATGGAAAAGAGCTTTGCCGATCTGATTTGAGGGTCTGGATCATTGTTGCGGTCGGAGCGCATGGTGTAGGATTCAGTGGGCTGTCTCGAAAAGCGGAGTGTCCGCTCGTCCTGGGTGTCAACTGCCCCGCCCTAAAGGCTTCTAGGGGAGAGTTCGGATGAGTGAGTTTAGTACCGCATATCAAACTGACTATTCAGCCTGGGCCCAGCGCCAGGCGGAACTCCTGCGCGCGGGTCGCTACGCCGAACTGGACGTCGAACACTTATTGGAAGAGCTCGGCGACATGAGCAAGAGCGACCGTCGAGAGCTGGAAAGCCGGCTCCTGATTCTGCTCGCTCACTTGTTGAAATGGGAATATCAATACCCTTTGTTGAGCGGGCGTTGGCGCGAATTCGATGGTCGCAGTTGGCGAACGACCATTATCGAACAGCGCACCCGTTTGGCCAAGCTGTTGAAACAGTCGCCTGGTCTCAAGACCTTACTGTCCGAGGCGATCACCGCGGCCTATGCCGACGCGATACAATTGGCCAGCGATGAAACTGGTCTAGCCCTGGACACTTTCCCCAGTGACTGCCTTTATACCCTTGAGCAGTTGCTGGACAAGGCCTATTATCCTGCATCGCGCACACCAACCAGCAAGTCTTGATGCCGCGGTTCAAAAGACGAACGATGATCGACCACACCGCATTCATCCTCGATAAAGCCTTGACCTGACCGAGGCCGACCAACGGCGCATTGTCGCCGCATTGCATGCCGGATGATGGACGCCCCAACAAATTCTGATCACACCCCGTGAGCCACGACCAGAACTTCAAGAACCTCATCGTCGATTATCCCCGCGAGTCGATCGCCTTCTTTGCGGCGGTCGAGGCCCAGGCGGTCGATGCCGGTGCGCGCATCCTGCCGATCCGCGAAGAGCCGCTCAAGGAGCGGCTGGGCGAGCGCTTTCGGGAGTTGCATGTGCCGCTGTTGGTCGAATGGCCGGACGGTCGGCGCGCGGCACTGTTGTTCGTGCTGCAGGAAGAGACCGATCCCAAGCGCTTCTCCATAATGAACGCGAACTCTACAGCCAACGCTATCCGCAGGAAGCCGCCGAAATGACCGGATTCGCTCAACGCTTTATCCAAGAGGGCATCCAGCAAGGCCTCCAACAAGGCATGGAACGTGGTCTGGAGGCCGAGCGCCGGTTGCTTTTGCTGATGGCCAAGATGCGCTTCGGTGCCGCGACTGCCACGCGCAGCGCGCCCCTACTGGAGCGTATCCTTGACCGCGAGGCATTGGAGTTGCTGGGTGATGCCTCGCCCGACAGCGCCGATGCCGCCGCTTGGCTGGCGGCCGTTGCCCAGACCGCCGAGTCCGGGTCCTGACGGCAGGATCGGATGAAAACCGATCACCCTATCTACTGTAGCGGTCTTTGCCCCCCTGATGATCGATCAGGATGACGAGCTACGGGCACGTGCCCCGCAGTTGTGGCGGACGGTGCAGACGGCGCCGGTGAGCGGCGAGGTCCGCGAACTGCTCTCGCAGGTGTTGGCGTTTTGGTTTTTCGAGCGCTTTCGCGCACTCACCGCGAAGGGGATCTGGGCGATGTTGAATCTGGTAACCCCCATCCAAGAGACCCGTGCCTATCAGTCGATCTTTGCCGAGGGCAAAGCCGAGGGCGAAGCCAAGGGCAAGGCCAACACCCTGAAACGTTAATTGAGGCGCCGTTTCGGCCCACTGCCCGCGTGGGCGGAGCTGCGGATCGCGACGGCACCGCACTGGCAGCTGGACGCGTGGCTCGACGGCATCTTCGATGCAGAGAGTCTGACGGCCCTCATCGGCTCTGAGTCAAATTGAATCCCGAGCCACCGCCCATCAAGTCATGCGCGGCTTGATCATAGGTTCGGCTAAGGGCGAGCCGTCACTTCGGTCGGGGCGCGGACCATCGTTTTTGCTCCATGACGATCGAAGGTCTGGAGCGACGGCTGGATGACATTTTCGAGCCCGATGGTCCCGCCGGGCCGGTCTATATAGTCGAATTAATAGGGTAAACCGCGGGCGCCGCTTGGTATAACCTGCGCTTCCGGCCCACTGCGCCCCTTGCATGAGGCATTACGCCGGGCGCCCGTGGGAGGGGCTGCGGCGGCGACAAAACTTCGCCAATTACCAGATCCTGGCAATTATTCCGGTCCCCCGTTGATGGCCTTCGTCGGGCGCAGCCCCCTCCCGAAGTTGTAGGAGCGGCCCCCCGGCCGCGACGCGCTCCCGCGGGAACCGATGGGTGGAGTGTCAACCGGGGCCTGAGTCATCGTTCCCGCGATGGGCGAGCCGTCATTCCGGCCGGGACCCCGGCGACGGACGGCACTCTCTCAGACTGTAACGACGCGTAGAATAGAGGGCGCGGTCGCAACGATGATCGATGCCGCCGAGTCGGGGACCTGAAGGCATTTCCGACGACGTGTTATCTCCGATGACGAAACGCCCGCACGCTCCGCAATTATACGTTGCCTGTCCACGATTTATGCACTAGATCAAGCTCATAGCCTCATCAAAACAGCAACCTACCCTGTGGCTTGAAATCGAGATGAACACCCAATCGCTTAAAGATACGATCAGGCGTGAGTTGCCGGAAATCATGCGCACGGACCCTGATTTGCGCGCGTATATTCTGGATTTGACCCGCCGGGAATATGCCGGGCGGGCGGCCACCGATGACCGGTTCTACGACCTCCTGGCTGAACTGCGCCGCGATCGGGAGGAGGGGACCCGCAAGTGGGACGAATATACAGAAGAGCAGAACCGCAAGTGGGACGAGCAGAACCGCAAGTGGGACGAGCAGAACCGCAAGTGGGACGAACAGAACCGCAAGTGGGACGCGCATCAGGCGGAGCAACGCGAGGAATTCAAGCGAATTCACGAGGAGATCATGGCCCAGGCGCAGCGGCATGACCGCAGCATCGGCGCGCTGGGGTCGCGCTGGGGTCTGCAATCGGAGAAGGCGTTCCGCGACGCGCTGGCCGGAATCCTGGAAAAGAACTTTGGTGTACAGGTGCTC
>NZ_CAJAXH010000107.1 GCF_903946935.1 uncultured Thiodictyon sp.
ATCCCCAGCACCTGGCGAGTGAGTCGCCCAGCGCCAATACCGCACGGAAGAACCTTGGCGAGCTTGGCGCCTTGGCGTGAGACATCTTCGTTGTTCTCGTTCCCACGCTCCGGCGTGGGAACGCCGTGCGGGCGCTCTGCGTCCGGTCTGGCCACTGGACGCGGAGCGCCCGCACTTGCTCCCACGCTGGAGCGTGGGAGCAAGAAGGGTTGGCTGGCCCTGGCCGCTCATACGAGGCGAATCCTGCCGGTGAGCAGTGCTTGCATCATGCCCTGCTTGAGGTTGCGGGCCTTGACGAGCTTGTCTTCCAGCGCGGCGATTTCGGTGTCCATGTCGGAGAGGATGGCGGCGATGGCGGTTTGTTCGACCAGGGGTGGAAACGCGCCTTGGATGTCTGCCAAGGCTGCGGCGCTAATATGGACCACTGCATCACCCTGACCTCGGCTCGCCTTCTGCCGGTTGATTGGCGCCGTGTTCAAGTAGTAACCGAGAAACAGTGGATCAGCGTTTTCGCTTCGCAGTATGACGATGTCCCCACCTGCATAAGCCTCCACATCATCGACAAAGGCGACACACTTGCCAATTTCGTTCTTGGTCTCACCGGACCCCGCAAACAGGATATCTCCTTGCTTTAGGAGCGTTGCAGTCGCCGCAACATCGCGTGAAATCCATGAGAGGAACATCTTGATGTAATCGTCATGCTGGGTATAGATTTCACCGTATCGAACGCACGGCAAACTACCGCTGATCGATTGTTCTCTGGTGACTCCTTTACCTTTTATGAAAACACCCAGCCCCCCTAAGCGCTTAACCTCCCACTCTCCGGTGAACCCCGGCAAGCGCATCTTTCCGGTAAGCAGCTCCTGCATTGCGCCTTGTTTGAGTTGGCGCTTCTTGACAAGAAACCGCTCCAGGGATTCGATTAAGGCATCCGCGTCACTCAACGCCTCGGCGATGGCTTCTTGTTCGGCTTTGGTGGGAGGAAGTGGAACAAGAAGATTTCTAAGTGTGCCTTGATTGAGATTTATCATCGTGGAGCCGACCGATGCATTCTCAATCTCTGCGATGATTGCCGGACTTGATAGAACTCGCTGAACAAAGCGGGCATCTAATAACGGCCCAGTACGAATGATCATGGAGCCCGTGCCACACAGCCAACCTTGCTCTTCAGCACTAACGACTGCGCAGCGCCCCATTTCGCCACGTCTACCGATGACAACATTTCCTGCCGAAACACGAAAGTCAGACAGCTTTTGTGCTGCTATGTCGGTAATCGCCATAGAATACGTGGGATGAATCTTTCCGTCAACGATCTGCATTGGGTTGATGACTGGAATGCCACCGTCAACGTAGTCGGATTGGTGCAAGGCACTGCCAAAAGGTCCAGTCCTAAACGCCGCATGCGCGCCGAGCTTAGAGACCACCCAATCCTCCGGAATCACCCCCACCTCGGTCTGTTTGTATCCTGTTGGGATTTCACTCATCGCAACCCCCTGCGTCCGGCAGAACACCCGTGGCTGCCGTTGTATCTTAGGCGGCGGATAGGGCCTTGAGCATCACCCCGGCCGCCGGCACTCGCGGCGCGGAGCGCCCGACACATGCGTGACACCGCTAGAGCGGTGTCACGAGCGGGGAAATCGAGGCCATCGCTCATAACACAAACCCCATCCGCTCCAGATGCCGATTCACCTTGTCCTCCAGCGCTGAAACCCGCTCGGTCAGCCGTGGCATCGGCGTCTCATACCGCTCGGCCAGTTCCTTGACCCGCTGGGTCAACTGCTGGCTCACCCGGTCCATCTCGCCATGGATGGCGGCGGCGAGTGCGGCGAGCCATTTGTCGTCGACGACCAGGGTCTTGATCTCGGCCTCGGTGAGTTTGGGATAGTGCTTGTAGGCCAGGGCATCGAGTGCGGACTCGGCATCCTTCAGCCGCTTCTTGAGGTCCGCCTCCTCATTGTTGAGCGTGAGCCAGTCATTGAGCACGGCGGCCTCGTCCTTGGTCTCCTGGTCACTCCTGATCTCCCGCAGCCGGGCGGTGACATGGATCTTGTTGACCTTGTCCAGTTCGGCAAAGGCCCCGTCGTCACCGCCCTGCTCTTCCTCCAGCTCGGCGAGCCGGGCGGCGACCGCCTCCAGGTCGGCGGTGAGCCGGTCGATGGCGGCCTGGTCCTTGGCGTAATAGCCGCCAACGATCAGGGGCTTGGGGATCAGGTCGCAGGTCCAGCCCTTGTCCTTGGGCTTGCCCTTCTTGTCGGTCTCGATGACGCGGTAGGTCTCGGCCTTCCAGCCGCCTGCGTGCTCAAGGGGGGCGGCGATCAGATAGAGGTCGTCCTGCATGGTCTCGGCCCAGTAGTCCAGCAGGTACTGGTAGATGTGGTAGGGGTCGATGAGCGGTTTGTCCTGGTAGTGGGCCAGCAGGCCCTCGGACAGCCAGACGATGACCTCTTTCGGGTGGCAGCCGGGCGCCAGGGCCTTGAGCGCGGCGGCACTCTGCGCCTGCCAGGCGGCGAAGTGGGCCTGCATGCCCGCGATGAAGGCGGCGAATTCGGGGTGTTCGTAGATGGCGGTCTTGATGGCCGGTTTTGCCACGGCCAGATCCAGGTAGCCGGGGCGGTTTGGGCTGAATAGCGCCTGCCGCAACTGGGGGCAGACCGCCCAATAGGGGGCGAGTGCATCGACATCGGCGGCGGGGATGCCGCCTTGCAGGTGGCCGGCGATGTCCTGCACGTCCTCGGGCTGTTGGCTGTCGATGTAGCGCGGCAGGTTGAGGTTGAAGTCGTTGCGCTCGATCTCATCGATGCCCACCAGGCGCGCATAGCGGGGGACTTCGAGCCGGCGGGTGAAGCAGTCCACGATCTTGTGGATGTCCTGGGCGCGCAAGCGGTTCTTGGGGCCGTCCTTCATGAAGCCGCCGCTGGCGTCGATCATGAAAATTCCCTTGCGGGCGGCGGCGTCCTTCTTGTCGATGACGACGATACAGGCGGGGATGCCGGTGCCATAGAAGAGGTTGGCGGGCAGGCCGATGAGCCCGGCGATGTAGCCACGGCGCACCAGGTTGCGGCGGATCTCGGCCTCCGCGTTGCCGCGGAACAGCACGCCGTGCGGCAGGATGCAGGCCCCGGTGCCGGTGGCCTTGAGCGAGCGCACGATGTGCAGGAGGTAAGCATAGTCGCCCTGCTTGGCGGGCGGCACGCCGAAGGACTTGAAGCGATCGAACGGGTCCTGGAGCGGGTTGAGCCCGGTCGCCCAGCGCTTGTCGCTGAAGGGGATATTGGCGGCGATGTAGTCGAAGGTCTTCAGATAGTCGCCGGCCAGGAATTTGGGGTCGGTGAGGGTGTTGCCCTGCATGATCAAGGCGGTGGGATTGTTGTGCAGGATCATGTTCATGCGGGCCAGGCCGCTGGTGGCGGCATCCTTTTCCTGGCCGTAGAGGGTGACCGGGGTGCGTGCCGTGTCGGCGATCTTCAGCAGCAGCGAGCCGGAGCCGCAGGTGGGGTCGTAGACGGTGGTGTCGGCGCTGGTGCGCGCCTCGCGGATGCCGAGGATCTGCGCCACCACCCGGCTGACCTCGGCGGGGGTGTAGAACTGGCCCTTGCTCTTGCCGCTCTCGGTGGCGAAGTGCCGCATCAGATATTCGTAGGCGTCGCCCAGGATGTCGTCGCCGTCGGCGCGGTTTTTGGAGAAGTCGAGCGCCTTGTTCTCGAAGATGCCGATGAGGTTGGTGAGGCGCTCCACCAGCTCTTTGCCACTGCCGAGCTTGGACGCGTCGTTGAAGTCCGGCAGGTCGGACAGGCGGTTGGCGTTGGCCAGCGGGGCGATGATCCGCTTGTTGATCTGGTCGCCGATGTCGGACTTGCCCTTGAGTGCGACCATGTCCGCAAAGCTCGCGCCCGCGGGGATGGCGATCGGCGCAAAGGGCTGGCCGGCATACTTGTCGCTGACATACTTGATGAACAGCAGGACCAGGACATAGTCCTTGTACTGGCTGGCGTCCATGCCGCCGCGCAGCTCGTCGCAACTGGACCAGAGTGAGGAGTAGAGTTCGGACTTCTTCAGGGCCATGGGTTCGTTATCTTAATTGGGTAGGGCGCGGTGAGCCTTCCCGCGCTGGCCCCTGGTTCGTGTCGCAGGCGTGGCAACGGCCGCACGCCGCGACACGGTGCTGTAGGATGCCACAGGACACCTTGAGGCAACAAAAAAGCCCGCAGTGACGCGGGCTTCGGTACTTCCTGGGACGGTCTGAAACGTCGATATGGTGCCCTCGGCGGCTATTGAATAGCGCCAGCAAACAATTGTAATAAATCGGCTTTCTTTCGTTCACCGAATGCGGCTACCCCCAGATATACCCCCAAAAATCGACGCTGCCACCAGTTTGCCGTTCGTCGGATAGTTCGGCGGGGGGTGCTCGCCACGGTCCCGGCAGGTTGCCGGACCTTGTCCATGGTCGCCATGGTGCAGCCGTCCGCGTGCCATGGGAGGTTCGCCGGCAGGATCGCCCGGACCTCGATCCCGACCACGATTTAGGCCCCGTCGCTCGGTCGCGCTCCACCAGGTGCCGCCGGAGCTCGTCACCCCGACCATGGCGCTTTCCCGTTCCTGCAACGCGAATCATCCGCACACAGCGCACCAAGCCGGTGCAGAGTACCCCGCTCACCAGGGAGCCGACACACGCGCTCCAGAGACTCGCCGTCTGATCGACCGTCACGGGCGGGCCAGTCAGCCGGGGCAACACCCGCCAGGTGCAGCCGGGGGCGATCCGCAGGGCCTCACCCACCAATGGTGGCCTGGGGGGTCACATCCGTTGTGACCCATCGGCGCCGGGGCGAGCATGGGGTGGTGATCCCGCACCCCATCCGCACTGACCGCCAGCCGTACACACCCGCCGGTGTCCGGTCGATTCATTGCTTTAGCCTATCGGGCACGCTTATTGCGTCCTATGCGATTCAGTCGGTTGCGCGAATTAAGCATTAACTGTTCCAATAGGTGGAGCCTATCGACCGGCGGGTGTGTACGGGGGCTCGCGATCCGGGCGCAGCGGGCACGGTGGGGCGCTCAGTGCGCCGGGCGATGGTTGCCATGGTTCGCCAAAGACCGCCCCACAAGGTTGCCTAGCAGGCTGTCGGACTTAGTGATGCAACCGATTGAATGCAAAGAGTTTCCTCTTTTGCGCCAAAAAGTCGTTTTCCTGTTTAATCAATCGGTTACGCCATCAAGTCCGACAGGCTGCTAGTCATCCTAGAAAACTCCCTCTCACAGCAACCTTTGAGCGGCTTTTTTCTTTATAGTCATGCGGTTGCAAGGTTGGCCCCAAACTTTGCGGCAACCTTGGCCAAAGTTTGGCGGCAACCTTGCCGATCAGTCCGCGTCCTGCTCGCGATGCTCCAGGTCGATGCACCCCAACCGCTCGCGGCGCCCTACCAGCATCCGCGCCCGTTCGGCGGCGCGGGCCATGGCAGCTTGGTGTAGAGCCTCCAGTTCGGCCGCGGGCGGGAAGACGTGCAGGTTGGTTTCCTGTTGGACTTCCACCTTGTCGCGCCAGTCCTTGGGCCGGCGGTTCTTCAACCAGAAGATACCGGCCGCGACGCTCGGCGCGGCCTTGCTCACCGTCCGCGTGGTGGTGGTGCCGTCCGGGTCTTCTCGCACTTCCCGGACCTCGGCCACCAGGTGTTCACCGACTGCGGATCGGTAGAGGCTATCGGCGACGCGCGCATCAGCAACCGTCTTGCCGTCCGTTAGGGCCTGCAAGAAATCGGGGTGCGCCTTCTTCCAGCCGTGAAAGCATCGCTCGCTGACCTGGAAGAACTCGGCCTGCTCGGCATCGGTCAAGCCCAGCTTGGCCAGCCGTCCGGCTTGGTCCACGAACTCATCACGGAACGCGGTAGGTTGCCCTCGGGGGCGCTTGGGTCGGTCACTGGCGCCCATGGCGAAACCTCGGAAGTGCGTTGGCTGCCTGCTCCAAGGCGGTTTCAGCGAACCGGCGGGCGACCGGCGGGGCATCGTCGCTCAAGGTCAGGTGGCCCCCTTGGTGGAGTTCGGCCAGGACCAGCAGCGCGGACAAGGACGGGTTGCCCTCGATCCGATAGAGCCCGACCCCCTCGGGGTGTTCGGTCATCGTGCAGTCCTCACAGGCTCGTCGCCATGCCTGCCCAATCCTGCCTATCAATGGCAGTCAGGGTGCAGAGCGTCATTGAAAACAGCTTCTCGACATACCGGCCGCTGGCATCGACATTCGAGCCGATGGGGTCGGTAATCGCCTCGATAACCAGGGGCGAGTAGATGCGGCCCTTGTAGCGCATGGCGACGCACACCGGGGCCTTGGATGGCATCAGGACATCGACGGCGCCCTTGGCTGCATCCGCGAACGAGCCGAATCCGCCGGTAACGCCCTTGGCTAGAAACTTGATAGCCATCGCCAGCGGGTCATCCGGTGACAGCATCATCGGTAGTGCCCAGTCCATCAACTGGTTGAACGGGGTCTCGACCTCGCGCAGTGGATCGGACCAGGCGCGCAGCAGCACGGTTACTTGCAGCTTCGCCGGGGGCATACCCGAAAAGACCTGGGTGGAGTTCAGCTTGGTAATGCCGGTGCGGCCCTGCATCCCCGACAGTGCCGATTGCGCCCCCTCAGCGAGTCCAGCGACGACCCCGCCAGCCGGTGCGCCGGTCACAAGCGCCTGGGCGACCGGCGCGATAGCTCCAGATTGGAGCATCGCGGCCAGCATCGGCGCCTTGGCCTCGGCCCCCATGTTCTCAAACGGGCTATGCCAGTTAAGCGCGACCTCCATTGACGCCTCGGTGAGTGGCGCCTTCACCGTGGCGGCGGCATCCGGCTTGCTCCACACCCCATTACTGGCTTTACTGACGGGGTAGAAGCTCGCGATCAGGTGCTTGGACAGACCGCCCCACAGGGATGATGCGGTATCGCCGTCGGGGCCGTGCGAAACGTCGATGGTTAGCCTGCCCGGATCGCTCATTTCGGGGCCGGAACCGGGTTGGTGGAATCGACGCGCAGCGGCTCATTCACCACGAAGTCAGCAGGCAACAGGGATTCGTCGCGGGTCCGAATGAACTGCTCCATTGTCGCCCGTTCGTCCACCAGGGCGGCGCGTTCGGCTTTCAGTGCGTCGATTTCCGACGTGTCACCCGCGATCCGCTCAAGGTCAGGGCCTTCCTTGACGCCAGCGGCCAGGAGTTGCTTGCGCTTGCCCTCGGCGCGCTCTTGGCTCGATCTCATTTGGGCGTCGATTTGCTCAATGCGCCGAACAGCCGCCATTACTCGGCGCGTGGCCTTAGACATCAGCGGCGCCAGTCGGGTTGTCTCGGCTTTCATGGTGAGTTCGGCGCTCGACTGGAACCGATCAAGGTCCATCGTCGCGGTGTTGATCTCATCGGCCAGGGCGCGCAGCGCGTCGGTGATCGACACGCCCGGTGCGTGATGCGCGGCCAGGGCGGCGATGGTCCCATGATTTAGCCGCCGGGCGAACCTCTCAAGGTCGCGGGCGCAGCGATCAGCGAGCCGAACCGCGGTGCGATCCGCGAATAGCTCGCGGTGAAGGTTTGGGTTATAGGGCAGATCTCGGGGAAAGATACTCACGGGGTGCTCACAGGGTCATTGGATAGAGCCCCCATCGTATGCGCGGTTCTCGGCGGTTCTCGGCGGGTTTTCCGCGTCGGTCGCGTCCCCCCGGCTCAAGCCGCCGCTGGCCGGCGCATCTCGCACCGAAGCCGCTCCAGCCGGGTTGCGCCATGCTGTGCCGCCGCCGCGATCCGCACGACAGCCGCGACCAGGGGACTCCCCGCGGGCATGTCCTCGAACTCGGGGTTGACCTCCGCGAATCGGTCCAGCGCAGCCGATGCGTCATTCGCTGCGGCCGCGAGTTCGCTTGTGATTGCCGTCAACGCTTCGAGTTTGTCATTTAATAGCCGCAAATGCGCAATGTCCATTTCGCGCGCCTTCTCCCATACATCGAACAACCAGCGGGAAGTCTCGCGCTCTTGGGTCATCCTATGCCCGGTCTCCCAATCTTCCGTTTCACCGAACAACCAATCTATGGAAACCTCATATAGTGCCGCCGCGCGGCGAATTAGCCACAAGGGTATATTCCGGTTATCCGTGGCGTTCTCGAATTTGGCGAGCATTCCAGAATTGGCAAGGCCCAATTGCTGCGCTGCAAGCCGCTGGCTCATATTGCAAAGCCGCATCCTGGCATCGCGTAGCCGGGTGCCGATGATCTTGATCGCCTGTGCTTCCCGGTGATCGCGGACCTTCGGCGACTGAACTGTAACGGGTTCGGTCATTGTCTCTACCCCTCAATGCAATACGGGCTCTTTCGCCATCGCGCGCCAGACGCGGGCAATGGTCCGGTCCACCAGGTCTAAGACCTGCTCAGTCGTCTCGGGATCGCAGCCCGGGGCCAGCCGTAGCGCGACGCCAGCCGGGCCGTGGGCGAACAGTTCGGCAACCTGCTCGGTCAGGCGGGCGCGATGCAGGGCGCCATAGACGGCCAAGGCCGCGCGGTGCTCGCGGAAGATCGGCAGCCAGACCCGGGCCGCGGTGCGGGTGCC
>NZ_CAJAXH010000108.1 GCF_903946935.1 uncultured Thiodictyon sp.
GTTCGGCAGAGCAGTAATCGCTCCAAGCCCTGTCAGGGGCTTGTCGATGCGGCTCGTTATGCGACTCTATGACGCCCTACATGTCGTCATAACATCATGTAATTTATAAATATGCCGACCTACTGAGATCCCAAAGAGCCGGCATCCCCATGAACACGAGCGATAAATCAGCAGGTTAGCGAAAAACGGCGGGGGCTGGGGCGTTGCCAGGCAGTCGGGGCTTTTAGCTCTTATCCATGCAACCGATCTATACCGATATTTTGTGTGGATACCTCGGGGTCTGCCCCCGGTTTCGGTTTACTCTCGGTTACGCCTTTCCCATCTAGTTTCTGAAAAACTGGATCAGCACTCAGCAGGAAGAAAAACGGGTAGCATAGAACCCCCTGCCCTTGGAAGACGAAAAACCGAGGGATCCTCACTTTTTCCCAAGTCTTCTTTTCGGCTGAATTAGCTGTATGGCGAACGCGGATTTATTGGTCGGCCTGGTGAAGGCCGGCACCACAGGCGACAACGCCGCCTTCCGGCGCCATGTCGAATCGCTGATCGCTGATCGCTGATCGCTGACGAGCGGGCGAAGAAGCATGGCTTGCTTGCCGACCGATTGGGCGCGCTCCTGCGTAACGGCTCCAGTAACCCAGCGCCCGCGCGCTTAAACGACAGCAGTGCCGGCCAATACCTGCTGGAACAGACGCCAGAGCGCGCCTTGGACAGCTTGGTGCTGACGCCGGAAACCGAATCGCTGTGTCGCGAACTGATCGTTGAACAACATCGCGGCGACCTGCTCAAGACATACGGCTTATCACCGCGCCATCGCTTGCTGGTGGCTGGCCCACCCGGTAATGGCAAGACCACTCTCGCGGAAGCCATCGCCTACGAATTAGCCGTGCCGCTTCTGGTTGTTCGTTACGAGGGCCTGATCGGCAGCTTTCTTGGGGAGACCGGCAGCCGCCTCCAAAAAGTGTTCGATTACGCAAGGATGCAACGCTGTGTCCTGTTCTTCGACGAGTTCGAAGTTCTCGGTAAAGAGCGAGGTGACACGCGGGAGACCGGAGAGATCAAACGAGTTGTCGGCACCCTGCTGACACAGATCGACCGGTTGCCCGATTACGTGGTTGCCATCGCCGCCAGCAATCATCCGGAGTTGCTTGATCGAGCTGCTTGGCGCCGCTTCCAGGTACGCATCCGTCTGCCAGCGCCCAGCAAGGCGCAGATCACCGACTTCGTCGACAATTTCGCCACCAGCAGACGTTTCAATTTCGGGCTGGCGGCTTCCACCATCGCTGACGGTCTCACCGACCACTGTTTTGCCGAGGTAGAAGAGTTCTGCGTCGATGTTATGCGACAGTCCATCCTGCACGGCCAGATGGACAACGCACGCAAGCTGACCCAAAGCAAACTCAAGCAGTGGCGTGAACGCGCGGCCGTCCGAATCCGGAGCGAAGCGAGGCCAAGGAATATGTTGCTCCTTCCGCAGCAAGAAAATGGAGGCTGAAGGTGAGTGAATACCCACTGCTGATATTCCCCACTCGTGAAGTGATGAAGCGCCCTGACGGCCACGGTGGCGGAGGAATGCCACACAAACCGGGATTGGTCCGGCAGGTGGCGCATCTCGGACCGAAGTTCGAGGCCCTACGCGACGCCTTCGAGTCGGAGCGGCTGGCTTTTCAGACGAATCCCCAGGGCCTGGCACCGGATTTTGTGCTGGTGATCGAAACCTTCGGACGCATTGAGGATTTTCGCCGCGCAGCCCAAGCCATCGGCATGCACTGGCTGGGGGAAATCGACCAGGAAGACCTCGATCCAAACGATGACTTCTGGATACCCAATGCCAAGACTGGAGCGCGGACCGACAAGCCGCTTGATGGTCGGATCTATCTGGGGATGGCCAACCAACAAGCCATGACCCAGTTGCTCAGACTCTGGAACTTGTACCAGGCTGAAACAGACCTCGGTCGTGGCAACCAAAAATGGCGCGACTTGTTTGCCTACGCTAAGGACATCCGCCGGTGGGGTGCCCGCGACCGTTTGCGCCCCGAGATCATCGAGGACTGGCGAGAGGAAGACGACACGACCAGCGTCCCCTTCCGCTTGGAACTCTGGTTTGACCAGGACGGCCAAACCCGAGAAGCCGCCGTGCGCCGCGCCATCTCCGAAGTGGATGGAGAAGTGTTGGCGGCTGTTCGCATAGACGACATCCGCTTCCACGCGCTTAAAGGGCGGTTGCCCCGCGCGGCCGCTCAGGCTGCCGTTGCTTTCGCGGACGGAGGTGAAGAAAGCACCCTGGCAACCATCTTTCGACACAACGAAGTGAGGTATTTCCTGCCGGAAGCCCAGGGGGTTGCGATCATGGCGCCGGATTCGGAAGCGGGGCCGGCAGTGCAGTTGCCGCCCCCAACCGAGCAAGATCCGGTGGTTGCCCTGCTGGATGGTCACCCCCTCGCAGGCCATCAACTACTAGATGGCCGACTGCGCATCAACGATCCCGACGACACCCTCGCAAGCTATCAGCCTGGCGAAATGCGCCACGGCACAGCCATGGCGTCACTCATTCTGCATGGCGAGTTGGACTTCAACGCGCCACCATTGACCCGCCCCCTCTATTGTCGGCCTGTCCTGGTTCCGGACCCAGGATGCCCTGACCGTGAGCACATCCCAGAAACTGCCTTCGCGGAGGACCGAATCCATCGCGCTGTTGTCGAGATGTTCGAGGGCGCCGAACCCGCCGCACCCACGGTGCGCTTCGTCAATCTGTCCGTCGGCGAAGAGGCGTTTCATGACGAGATGAGCCCTTGGGGTCGGCTTATCGACTGGCTTGCCTTCAAATACCGGTTGTTGTTCTGCATCAGCGTGGGCAATCAGACCGAGGCCATCGAAACCCACATGACGGACGCTGACTTTCAGGCACTACCCGAAGCCACCAGGATCGATGCCACCATTCGCCATCTGGGCCAAACCCTCGGCGAGCGCACCTTGCTAAGTCCCGGCGAAGCCATCAATGCGCTCACCGTGGGGGCTCTGCATTGCGATCAATCCAACGTCCATTACTTGGCAAATCGGGTCGATCTGCTTCCATCAAACACAATGCCCAGCCCAGTCATCCGCTTGGGACCGGGATATCGGAACGCGATCAAGCCAGACATCCTCCTGGCCGGTGGTCGGCAACTTTATAGTTACTGGGGTGGAAACGGGCACTACAAGATCGCTTCCGCAGGCTTGCCGCCGGGTCAGAAGGTCGCCATACCGGATACCCAAGGCGCTGGCGACCTCACCAAGACTGCCTTCACTCGCGGTACCAGTAATGCCACAGCCCTTGCCAGTCGTGCCGCCGCCCGACTCTGCGACATCCTGGAATCCCTTCGCGTCCTGCCCGGCGGAGAGCGTATCGACCGCGATACCACCGCGCCTCTGTTAAAAGCGCTGCTGGTGCATGGCGCGAGTTGGCCGGAGAACGCAGAGGCCATCGGGCGCGTCATCCCAGTGCCCAACCACCGCCGGAAGCGCGCCATCGCCCGCTTTATCGGCTACGGCGTCGCCGATACGGCACGCGTGGAAACCTGTGCCGCTCAGCGTGCCACTGTCCTCGGCTGCGGCCTACTGAATCAGGACCAGGCTCACGAATACGCCTTCCCGCTGCCGATGGAACTGAGCGATAGCGCGGAATGGCGCCGCCTTACAATCACACTCGCGTGGCTGAGCCCGGTCAGCCATCAGCACCGTGCCTACCGTCAAGCGAAGCTGAGTTTCGACCCGCCCGCCAACGAATTGTCATTGAAGCGCCAGCAAGCGGACTGGCAACAAGTCCGAAACGGCACCGTCCAGCATGAAATTCTGGATGGGGACCAAGCCCGCGTATTCATAGACGGTGAATTCCTGCGTATCAAAATCTCCGCCCAAGGCGATACCCAGCAGGATTTCGACGACGAGGTTCCCTATGGTTTGGCAGTCACGCTAGAAGTCGCCGAGAGCTGCGGCCTGCCGATCTACCAGCGAGTGCGGGAGAAACTCGGAGTCGCTATCCAGGCAACTGCGTGACGGCGGCGGCGTACGACCGCTGCCCCAATTGCGGTCAGCCAAGTAGGGTCCGCTGCGCGGACCCCATCCCGCGCGGGACCAACCGAAGAAGGTTCCGCGTCGCATACTCGACCGGGTTTTCTGGGGAACGAGGAATTGCCGACAGGCCGCGATCACTGCGGCGTCCCGGGGTCAGACGGTTCCGGTTTGTCGGCAAGCAATCGCTTCAGCCGCTCGTTCTCGGCCAAGGCTTCGTCCTTGGCGATCCGCTCCTGCTCCTTTGCCGCCCGCTCTTGCTCCTTGGCGGCCCGCTCCTGCTCCGCGTCCGCCCGCGCCTGTTCCTTGGCGGCTCGCTCCTGCTCCTTGGCGGCCCGCTCGTGCTCCGCGTCCGCCCGTGCCTGCTCCTTAGCCGCCCGCTCCTGTTCCACGGCGGCCCGCGCCTGCTCGACCTCCGCGCGCAGGTCGTCGAATTCGAGCTGGACGCTCTGCTGTTCGCGCAGATAGTCTTGCCGCGCCTGGTAGGCATGGTAGGCGTGTTCTTTCTCGGAGCATGCCTTCAGTGTATTCATGGCTCGCCTCATCTCTTGGGTCTGCATCCAGGCCGGCAAGGCGTCCTCGTCCAAGCGCTCAGCCTCGTTGAAGAATTTCAGCCATCGCTGCTGCTCGGTGTGGACCGCGTCGGCGGCGAATTTACTGAGTTCCAGCAGCCAGATGCCATCGTGGTCCAAGAACACCCGTCCACGTTGGTCGCGCAGTCGGAACACGTGGGCGAGGAAATGGATCAGCAGGTCACGATTCTCGCCACCTGGGCCGGGCTGACGCTGGAGAGCCGGGTCAACCGCTCGTCACGCCCTTCGCGAACCCGGTGGTGCGTACCGTTTCTGCCGCCAGTACCACCGTCGATGGTCGTGTGGTCGACGTGCCCCCGCGCGAGATCCGCCTTGATCCAGGGGGGGGCGACAGCCAGCGCGCTGACGCCCGGCGTGCGCAATGCTGGCACCGGCACCGTGCCGGCCAACGCGTCGGCGACCGTGAAGAAGGCGGCCTCGCGGCGTACAGCGTCCGATACAGGCGTGACATCGCTGGAGCGGGCGGCCCCGTCGGCCGTAGTAACGTTTTGCTGGACAGGCACTCAATCCGTTACTACACTCACCCCACGATCACCTTCGACTCGGCCAAACGGCGCGCCGATCTCGCCAATTCATGGCATTGACTTGGCTGCGTGAGAACCAGTCTTTGACGGTTTCATGCGCACCGCGGAAGACCGGCGGCTGGCCTACGGTGGGCCGCGACTGCAAAGCCTGGGGTTGACCGGGTGGTCTTCCTGGTCTGGGTCGATCGCCAGGACGGTCCCCATGTCATCTCCTGCCGCGCGGCAACCACACATGAAGCGCAATACGACTTCCAAACCCTCGATCGGCCCTGAACAGATGGCAGCGGCGCTGGCTGCCGCCCCGGAGCGCGCGGACGATCCGGACTGCCGCTACGATCCCAAGGATCCGGCCGCCGTGGCAGAGCACTGGAAGGACTCCATCACCGGTCAGTCGTTGGCCGAGCTGCGGGGTACGTTGACGGCGCGCCGGCGCGGCCCGGGGCGGGCACCGGCCAAGGTCTCGACCACGATCCGGCTCGACGCCGATGTGCTGGCCGCCCTGAAGGCCACCGGCCCCGGCTGGCAGACGCGCATCAATGACGCGATGCGTGCGTATGTCGAGACGCTGCGGTGAGTATGCCCGTCATCGACAGAAACTCTTCGACCGCGGACGCCCCCCAGACGCTCGACGCGCTGCGTTTCCCCCTGCACGGCAGCCGGCTGATCGAGGCCAGCGCCGGCACGGGCAAGACCTTTACCATCGCGACGCTGTATGTCCGGTTGGTGCTGGGTCATGGCGAGCCGGAGCCGCCGCCCCAGCCACGCGAGGACGATCTGGCCGCTGGAGCGGCCACGGATGCATTCCCACGCGGAGCGTGGGAACGAGTCGAAGTCCGCGCCTTCACCCCACCCGAGATCCTGGTCGTCACCTTCACCGATGCCGCCACCCAGGAGCTGCGCGAGCGCATCCGCGCCCGCCTGAGCGAGGCCGCAGGCGCGTTCAGTGAGGACCCGGCCGGGGTGGCGGCGCAGCCGGTGGGCCATGACCTGCTGCATGACCTGCGTGCCGAGTACCCACCTGAGCGCTGGCCGGCCTGTGCGCGCAAGCTGCAACTGGCCGCCGAATGGATGGACGAGGCGGCGGTGTCCACCATCCATGCCTGGTGCAACCGCATGCTGCGCGAGCATGCATTCGACAGCGACAGCCTTTTCACCCAGACACTGGAGACCGACCAGAGCGAGCTGCTGGCCGAGGTGGTGCGTGACTACTGGCGCACCTTCATGGTGCCGCTGGATGCGGAGGCGGTCGCCGAGGTCCGCCAATGGTGGTCCGATCCGGCGGCCCTGCAAGCCGATCTGCGCGGCCTGGTCGACCATGCCGAGCGGCTCGCGGACGCACCGGAACCGGCCAGCGCGCTGCGGACCCTGCGTGTGGAGCGGGAGCAGCGTTTGGCCGAGATCAAGGCCCCCTGGGCAAGCTGGGTGGATGAATTGCAGCGACTGCTCGATGGCGCGGTCGCCGCCAAGCAAGTCAATGGCAGGAAGTTACAGGCCAGGTATTACAACCCCTGGCTGGCTGCCTTACGCGATTGGTGTGGTGCCCCGGCCGCCGTCGCGCTCGATCTGAAGACCGGCTGGACCCGCCTGACGCCTGACGGGTTGGCCGAGGCCTGGAGCAAAGGCGAGCCGCCCGATCACCCGGCCCTGACGGCGATGGTGACCCTGGGCGACGACCTGGCCAATCTGCCCAATGCCCGCCCCGGGCTGCTGCGCCACGCCGCCCGCTGGGTTGCCGGGCGCTTCGCCGTGGAGCAGGCACGCCGCGCCCAGATGGGCTTCAACGACCTGCTGACCCGGCTGGCTGACGCCTTGGATGGACCCAATGGCGCGCGCCTGGCCGAGATCGTCCGGCGCCAGTTTCCGGTCGCGTTGATCGACGAGTTCCAGGACACGGACCCGGTGCAGTACCGCATCTTCGATGCCGTCTATCGGGTCGCAGACAATGACCCGGCGACCGCGCTGGTCCTCATCGGCGACCCCAAGCAGGCGATCTATGCCTTCCGCGGTGCCGACATCTTCACCTATCTCCAGGCGCGCCTGGCCTGTGCCGGGCGGCTCTACACCCTGAGGCGCAACTTCCGCTCCACCCACGCCATGGTCGGTGCGGTCAACCGGTGCTTCCTGGCCGCGGAGGAGCGCGCGACCGGGCGCGGGGCCTTTCTCTTCCGCGACGCCGCGCAGAACCCGGTGCCCTTCATCGCGGCGCAGTCACAGGGACGGGCCGACGTCTGGTCAGCCGAGGGCCTGGCGCTGCCCGCGCTCACCGCCTGGTGGCTGCCCGCGCCGGGCGACGACAAGCCGCTCACCAAAGGGGCCTATCGCGACCAGATTGCCGCGGCCTGCGCGAGCGAGATCGTGCGTCTGCTTAATCTGGGGCAGGCGGGGCGGGCCGGATTCGGTCCCGCCGAGGCCCCGCGGAAGCTGCGCCCGGCGGACCTGGCCATCCTGGTCAACAAGCGCCACGAGGCCGACCTGATCCGCCGCGCACTGGCGCAGCGCGGGGTGCGCAGCGTTTATCTCTCGGACCAGGATTCGGTCTTTCGCAGCCCCCAAGCCGGCGAGCTGCGGCACTGGCTGGCGGCCTGCGCCGAGCCCGATGATCCCCGCCGGCTGCACACCGCGCTCGCCACCGCGACCCTGGGCCTCGACTGGGCCGAACTGGAGCGGATGAACCAGGATGAGTTGGCCTGGGAGGCGCGTGTGTTCCAGTTTCACGGCTATCGCGACCTCTGGCGCCGCCGCGGCGTGCTGCCGATGCTGCGGCGTCTGCTCAACGATTTTCAGGTCCCGGCCAGACTGCTCAACCAGGGGCAGGACCCAGAGACTATGGGTTCCGCCCCCGCTTTGGAAGGCGAGCGCATCCTCACCAATCTGCTGCACCTGGCCGAACTGCTGCAACAGTCGAGTACCCTACTGGAGGGCGAGCACGCACTGATCCGCCATCTGGCCGAGCAGTGCGAGGATGGGGCCAGCGGTGCCAATGGGGACGCGCGCCAACTGCGCCTGGAGAGCGACGCCGACCTGGTGCAGGTGGTGACGGTCCACAAGTCCAAGGGGCTCGAATACCCGCTGGTCTTCCTGCCCTTCGCGGCCGATCATCGGCCGACCAAGGCCACTGACCTGCCGCTCAAATGGCACGACGACACCGGCGAACTGCGCCTCACACTCACCGCCGAGGAGGCCGCCCTGGAGCAGGCCGACCGCGAGCGTCTGGGTGAGGACCTGCGCAAGCTCTATGTCGCACTGACCCGCGCCCGCTATGCCACCTGGGTGGGGCTGGGCCCGCTCGCTGGGCTGGAGAACGGCGCCTTCGGCTATCTGCTGGGTGGCGGCGAACCCTTGGGGCCTGATGGGCTGACGCACGCACTGGAGGCCTTGCGCGGGGACTGCCCCGACCTGGCCATCTGCCCGGCGCCCGAGCCGACCGACGCGCAATTCTCACCCGTGGACGCCAGTGAGGCGCTGGGGACCGCGCGTGTCTCAGGCCAGGTCGTCAGCGAACCTTGGTGGATCGCCAGCTACTCCGCCTTGCGGACGGTGGCGGGTGAGGCCGCCCACCGGATCGAGCCGGAGCTGACCGACCCCAGCGCCGAAACCCCGGCCGAGGACCGCTTCCGGGAGCAGCAGATCGCGCCGCCCGCGCTTCCGGAGGCCACCGCCGCGCTGGAACCCCCGCCGGATCAGACCGCGGCCCAACGGCGGCCGGCCCCCGGCACCCCCCATGACTTTCCCCGCGGATCGGAGGCGGGCACCTTCCTGCACGACCTGCTCGAATGGGCCGCGACCCGGGGCTTTGCGGCCGTTGCCGCCGATCGCGGACTGTTGCGCGACACCGTGGCCCGGCGGTGTCAGATGCGGGGTTGGGACCACTGGGTCGAGCCCCTGACGGACTGGCTGCACCAGCTCATCACCCAACCGTTGCGGCTGCCGGCCCTGGGCGATGCGCCGCCCACCGAGCTCAGCCTTGCCGGCCTCGGCAGCGCCGTCCCCGAGATGGAGTTCTGGCTGGCCGCGCACCGGGTGGATGCCCGCGCGGTCGATCGGTTGGTCAGCGCCCACACGCTGGGGGGCGCCCCGCGCCCGGCGCTCCAGCCCAACACGCTCAATGGCATGCTCAAGGGCTTCATGGACCTGGTCTGCGAGCACCAGGGCCGCTATTACGTCGCCGACTATAAATCCAACTGGCTGGGTCCGGACGCCGCCGCCTACACCCCCCAGGCCATGCGCGCCGCGATCCTGCACGCCCGCTATGAGCTGCAATATGTGCTCTATCTCTTCGCCCTGCATCGGTTGCTCAAGGCGCGCCTGCCCGACTATGACTACGACCGCCATATCGGCGGTGCCCTCTATCTCTTCCTGCGCGGCGCCGAGGCACCGAGCCAGGGGCTGCATGTGGAGCGCCCACCCCGCGCCTTGATCGAGCAACTAGACGACTGCTTTACCGGTTCGACCGCGGAGTCACTGGCATGACACAGACCTCACTGCTGGCCGGCGCCGACGGCGAAACCCGGTTACGCTCGATCCTCGCCCGCTGGGCGGAGCGCGCGTGGCTGCGCCCGCTCGATGACGCCTTCGCGCAATTCCTGTGGCACGAGGTGCCGGACGCGTCCCCCTTGGCGATCCTCGCCGCCGCGCTGGCCAGCCACCAACTCGGGCGCGGTCATGCCTGTCTGGATCTCGCGGCGACCCTGCGCGATCCGGCCTTCGCCCTGTCACTGCCACCCGAGGGCACGGACTGGGAGGCGGACCCGCCGCCGCGGCCCGCCGCGGTGCTGGGGCGGCTCACGCTCACCGACTGGCAGGCCGCGCTCGTGCATCCCGACCTGGTCGGCGCTGGCCCGGGCGCGACCCCGCTGGTGCTCATTGGCCCACGGCTGTATCTGCGCCGCTATTGGGGCTATGAGCAGGCCATCCGGGGCGCCATCGACGACCGGCTGGCGCGCAGCGCGGCCATTCAGGCGGCACTGCCGATTGAGGCCATGCGCCAGATTCTCGGCGGTCTGTTCCCGCCGTCGGCCATCGCGCCCGACTGGCAGAAGCTCGCCTGCGCCCTGGCCGCCCGCAGTGCCTTCAGCATCGTCACCGGCGGCCCCGGCACCGGCAAGACCACCACCGTGGTGCGCCTCCTGGCCCTGCTGCAGGCCCTGGCGCTGGCCGAGTCCGCCCGCCCACTGCGTATCCGCCTGGCCGCGCCCACCGGCAAGGCCGCCGCCCGCCTGAATGCTTCCATCGCCGGCACGGTTGCGGACCTGAAGCTCGGCGATCTCGCGGACGCCGAGACGGTGCGCGCCGCCATCCCGGTCAGCGTGACCACGCTGCACCGACTGCTCGGCAGCCGTCCGGATACGCGACGGCTGCGCCACCACGCCGGCAACCCGCTGGCGCTGGACGTGCTGGTGGTCGACGAGGCCTCTATGGTCGATCTGGAGATGATGGCCGCCGTCCTTGATGCGCTACCGGCCCCGGCGCGTCTTATTCTGCTCGGCGACAAGGACCAGCTCGCCTCGGTGGAGGCGGGGGCGGTGCTGGGTGAACTCTGCGCACGGGCGCTGGAGGGTCATTACCATCCGCAGACCAGCGACTGGCTCCAGACCGCGACCGGGGACGCGATCGAGGCGCGCCTGATCGATCCGGCCGGCACCCCCCTGGATCAAGCCATCGTCATGCTGCGCCATAGCCACCGTTTCGCCGCGGACAGCGGCATCGGCCAACTCGCAACAAAGGTGAACGCCGGCGATCCAGAGGCGGCGCTGTGCATCTTGAAGGGCTGCCATGCCGATCTGAGTCTGGTCGAAACCGCCGGCACGGAGGACGCAGCCTTCCGGTCATTGGTGACCGAGGGCCGGGGAGGGGGGGCTGAACCCTTGCCCGAGTGCCATGGGTATCGCTATTACCTCGAGACACTGCGCGACCGCCAGCCCGCCGCGGATGCCGCCCCGGGCGCCTTCGACGACTGGGCACGCGCCGTGCTGAAGGCCCATGGCAAATTTCAGGTCCTCTGCGCCCTGCGCCGCGGCCCCTGGGGGGTCGAAGGACTCAACCAACGCATCGCCCGCCTACTCCAGTCCGCGGGCCTGATCCCCGCCAGCAGCGGCTGGTATCTCGGCCGTCCGGTCCTCGTCACCCGCAACGACTACGGCCTGGGCCTGATGAACGGCGACATCGGCATCACCCTGGAGCGCCCGGACATGGGGGACCTCTCGCGGCTGCGGGTCGCCTTTCCTGCCGGCGATGGCAACGACGGCATCCAATGGGTCCTGCCGAGCCGCCTGCTGGCCGTCGAGACCGTCTATGCGCTCACCGTGCATAAGTCCCAAGGCTCGGAATTTGCCCACGCCGCCCTCGTCCTGCCCGATAAACTGAGCCCCATTCTGACCCGCGAGCTCATCTACACCGGCATCACCCGCGCCCGCACCCATCTCACCCTGGTCCGCCCGGGCGACGACCAGGTATTGACCGACGCGATCGAGCGGCGAGTATTGCGGGCGAGCGGGTTGATGGAGTGACGTTGCAACCCAGGGTTCTGGGCCAGCGATAACAAACCTGAGACGCCTAATGGGGACGACTGCACAGCTCGCATACAAAGTGGCGCATTTTTGTAGTATCTTCGCCCCCCTGTATCCGTCCGTGGCCGAACATCGGGCGTGTACGGAAGTTGAGGGTCCGCGGTCGGTTGGATGTCCAGCCACACCCCTGGGACGGGAGGCTTCAGCCTCTGAGGGAACACAGCGGATCGGAGTTGGCTATCCGCTCTGCGCTGTCATAATGATGGGGAGCGACACTAATGCTTGGACTGACTTTAAGAGAGGAATTTCGGGGCAAACGCCTGAAAGGCACAGCTATCGAGCTGTCCAACGACTCCAACACCGGTGCGACCCAGGTCGCGGCCAAGTCGTTTCTGGATATCACCTATCCGACCCATGACCTGCTGAAGGGGATCGAGGCAGTGGGCCCCAACCAGGGCCGCCCGATCGTGGTGATCGGCGAGCGCGGTCTCGGTAAGTCGCACCTGCTGGCAGCCCTCTACCACGCTGTCAATGACACCACCTCGACCAGCACCTGGCTGCAATCCTGGGCGAAGACGCTCAACAAACCGGAGATCGGCCAGATCGCCCTGCGCGGCGAGATGTTAGTGATTGGCGAGAGCCTGCATCGCCAACGCTACAAGTTCCTTTGGGACCTCCTGTTCGAGCGCCATCCCCACGGCACCTACATCAAAGGCAAGTGGGAGGGTATGGGTGCGGCGAAGACTGATATCCCTTCAGATCAGCTGATTGTCGAGCTGCTCGAAAACAAGCCCACGATGCTGCTCCTGGATGAGTTCCAGACCTGGTTCGACGCACTGGTCGACAGCAAGAAAGCCCCCTGGAAGAGCTGGGCCTTCAACTTCATTCAGATCCTCTCCGAGATCGCCAAGGAACGGCCCGACCTCCTCGTCCTCGTCATCTCGGTTCGCAACGGGGGCAGCGACGCTTATCAGCAGGTGCACCGCGTCAACCCAGTCCCCATCGACTTCATGGCCGGCGGCAATCCCGAGCGGGTCCAGCAGGACCGCCGCCGGATGTTGCTGCACCGTCTCTTCGAGAATCGCCTGCAGATCGGCAAGTCCGAGATCGAGGGCCTGGTGGCGCCGCACGTCTCGGAATATCTCCGCCTGATGGAAGTACCGCCGGCCGAGCATGACCGCAAGCATCGCGAGTTCCTGGTCGCCTGGCCTTTCGCCCCCCACCTGCTGCGGCTGCTCGAAGACCAGGTCCTGATCGCGACCGACGCGCAGGAGACGCGCGACATGATTCGCATCCTGGCCAACCTTTACAAGAGTCGCGGTGAGTCCTCACCAGTGCTGACGGCCGCAGATTTTCGCCTCGATGACGATGCCTCCGGTATCGGTGCCCTGCTGGACTCCGTGTCGAACGAGCATCACCGCCGGCTGCGGGCCAAGGCCCAACAGAACATCCTCTCCGTCGCCGAGGCCATCCGCGACCATGCCAAGGTCGCCCCGCATTTGCAGGCAATCCTGGGTTCGCTGTGGCTAAGGTCGATCGCGGTCGGCAACCTGGCCGGCGCCGAGCCAGCAACCCTGCAGGCCGACATCACCCATAACCAGCCAATCGACGACAACGCCTTCCAGGTCGAGTTGGCGACCATCATCGAGAACGGCTTCAACATCCACCCGGACGGATCCAAGCTCGTCTTTCGCGAGGAGGAGAATCCCCAGGCCAAGCTGATGGCTTGCGCGCGCAACGACAAGCTGTTCGCCGATGGCTCCGATCTGACGCAGCTCGCCCGCGAGACCCGCTACGTCATCGGCGGCACCGAGGAGGTCGCCAAGACCTGGCGGGTGATTGCCCTGCCTAAGACCTGGCAAACCGACCCCTGGACGGCACTGGACGAGACCGAGCGCCCGGAGCGCTGGGACGATCGTCTTTTGCCCATTCTGGTGCTGCCGGAAGAACCCGATAATCTCGATCAGCGCCTCGGCAACTGGCTCAAAGACCAGCTACAGAAGCGTCGTAATACCATTCGCTTCCTGCTCCCGCGTGCCGGTTCTGGCAATGCATTTCTCGATCGCGAGCTGTTGATCCTCGCGCGTATGGAGATGAAGGCCCAGGAGTGGAGCGGGCAGAGTCCCGACTATAGGAAGCTCCACACCAAGTATCAGGGCGAGTTGCGCGACCACCTCAAGAAGCGCTTCGACCGCTTTGCGGTGCTCCAGCGCTGGGACTACGTCAACCCGAGGCAGTGCCGGTTCAGCATTGAGGCCCTCAAAAAGCAAGGAGCGCAGATCCCCGATGCCATTGAAGAGGTGCTAATCAACGACCTGTTCGTACCGGAAGACTTCGCCGACCTCGTACTGGAGGCCGCCGCGGCCGGCTCCAGCGTCGGCAAATTGCTGGGCGAATTGCAGGAACCTCGCCCGGCCGGCCAGTATTGCATCCCCTGGCTGGGCGAGACGGTCATGAAAGACCGCATCCTGCGGCTCTGTGCGCAAGGCAAGATCGCGATCAATCTCCGCGGCCTCGAACACCTGCAAACACATCCGGGCGAAGACGAGGACGCGGCCTGGAGGCGCCTGCGGCCCAAACTCTCGATTACGGGCCGCCAGCTCAACGAGGTCTTCCTCATGGAGCCCTCGGCCGTTGCCAGCACCGGTGGGAGCACCCCGCTTGCGCCCCAACCGTCCGGTGGGACCGGCGGCGGTGGCCAGCCTGGAGGGGGCACCACAACGACACCGCAACCCGATCAAACAGAAATTCCAACGGGTGGCCAAACGACCCCCAGCGGTGGCGGCATCTTTGGTGGAGGATCGCTTGGCGGCCCTAAGCCGCGGGTTACGTTGAGCAACCCACCGACATCACCCCTGAACCTCATCGGCAAGTTGGAAGGCTGGGGCATCGGCCCGGCGACGCCGGTCGCGGACGTGTCGATCAAGTTGTCCACCGCCACCGGTGCCCAGCTCAAGGAACTGCTAAAGAAGCTGCCGGACGGCATGACCTTTGAGCTCAGCCTGGAGAAGGAGGACACCTGATGGCCCTCGACACAGCGGTATTGCGGAACCTCACCAAGGACTCTGCCAA
This sequence comes from uncultured Thiodictyon sp., assembly GCF_903946935.1. Lineage (GTDB taxonomy): Bacteria > Pseudomonadota > Gammaproteobacteria > Chromatiales > Chromatiaceae > Thiodictyon. The sequence goes on from NZ_CAJAXH010000108.1 coordinate 14,743, forward strand.
AGACGCGTGGCGCGTCATCATCGACCAGGCGGTCGAGATCGCATCCCGGCCGCTGACCGAGGGCAAAGCGGCCACTGAGGTGACCAAACGCGACCGCGAGATCGGCGCGTTCGATCACTTTCTATCCTCCAGCGCCTGGGACCTTTGGCAGGTCTTTGGCGACCCAAGCCTTAGTGGGGTCGAACGCACCGCTGATCGACTCGCGCGCTGGTGGGCCGAACCTGCCTTTGCGGACGGGGGTGCCAAGGCCGTGCTGATCCTTGATGGGCTTTCGCTGCGCGAACTCCCCTGGCTACTCCAGGGTGCGCAGGCGCGCGGCTTCACCCTGTACGAGGTGGCGGCCACGGCCTCAGAGCTTCCCGGTGAGACCAACGCATTCGCCCAGGCGCTCGGTTTGGGCAGTCGCAGCCAACTGCAGAACAACGGCGGCGGCAGCAATCACCGGCTTGCGCCCAGCCACACCGAATGCGTCGACCTGCCCTGGAGGGACTGCGCGGGGCTGATCAATAGTCAACCGAACTGGGTCTTCTGGCATCACTGGCCCGACAGCAAGGTTCACGACGGGTCCGGCGCCGGTCAGGGACTCGACACCCTAACCCGCGACGCCGCCCTGCAACTCACCAGCGACGATTTCTGGTTTTTCGTCGAGCGTTTGGCCCAGGGACGACGATTGGTCATCAGTTCAGACCACGGTTACGCCGCGACCGGCTATTTTCCTGATGCGGATGGCGAGGTCGGCCAATTCCTCAAAGCGACCTTCGCCAGTGGGCGTAGTATGGCCGGTACCGGCGACACCGGTCCCTTCGTGCCGCCCGTGGCGCTCCAGATCGACAGCCCCCACGGTCCCCATCTCCTGGCCCTTGGCCGGAGAAAATGGAAGAGCCAGGGCGGTTACCCGACGCTGACCCACGGGGGCCTGTCGCTGATGGAGGTCCTGTCGCCATTCGTCGAATTGTCGAGGGCCGACGGCTGAAGCGATGGCGGCCGGCAATTCCAAACCTGGGGAGAAAAGACATGGGCCTCGTGCATGCAAACCTGAACCTCAAGAATCCGCGCACCGGGGACGAGATGACGGTCCGCGCGATGGCCGACAGCGGCGCCCTGTTGATGTGCATTCCCCAGCATGTGGCCCTGCAACTCCAACTGGAAGAGCTGGAGCGGCGCGAAGTGACACTGGCGGACGGCAATCGTCACCTCGTGCCCTATGTCGGCCCGCTGCAGGTCCAGTTCAGTAACCGCCGCTGCTTCACGGGCGCCCTGGTGCTGGGGGACGAGGCGCTCCTGGGATCGGTGCCGATGGAGGACCTGGATGTGCTCATCGATCCCGCCCGCCGGCAGCTCATCGTCAATCCCGAGAGCCCGAATATCGCCGTGGCCCCGGTGAAATCACACGCCCTGACAGGAAGCCATTGAATATGCAACTCGAAGTTGATCGCGATGGGATGGACGCTGACAATGAACGATGAACGCGGCGACGTCATTCTGGTCAGTTTTCCGAACCTGGGACTCGCCTGATGGCTACCAAGAAAGAGATCCTCGCACAACAAGTCGCCCGGGCCGTTGGGGCAGGCAAAATCGTTGCGCTGGAAACCGTCGATTTCAACGACCCTAATCGCCCGAAGACCTGTCTGGAGGTGGACTTTCCGATCCTGCCCGTCAATCAGGTGGCGATCATCGAAGGCAACGCGGGCAAACCCATCTATCAGATGTCAAAATGGTGGGCACGGCGGCGCTCCAGCGTCTTCCGCTCCATGTTGATTGCAGCGGCCACCAAGGCCCCGGATGACCCCTCCCACGCGGCTAAGCTGGTGTGGGACAACTACTACGCCAATCACCAGAAGAAGGGCGCCTTCAAGCACCTGAAGGTCGCAGACATCTTCATGGGCGGCGGGACCACGTTGGTGGAGGGCTCCCGGCTCGGGATGCAGATGATCGGCAACGACTTGAACCCGGTCGCCTGGTTCGTCGTCAAGCAGGAGTTGGCCAATGTCGACCTGGATGAGGTCAAGCGCCTGCTCGCCGACATCGAGGCCGAGGTCAAGCCGCAGATTATGCCCTTCTACTGCTGTGACGGACCCAACGGTGAGAAGGGCAAGTGGACGCATCTGCCGACCGGTCGGGTCGAGGACGAGGCATTCGACCCGCTGGCGCTGAATCCAGAGGAGCGGCGCGAGTATAGCTACGAAGGGCCGGAGATCATCTACACCTTTTCGGCAAAGCATTGTCCATGCCAGGTGACGGGATGTGGGCAACGGACGCCTATCATGAGTAGCCCGGTGATGGCGATAAAGACGATAAGTGTCAAACACTGGGAGCACTGTTGCGGAAAATGTCGTGGTGAATTCCACGTTGAAGAAGAGGCCGCGCGGATGGCTCCCGATGTGCCGCTTTACGTAGCTTCTTCAGAATACCCGTTCTCCGTACTTGACCGGAAGAAGGGAGTTGTGTGTCCTCACTGCGGTCACACCGCACTCGCCAACCTTGGCAAGGGAAAGAACAAGAAAGTCGAAATCAGTCTGCTTGTGCATCCGCAATGGCTCGCTGGCAGCCCGAAAGTAGATGCCAATGGTCAACCGTTCGGCGGATCGGCCCAGGACGATGCAACTTCTTCTGCGCGGTGGAATCATGAACGTGCGTCGTGTATCCGGCTGCTGGAGGTGCGTGGTGCGCTGCCTGATGAGGTGACCTGTCCCGAGACGGGCGTCACCTTCCGGACGGACAAGGCGGGTGGGACGGTTCCTAGAAAGTCGCATTTCGCGTGCGGTAGCTGCGGCACGGTGCAGGATGTCCTGGCGAGCGTGAAGGCGAGCGGCAAGACCGGGCCGATGGCGAGCTATGCGATTCAGGGCTATTCGCCAAAACGGAATGCGGGCGGCGTGGCTTATGGTGGGCGATTTTTCGCACCGTTCGATGAGCGGATGGTGCGCCAATATAATGCGGCTCTCTCGGAGTGGGAGTCAAGAAAACGCGAAGAACTTGCGGATTATTGGCCAAAGAGTGAGGTTCCCTTCGGATTCATGACACACATGAATAATGGTGGGATACCGAATCACGGATTCACTCATTGGTGGACCATGTTCAATTCCCGCCAACTTCTGGTTCATGCGCAACTCCTGAAGGCGATGGTGACGCTTGGAGATTATACGTGGGAAACGAGGGAGTTTGTACTTGGGGCATTTCAGAACTATCTGCGAAATCTAAATAATTTCGCCTTCTGGCACATCACTAAAGATCACTTTGCACCAGCGCTTTCAAATAACAATTTCCACCCAAAATCAACAGTCATCGAAGTTGGTGTCTTTTCTCCAGTCGGCTACGGTCCTTGGTCATCGGCCTTTCCCCCAATTCTCGAAGGCCGCGAATGGGCCAATCAACCCTGGGAAGCAGTGAGCGCTGAAACGCTCAATCGCCTGCATCCCGAGACGGCCAGCGCCATTTCTGGAAAGAGCGAAAAGGTCTTCCCCAGCGATCCGGTCGGCACGGCCGAACTTACATGCGGTTCATCCACCGACCTAAAGCAGCTGCCGGACTCCAGCATCGATCTTGTCATCACTGATCCGCCCTTCGGTGGCCTGCTGCACTATTCTGAGCTGTCAGACTTTTTCCATGTCTGGCTGCGACTTGTCCTGAAGGACCGCTATCCGACGATATTCGGTGCAGACTACACCCCTAAGTCGCTGGAGGCGGTTGCTAATCGCGCCCGCGAACCCGATGACCCGGACGGCTTTTATCAGCGTCTGCTTACGCAGTGCTGGCGCGAGACCCAGCGGATACTCAAGCCTGGCGGTATACTCGCTTTTACTTTCCATCATAGCGAGGACGAACCTTGGGTAGCAGTGTTGGAATCGTTGTTCGACGCCGGTTTTTATCTCGAAGCGACCTATCCGATTCGCTCTGACGAGACCAAGGGAGAAGGGAGCAAGCCGGGAACTTTCGGATCCCAGCAGATCGAATACGACATTATCCACGTCTGCCGCAAGAGAACCGAAGAACCACAACCTGTGAGCTGGGGCCGGATGCGCCGTGAGGTGATGGCCGATGTCCGCCAACTGCAGGGTATGCTCGAAAACCACGCCAAGCAGGGTCTGCCCGCCGCGGACCTCCAGGTGATTCGGCGCGGCAAGGCGCTGGAATACTTCTCGCGCCATTACGGCAAGGTCTACGTCGACGAGGGGCGGCCGATCTCGGTCAAGGATGCGCTGGTAGGCATCAACCAGCTCATTGACGAGGACGCGGACAAGGGCAAGGAACCACCACCGGTCAACGCAGAGCCCATGACACGCCAGTTCCTGCGCACCTTCGGCGACGCCAACGAGGTTAAGCGCGACCAACTGCAGAAGTTCCTCAAGGGCTCTATCACCACACCCGACGAATTCGTGCAACGTGGCTGGTGCAACGAGAAGAACAAGGTCTTTACCCGTACGAACCCGCTCGACTTCGCCCGTGACTGGTCAGGCAAGCACAAGCGTAAACTGACCGCCGACCTGGACCAGGCGCTGGTACTGGTTGGGGCCTGCTTCGACGGCAGCGGCATCAACGCCTCCGACACGCTGAAGAACGAGAACTTCAAACCGCATGTCGCCCTCAAGGCGCTCTTGGATTGGCTGATTAAACACGGCCCTGACCAACCCACCCGGAATGCCGCGACCCGCGCCGCCGTGATCTACAACGCCTGGGCGGCAACCCAGGCCGTCAAGCCCCGACAGGGCGATCTCTTTGCGAGCGAGGATTATTCATGATACCTGACTCGCTGACGCTCGACGCGGCAAGGCGTTTTCTCGATACGGTAGCGCGCCTTTACCCCTTCCGCCAGGCCTGGCTGTTCGGCAGCCGGGCGCGGGGTGACGCCCGCCCAGACAGCGATCTCGATATCGCGCTGCTGCTCAAAGGTCCGCACGGCGCCTTCATACCCGCCAAGTTAGCGCTGGACGATCTGGCTTATGACGTCTTGTTGGAGACCGGTATCCATATCCAGCCCCTGCCCTTGTGGCAAGACGACTGGGACGTCCCTGAGACCTTTCCGAATCCGGATTTGATCGCGGCTATCCAGCGCGAGGGGGTGCCGTTGTGACACCCGACGAGCTGCTCGTCAAGGCCCGCCGGGCACTGGCTTCGGCCGAGTTGCTGCTGGAGCGAGGCGATCCCGAAGGGGCCTGCAATCGGGCCTATTACGCGATGTTCGACGCAGCGCGCGCCGGCTTGCTATCGCTCGGTACCGGCGCAACGTCGGGTAAGAGTCACAGCGGTCTTATCGCCGCGTTCAGCCTGCACTGGGTGAAGTCCGGGCGCGTGCCGCTGGCCTTGGGGAAGGCGTTCAATCGCGCCGCCGACCTGCGGTTGCTGGCCGATTACACCGGCAGTCCGATCGATGAGGTTACGGCCGGAAACACCATCCAGGATGCACAGCAGTTTCTGGAGGCGATCGAAGCCGGACTGGTGGACACGGGCGGGAGTTCATCTTGAGGTATCTCATCGATACGGTGTGGCAACGCCGCGGCACCAGCTGGATCTGGGACGAGGAGGCGCGCAACCAGGTCTGCGCGGCCCGCGAGGTATGGAGTCTGCGTCAGTTTCTACGTGCCGTGGGCCACTGGCCTGAAGACCTGCCGAGCAACGACAACAGCACCCTGGTGGTCGCGGGACTGGAGGGCTGCCTCGACCTGCTGACGCCCGAGGACGCCGAGGCCTGGCTCGGCGATGTCATCAAAGACGCCATCCTGTCGTTCCAGTCCCATTACGAGGGGGAGGTGGCCCTCATTTTTTGGCTGCCCTCTGGCCAGGGACGGATCAAGGTCAATCCGGCCACCGAGGCGGTAACCTGGCGTTGCTCTGCCCCGCACGGCCAAGAAGCCTTGGATTTCGGCCGCGTCTTGTGGGGCGAGGCGCTCGATTATCCGCAGGAGGTCCTGCTGCGCGAGGGCGCCAAGCCGGTTGGGCTGTTCCACCTACGCATCACCTGAGACCAGTGCTTGGAAGCTCAAACCGAACCCCAGTTTCAACCCGGCGAACGGATACTCCACCACGAGTACGGACAAGGTGTCGTCCTTGACGCCGTTCGCGATGGTTACCTGCGTGCCTTTTTCAGTGCCGGCGAGCGCCGCGTTCCGGTTGGATCAGTGCGCCGCCAGCTTACGCGTACGGAACGTATCCTGCGCGCCGTGGCAGGCGGCGCAGATCGAGCCCAGAAGGCGTGGCTCACCTACGAGGCCCATGCGCTGCCGGTGATGGAAAGCGCCTCGGCCCTGACCTGCGCCCGGATCGACCTGCTCCCGCACCAAGTGGTGTTGACCCACCGGATCGCCACCGCCTTCCCCCGACGCTACCTGATTGCAGACGAGGTGGGCCTGGGCAAGACCATCGAGACCGCGCTGATCCTGCGGGAGCTGGCCAGCCGCGGAGAACTGGTCCGGGCGCTGATGGTGGTTCCCGCGGGATTGGTGAACAATTGGCATCGAGAGCTCAACGACGTCTTCAATCTGGACTTTGAGGTCTTCGGTTCCGAGGGCGACATCACCGACCGCAAGACCAACGCCTTCGCCAAACACGACCGGCTGATCGCCAGCATTGACACCCTGAAACGCCCCGCCCGCATCAAGCGACTGCTGGACGCCCCCCGCTGGGACCTGGTGGTGTTCGATGAGGCGCACCATCTGGCCGCCTACCGGATGGGCGGCAAGGTTCGCAAGACCGAGAACTATAAGCTGGCCGAGGCGCTGAAGGATCACTCGCGCGACCTGATGCTGCTCTCCGCCACACCCCACCAGGGCAACCACTTTCAGTTCTGGATGCTGGCCCAACTCCTGAACCCGACGCTGTTTGGCAGCCCGGAGGAGATGCTCGAAAACCGGCATCGCCTGAACACCGTCATGTTCCGGCGGACCAAGGCCGACGCTTGTCAACCGGACGGTTCACCGCTGTTCGCGCGCCGCTGGGTCCATACCGAATCCTTCCTGATGGGCGCTCAGGAACGCCTCTTTTACGAACAACTGCGCGAGTACCTGCAGGACGGCTTCGATCTCGCGCGCCGCCAGGGCAACAAGGGCCGTGCCCTGGGCTTTCTGATGGCCATCTTCCAGAAGATTGCGGCCTCCAGTTTCGCCGCCGTGCGCCGGACCCTGAAGCGCCGTCTGTTAATGCTCACGCTACACGAGGCCCTTCTGCGCGACAAGGACCTCGACATTGAGGGCCGGGAGCGCCTGCTCAATGAGGCCCGTGAGCTCATCCATGTGGAGTTCGGGATCACGCGCGATGCCATCGGCCGCAGCGAGGTGGATCGTGTGCTGGCCGATCTGAAGTACCGGTTGGTCAAGAAGCTGGACGAGGATGCGCTGGAAATGGCCTCCGACCCCTACGGCAGTGAATACACGGCGACTCATGCCGAGGAGGCGGCATCCGCGGTGGTGGACCTGCATCTGCCCGAGGAGCGGATGCGCATCGGCGACCTGCTGCGGATTTTCCCGCAGCAGCGTGAGACCAAGGCACAAAAACTGCTCGACGGCCTGGGGACCCTGTGGCGGCAGAACCCGGACGAGAAGATTGTCGTATTCGCAACCTATCTGGGCACGGTGGACCTGATCGCCAGCGAGATCGACCAGACCTTCCCGGGCCAGGGCGTGGCGGTGCTGCGCGGCGGCGATCACGGGGCCAAGGTGGCAGCCGAGCGCCGCTTCCGCCAGAAAGACGGACCACGCGTCCTGGTCTGTACTGCGGCGGGGCGTGAGGGCATTAACCTGCAATTCGCCCGCATCCTGTTCAATTTTGATCTGCCATGGAACCCCATGGACGTGGAGCAGCGGATCGGTCGCATCCACCGCTATGGTCAGAACTCCACTGCGCAGGTCTACAACCTGGTACTGTCGGACACCATTGAGGGCCGCATCTTCCTGCTGCTGGATGAAAAGCTGACGGAAATTGCGCGCACAGTCGGCAAGGTGGACGATCAGGGCAACATTGCCGAGGACCTGCGGGCACAAATCCTGGGCCAGCTCTCCGAGCGGCTCAACTACGACCGCCTGTATCAGGAGGCCCTGTCCGATCCTGAGCTTAAGCGCACCCAGGTGGAGCTTGAGGCCGCCCTGTCGAACTCGCGCGAGGCGCGAGCGGTGGTATTCGATCTGTTCCAGGACCTTGACGGCTTCAGTTTGGACGACTACAAGCCCTTCTCCGACGTCTCGTCGAGCCTGGAACGGCTGGTCAGGTTCCTGTCCGCTGCGGTTCTGGATCGGGGGCACCGGCTGGTCAAGGTCGACGATGAGACCTATGACTTAGTGAAGGCCGGGGGTACGCACCGCGTCAGGTTCACGCTGAATCGTGACCTTGCCACCGACCGGGACGACTTGGAGCTGATGGGGCTGGATCACCCCTTGGTGCAAGAAGAGCTGGGCCGCTGGCGGAGCCAGCCGCCTGAGGAGATCGGTATCGCCGTGGCGGGTGATCTGGACTCAACGGTGTTGCTGTCGCTGTGGATGGTCGAGACATCCGCCGGTCGTGGAGAGCGCCGGGTCTTCATCCAGCCAATCGCGCTGAAGCGGGACGGCACCCGGGTTCCAGCGGTCGAGCGCCAGTGCGAAACCTGGCTGCTCGCCACGGACACCTCGCCGACATTGCAGCCGGATGAGCGGAGCGACCTGTTCACGCGTATCGTTGAGCCGACCCTGCAACGAGAGCTCAGGCACAAGGGCGCGGCGAATGGCGATGGCAGCTACTCGGCAGAACTCATTGGCTATGTCGAAATCGCGGCTGTTAGGCCATGACCCATCTCATTCCGCCCTGGTCCGCCCGGGCGACGATCAGGTGTTGACCGATGCGATCGAGCGGCGGGTATTGCGGGCAAGCGGGTTGATGACTACAACCACCCCTTGCGCTTGAAATAGGCGATCGGCAGCACGGCCGAGATCGCCATGAGCAGCAGCGAGAAGGGGTAGCCGTACTCCCAGTTCAATTCCGGCATGTGCTGATAGTTCATGCCGTAGATGCTGGCGATCAGGGTCGGCGGCAGGAAGGCGGTGGCGGCCACCGAGAAGATCTTGATGATCTTATTCTGCTCGATGTTGATGAAGCCCTGGGCCGCCTGGAGCAGGAAGGTGACCTTCTCGAACAGATAATTGTTGTGCGGCAGCAGTGCGTCGATCTCGGAGAGCAGATATTTCATCCGTTTGGCGCAGGGCTTGGACGCCTGGGCGCTGCGCCACACGAAGGCCAGGTCGCGGCGCGCGTCCATCAGGCAGAGGCGGACCTTACCATTGAGGTTCTCATGGCCCGCCAGGCGCTCCAGGGCCTCCCCCAGGTCCGCGTCCGGGTCCTCCAGTACACGGTAACTGGTCTGCTCCAGGTCGCGATAGAGTTCCTGTAGGGTATCGCCCAAGTCCTGCACCGTGGTCTCGAACAGTCCGGCCAGGAGTCCGGTGGGCTCTTTCAGCAGTTCGGGCCGGCGGCGCACCCGGATGCGCATCAGGCGGATCGCGGGTACGTCCCGGTCATGGATGGTGATCAGGCGCTCCCGGGTACAGATCACATTGACGCTGGTGTTCTCCGGGCGCCCCTCCACCCGGTGCAGGAAGAGGGTGGAGAGGTGGATGCCCTGCTCGTCCATGTAGGTCTGGGTGCTGGCCTCGATCTCGTCCGCGTCGTCGTCATCCGGCAGTTGGTGGGGGACCAGGGAGCGGATCAGCGCGTATTCCTCATCGGTGGGCTCGGCCGCGTCGATCCAGGCGGCCTCAAGCAGGCGCTCCGGGTCATCGATGACCTCGGTCATCTGGTCTTGGATTCTGTAGGCAAATAGCACTGGTGCTCTCCAACCGTGATCGCTCAAGGTCCCACGGCCCGGGTGCCCGCGGTCCAATCAGGTCCGGGCCGGCGGCGCGTGCGCGACCTCGCCCGTCCTGGGGCGGCATCTTACACAGAGCCCGGGCAAGGCGTCGGCTTTGCTTTGTGCTAGGCTCCGCGATGCATCCCGCTTGAACCCCATTCCCAACCGCGAGGGCGATCCCATGGCCGCCACTGCCGCCAGACTCCTCACCCCGACTGCTGCGCCGGACCCCGCCTTGGTTGACCAACGGGTCCGGTTCAGCGGCGTCGCCTGGGGCGATTACCAGCGACTCCTCGACTTGCGCGGCGAACGCGCGGTGCCACGCCTGACCTATCTCGAAGGGGAGTTGGAGCTGATGTCGCCATCCGTTGAACACGAGGGCCTGAAGACCCGCCTGGGGCGCCTGATCGAGTTCTACGCCGGCCTTAGCGGTATCGCGCTGGAAGGCTTCGGTTCCTGGACGCTGCGCTGCGAGCAACAACAACGGGGTGCCGAGGCCGACGAGTGCTATCTGGTCGGCCCGTTGACCAGTCCCCCGACACTGCCGGACTTCGCCATCGAGGTGGTCTGGACCCATGGAGGACTCGATAAGCTCCCGGTTTATCGCGGGCTCGGCGTGCCCGAGGTCTGGATTTGGCAAGATGGCCGCCTGCGATTCTATGCCCTGGGGGAGGACGGCTATCGGGCCGCCGCCCGCAGTCGCTTCCTTCCCGCTTTGGACCCACGCCTGATCCAGGACTGCATGGGCGCCCCCAGCCAGACCGAGGCGCTCGATTTGCTGCGCCGCCGCTTGGGCCTCTGAGCGGAGCAACCCGTGATGGCCATCCTTGACCCGAGGTGCGCGTGAATCAGACCCAGGATCCCAAGCAGCGCTGGTATCAGGATTGGCGCGGACTGCGCGAGCGGTTGCTGCACCCGCGGGTGGACGACGCGGCCTTGGAGACCGCACTGCGCCGGGCGCGGGAGCGTCAACCCCTGCCGGTCATCTGGCTGGTCGGCAAGGCCCAGGCCGGCAAGACCTCCATCATCCGCGCCCTGACCGGGAGTCCCAACGCCGAGATCGGCACCGGCTTTCGGCCCTGCACCCGCACCGCCCGGTTCTACGACTTCCCGTCCGAGGCCCCGCTGGTGCGCTTTCTCGACACCCGCGGTCTTGGCGAGGTGGCCTACGACCCGACCGAGGACATCCGCTATTGCGAGTCCCAGGCCCATCTGGTGCTGGGGGTGATGAAGGCGAGCGATCTCAACCAGGAGTCGATCTTCACGGTCCTGGGCGCGGTGCGCCGTCGCCACCCGCACTGGCCGGTCCTCATCGCCCAGACCGGTCTGCATGAGGCCTATCCGCCGGACGCCGGGCACCTCCGGCCTTATCCCTATGACCGGCAGCCCTGGCCCCCCGCGGTGCCACCCGATCTGGTCCGCGCGCTGCTCGCGCAACGCGAGGCCCTGGGGGCGCTGCCCGGGGCGTCGCCGGCGCAGTGGGTGCCGGTCGACCTGACCCTGCCGGAGGACGGACTGGAGCCGGCCAATTACGGGTTGGAGGCCCTGTGGGCGGCGATCGGGGAGGTCTCGACCCTGGGGCTGAAGGCGCTACTGTGCGCCGATGCGGGGGTGCGCGACACCTTCGCCCGCGCGGCCCACCCACACATCGTCGGTCACGCGACGGCGGCGGCCGCGGTCGGCGCCCTGCCGTTGGTGGACCTGGTCGCGGTGCCGGCGGTGCAGGCCAAGCTGCTGCACAGCCTGGCGGCCATCTATGGTCAGGGTTGGGGCGGGCGTGAGGTGTCCGAGTTTCTGGGCTTCCTGGGGGTGGGGGTGGGCGTGAGTTATCTGACGCGTTTCGTCGGTCGGGAGTTGGTCAAGCTCGTCCCCTATCTGGGTCAGACCCTGGGGGCCGTCTGGGGTGCGACGGCCAGCGGGGCGACCACCTTTGCCCTGGGCAAGGCCGCCTGCTACTACTTTGGCCGCCGTCGGCTGGGCGAGCGGATCGATCCGGGGACCCTGCGACGCATCTACTCCGAGGCCCTGGTAACCGGCACCCGCTTGATCACGAGCAACACCACCGCCGGGGCGACGAAAAGCGGAAAGGCCGACTGACATGTTGACCCGCGCCGACCGTCTGCGCCTGATTGCCCTGCTGCTGTGGGCCATGCCGGTGGCGGCGCTGCTGCCGCTGGGGCTGCTGTGGCTGTGGCGTAGCGGCAACCTCCCGTGGTGGTTGGCCGGCATGGTGGCGTGCAGCGCCGCGGGCTATGGTTTCCAGTTCTGGCTGCGTCGGCGCGACGGGCGCCTGCTGGCCGGCGCCCAGACCGCCCCCGATCCGCAATGGCCGCCGCGCTCCCAGAGCGCCTGGGACGCCATCGAGTCGATGGCCCAAGGGGTTAGACCGGAGGACTGGCCGCTCACCGACAATCCCCGGCTCCCGGACCTGGGGCGTGAGGCATTGGAAACGGTGGCGCGCATCTATCACCCGGCGGTCGAGCGGCCACTGCTGGAGCTGACCCTGCCGCACCTGCTCCTGATCGTCGAACGCGCCGCCCGTGACCTGCGCACTGAGGTCGCCGGGCAACTTCCGCTCAGCCACCGGCTGACCCTGGGCGACCTGATGCGCGCCTATCGCTGGAAGGCGACCGCGGGGCGGCTGCTCGACCTGTACCGGGCCGGCCGGCTGGTCTTCAACCCGGCCGGTGCGGTCTTGAGCGAGGCCTGGGAGCGGCTGCGCCGCCAGTCATTCGGGGCCGCCTGGTCCGACCTGCACCGCTGGCTGCTCCAGGAGTACATCCGCAAGGTCGGCTATTACGCCATCGAGCTCTATAGCGGGCGCCTGACCCTCAGCGACGACGCCGACACCACGGTCACGCCGGCCTCCCGGGAGGACCTGGAGCAGGCCGCGACCGTTGCGGCGGAGCTGGCCGCCGAGCCATTACGGATCCTGGTCCTGGGCCGCGCCAATGCCGGCAAGTCGAGTCTGATCAATGCACTCTTCGGCCAACTGACGGTCCCGGCGGACGTGCTGCCGGACCTGGATGGGACCGTTGCACCCTATCGGCTGGAGCACGCTGGACTCACCGCCGCGCTGGTCTTCGACACCCCGGGCTGCGACACCGCCGCCCTGCCCCCCAAGGCGCTGGACCGGTTGGCGACCAGCGCGGACCTGGTGCTCTGGGTTACCGCCGCCAACCGGGCGGATCGCCAGGTGGAGCGGGAGACGCTGGACCGGTTGCGTACACTCTGGGCCGCCCGGGCGGATCACCACCCGCCGCCGCTGCTCATCGCAGTCAGCCACATCGACCTGCTGCGCCCGCCGCGCGACTGGCAGCCGCCTTATGACCTCACCAATCCCCAGGGGCCGAAGGCGACCAACATCCGCGCCGCACTCCAGGCGGTGGCGGAGGACTTGGCCGTGCCGTTGGCCGATGCGATCCCAGTGTGTTTGGCCGAGGGGCGCGTCTATAACGTCGCCGACACGCTGTGGGCCGCCCTGCTGGAGCGCCAGGGTGCGGCCGACCGGGTGCGCCTGCTGCGCTGCCTGGATGAGCACAAACGCGCAGAGGACTGGGCGCTGCTGCGCCAGCAACTGTCCAGCACCGGGCGCTTTCTGGCGCGGGTGTCGGGGCGGTTGCTGCCGTGAGAAATCTTCTCGTGACACCGCTCAAGCGGTGTCACGCCGGTGTCCGGCGCTCCGCGCCGGGAGCGCCGATGGCCGGAGCGATGATCAAGGCCCCGTTGGCGTTAGCCGGCATAAACTGAATAACGGATTGCATTTTTCTCGTTTTTCTTTACTGCGTACATCAGGTCGTCTGCCATTTTAATGAGCTCATTGGCGGTGTTTGGTGTGGCATTGAATGTGACTACGCCGATCGAAAATGTCACAGGCCAATTGTTCTTTAACATCTCGTTCAGTAGCCCTCGTTGGATTTTTGACAGCGCAATTTGCGCAGCCCTTTGGTCGGTTTCCGGGAACAGGATTGCGAATTCGTCGCCACCCAGCCGTGCCACAATATCTGTTTTCCGCAATTCCTTCCTGGTCTGCGTCACTACGGTGTTAAGCACTCGGTCGCCCGTGCTGTGGCCAAACTGGTCATTGACGGCCTTGAAATTATCAAGATCGACATAGGCTAGGGTAAAAGGCTGCCGATATCTTTGAAAAAGATTTATTTCCGCTTGCAGTAGCTCGTAGAAGAAGTCAACGCTGGCGGCGCCGGTCAAGCGATCAATGCGGGATAAGATCCGTTCATGTTCAAGTGCTTTTTTCAGTTCAACCAAGAGCAGTGTGACGATAATAAAAAAGCCAAATCGAATGGCCGAGTTCCAAAAATAGATGATCGTTTCTGAGTAATGATTTCCAGATAAGACGTCGGCGCTGAGCCAGGCGCCAGCGCTGGCGATCGACGCGGCAATCCCGTATCGCTTTCCAGCAAACCAGGCAAGCAAGGAGACGGGGACCAAATAGAATAGTGAAAAGGAAAGCTCATATCCTGTTACGACGTCGACAAAGCCTAATACGATGATGAGTGTGGCGCCCGTTATCGCCCAGAATACTTTGCTTATTTTTTCAAGGTGTTCCACTGTTTTCGTTAGCGATACGTACTTCATATTTTTGCAGTCTAGTACCGCAGGATGAAAATCCTAATACCGTTTCTGAAGAGCGCGTTGTAAGATGCAAACTTCGTGATCTACTCTGGTTTTTTCGATGCCCTTGCTTCGTCCTGCGCCTGTCCTCGTAACCGATCGCGAGCGTCAAC
>NZ_CAJAXH010000109.1 GCF_903946935.1 uncultured Thiodictyon sp.
AATTGAAATATTTTTCCAATTTTTGAAAGATCGTTTCGATGCCCCAACGCGTCCGATACAAGGTAGCAATCGTGATGGCATCGGCCGCCGCTGACGGCAAATTCGTTAAAATAACGAGTTCCGTATCGCCGTTACGTGTCTCGGGACGCAGACCGACCCGCGGCTCGGCCATCATGGCGAGCAAGGCCGCCAGGTCGGCTGCCGTGGCGAGAGCGTCGCGGTAGTGTTGCCACAGGGTCCACAATTGCACGGCGTGCTTGAAACTGAGTTGGCGGGGGATCTGGTCGGCCAGCAACGCCGACTGCGCCATCAGCAGACGGATCAGGTTGTAGGCAAGGAGGTAGATCCAGATTTCCTTCTCGACCATCCCCGGGCTTTTGCAGGAGAGTCGTTCCATGCCGAGGGTGGTTTTTGCGTTCCTCAGATCGAGCTCGACGCTCCAGCGGCGCCAATAGAGTGCTTTGATCGCTGGCTTGGGATAGCGGTTGGGACACCGCAGGGTCGTGACCAGAATCTTACCGCCGGCCGCCAGTTCACGCACCGTCAGGGTGGCCGGCACGCGGCCATAGTCGGCCCGACTCATCCACGTCGGGCACTCGGGTTTGTTCAATGTGAGGAGATGGTCGCGCGGGCCAAGACGCTGACCAAGCGAGAAATTCGTGGTGCGCCGACGCGCGCCGAACTGCTCGAAGACCCCGTCGACACCACCCGCAACCAGTGCGCACAGCAGAAAATAGGTCGGAAAGAACGCGTCGCCCACCAGCACATCGCCCGCCTCCAAGTGCGGGAAGAGCTGGCGCAGCAACGTCTGCTCGTCGCTGCCCTTGCCCTGACAGGGGCCGATCGCCGCGTCGCACAGGGCACCACTGCCCAAGTTGATCTACTCCCATGCGACATTGCGGAAACCCCAGCCCCGGCGCCTGGGTGGCGGGCTGTGGCCACCGGATCTGGTTGGCCCGGGTGTCGGGCATCGACAGCGTGGTGCCGTCAACCATCCACACCCGGCGGCCCTGCCACCGCCAGTGGTTTGGAATCGCGTTCGACACCAGCGCGCCGGTCTCACGCGCCAGCGTTCTGGGGATTTCCGTCGGCAGGCGCTGGCGCGCTTTGCAATAGCCGCCGGTGTCGCTCTTGCAAGGCGGCAGGCCTTGGGCCATCCGTTTGATCGCCTCGCCATCGACGGCCTGTTGGCACGAGCCGTCCGCCGACAGCGCCTGGGTGCAGAACATCGACAGCACCTTCATAGACGGAAACAATCGGTTGCGGTGCGCCGGGGCCAGCGCGGCGGCACTCTCCAGCAACCGTGGGCCGGTCAGCAGGTCGAAGAAGACGTCGGCGTCGGACTGCTCCGTGCAGTTCTGCACCTGCCGTTGAACGGCGTTGGTCAGTGGTCCGCAATGCATCATGGTAGGCCCCTCCGGTGGCAAGTTCCTCGATCTCCACCTACAGTACACCCACGGCGGGTGGTTCGCTGTTTTTCCAATTTTTTCGGATGGTTGCGCTTAAGTCAGTGCCATTCGGGCCAGGCTCAATTTCTCTTGGGAACAAATAAGCGGCTCTCTGGGAACTCAGTAGGTTATGATATACTTAGATTACATGATCTTACGAAGAACTGGAGGGTAGCATCGAGTCTGACACCACGTCACTTAAGCAAGCTATGGAGCTATTAATTGATCTGCCGAATATTCAAATCCAGGAGGCCTTTGAAGATAGAAGCGGAAATTACATCCTCACTGTGATAAGCACAGAAAAAGGCACGCATTGTCACAAATGCGGAAAGCGAATAGACAAGTCAAATGGTTATGGTGAGTTTGTTGAGTTGCGCCATTTGGATATTCTTGGAAAGCAGGTTTACCTACGAATTCGTTTGCCGCGATATCAATGTGATTGCGATGGTCAACCAACGACAACCCAGCAAGTCAGCTGGTTCACGCGCAGAAGCGGTTTCACGAAGGCCTTTGAGGAGCGAATCTTGCTGTCCTGCGTCAACAGCACCATCGCAGATGTAACAATCAAAGAGAAGGTTACCTACGAATTAGTCAGTGGTGTCGTCGACCGAAATATCGATAAATCGGTCGACTGGGAGAGCATTAGGAAACTAGTACCGCAGGATGAAAATCCTAATACCGTTTCTGAAGAGCGCGTTGTAAGATGCAAACTTCGTGATCTACTCTGGTTTTTTCGATGCCCTTGCTTCGTCCTGCGCCTGTCCTCGTAACCGATCGCGAGCGTCAACA
>NZ_CAJAXH010000110.1 GCF_903946935.1 uncultured Thiodictyon sp.
GCCCTTCTCGTCCAGGACCTCGAAGGGGTTGTCCTGCAGGACGGCGGACTCGGTGTAGAGCGGCAGGAACTTGTTCTCGGCGTCTTCCCGGGAGAAGGAGAAGGCCGCCTGGGTCAGGTCGTTGGTGCCGAAGGAGAAGAAATCGGACTCCTCGGCCAGTGAGTCGGCACGCATACAGGCGCGCACCACCTCGATCATGGTGCCGAACTGGAACTTCACCG
Organism: uncultured Thiodictyon sp.; assembly: GCF_903946935.1. GTDB lineage: Bacteria > Pseudomonadota > Gammaproteobacteria > Chromatiales > Chromatiaceae > Thiodictyon. The sequence goes on from NZ_CAJAXH010000110.1 coordinate 222, forward strand.
GCTTGCCGGTGCGCGCCTTGATCTCCTCCGCTCCTTCTTGACGATGACCGACTCCACCAACATCGGGTCGAGTTGCCGACCCAGGCCGTCGACGTCGGCGCGGACCTTGTCCGGGGCCTGCATCAGCGTCATGGCCGCACCCAGCCCGGTCAGGCCATGGGCGTTCTTGACCAACTGCTGGAGCTCGGCGATCTCGCGCACCAAAACATTCTCGTTGGGCAGGAACTCGTGGATCGGCGGGTCCAGCAGGCGGATGACCACCGGGGAGAGGGACATCACCTCGAGCAGTGACTTGAAGTCCTGCTGCTGCAGCGGCAGCAGACGGTCCAGCGCCGCCTGACGCTCTTCCTTGGTATCGGCTACGATCATGTCGATGACGATCGGCAGGCGCGCCGGGTCATTGAACCTTGAAGCTGGTGTCGCCGACGATGGCGATGCGCCGATCTACGTCGACATGAATGCCCTCGGCACCGGCCACGCAGCACTTGCCCATGCCGCGGGCGACCACCGCCGCGTGCGAGGTCTTGCCGCCGCGCGAGGTCAGGATGCCTTGCGAGGCGAAGAAGCCGTGGATGTCCTCCGGCTTGGCGTACACGCACCAGGACAACCTTAAGCTTCTGCTCCTTGCCGAGCATCTCGGTGCGGTCGGCGTCGAACACCGCGATGCCGGAGGCGGCACCGGGGGAGGCCGGCAGACCGGAGGCCACGGCCGTCACCTGGGCCTTGGGGTCCAGGCGCGGGAATAGCATCTGCTCCAGGCTGCCGCTCTATCTGAAAAGGTCCTCCGGGGTCGCAGCGGTCAGGATGCGCGTCAGCCAGACATCCAGTTGCGCCGGTTCGGCGGTCTGAACGCGGGACTCAATGTCGGGCGTCATTGGCCCGAATTTGACCTGTAGCAACCGCAGTAGCGCCTTCGCCTCGCCGCGCTGCTCGCCTTCCTCGCGGGCCAACTGCTCCCAACTCGTAACATAAGACATTTTGGTCTGCTCCTCTAATTCAGCCAACTCTTGACGAAGTGCGCGCTCCAGGGCGCGAGGTAGGCGGATCAGCCAGTCGATGAAGCGCAAGAGCATCAGCACGTCGTCGCGGGCATAGCGGTAACGCTACAGCACGGCGATAATCTCGCCCTTGCGTACCTTGCGCTCAGGGTCTCCGACACGCCGATGGGCTGCCAGTTGGGCCAGCGCAACGACGGCGAATGGGTTGATCTCCGCACGCCGGATCAGTTCGTCCTCGTCCCAGTCCGGCAGCGCCTGGACGCGAAACCGCAAGCGCACACCGAAGCCGTCGTGCTCGCGGCGGTAGACGCCGGAGTCGGGAGGACAAGCGCAGCGCAGTCCACCAGCGGCAGCGTGGGATTCGGGGGACAGGATGCCTCGGAGGCGAAGAAGCTCTGGATGTCTTCCGGCTTGGTGTCTTCACGCACCAGGATCACCTTGAGCCCCTACTCCTTGCCGAACATCTCGGCGCGGTCGGCGCCGAACACCGCGATGCCGGAGGCGGCGCCGGGGGAGGCCGGCTGGCCGGAGGCGACCGCGGTCACCTTGGCCTTGGGGTCCAGGCGCGGGAATAGCATCTGTTCCTGGACCTCCTGGTTGCGTCAGTCCCACCACGGGACTAAGATCAGTCCATGAGAATCGTTGCTTTGAAAACCTTGCGCGAGATCTGGGCACGACATCCAGATGCAGAACAGCCACTACGCGCCTGGCATGATGAGGTCAGCCGTGCCCAATGGCACACACCGGCAGATGTCAAGGCGCAGTTCGGCAATGCCAGCATCCTCAAGGGACGCCGCGTGGTTTTCAACATCAAGGGCAACGACTATCGCCTTGTCGCGACCCTGGCTTATCATACAGGACTGGTGTTCATCAAATTTGTCGGCACCCATGCGGAGTATGACCGCATTGATGCCGAAACGGTGGAAAGAAGGTGACCGCAATGGATATTCGTCCGATCCGGACCGAACCCGATTACGAAGCGGCGCTAGACGAGATCGCGTCGCTGATGTATGACGATCCGCTGCTGGGCACCCCAGAGGGGGACCGCTTGGACGTGCTGACGACCTTGGTACAGGCATACGAGGCGCAACATCATCCCGTGCCGCCACCCGATCCGATCGAGGCCATCAAGTTCAGGATGGAGCAGCAAGGCCTGACGGTGGCCGATATGAAACCCTATATCGGTCCACCCCATCGGGTCTATGAAGTGCTCACACGCAAACGCACCCTTAGCCTGGCGATGATTCGGCGGCTGCATCACGGACTCGGGATTCCGGCGGAAAGCCTGATTGGCCTCTAACGTCGGATCTCAAACCGTTGGCCCATACGACCCCGGGTGTTTTCGTTCGCCTGCTGCGAACCGTGAAATATGAAGCGCTGACTCCCATTGGGAGAAATGGCCGCGCTTCAGCGTCTATCAGCAACCAGAGGGACCCATAATATGTTCGATCCGACGCTCAACGGCGTGATGGCACAGGTCGATGGGGGTAAGATCGTCCTCCCCGCGATGCAGCGGCCATTCGTGTGGAAGGATGACCGCATCACGAGACTCGTTGACAGCCTGCTTCGAGGGTTCCCTTTGGGAACCGCGCTTCTGTGGAAGACAGCAACGATGCAACGGTTCCGACGCTTCCAAAAGGACTTGGATATGGATGCCGGAATCACCATTGATTTTGAGAGCGATCATTCGACTGAACGCTATCTCGTTCTCGATGGTCAGCAGCGGCTGACAAGTCTGTTCGTCGCCATCAGCGGCACCTATAACGGCAGAAGGCTTTTCGTTGACGTGTTAAGCGGCGAGAAGGGGGAGGAGGACCCTGGGAACGCCTACTGGGACTGCCGATTTCTGACGGAAAAGGAGGCGAATCCACTCAATGCGTGGCCCCGAGACACCGGAGAGAGGAATGCTCCTGCGGAACGCCAAGTATTCGTGAAGCTTTGCGACCTGACGAAAATCCAGCCAGCTCGCGCGGGAATAAAGGCACATGAGCGCGCGACAGAACTTGGGCTCGATCCGGAGCAGACGCAGCGGATGACTAGCGGCTACCTTCAGTGCGCGACAGCACTGGCCAGTAAGACGGCACTACAAATCCATCTGATCGACGAAGATGCAACCGAGCCGATGCCGATTGAGGAGATCCTGGAGATCTTCGTTCGTGTGAACTCGGGCGGTTTGGTGCTTCAGAAATCTGACCTGTTGATGAGCCTGCTGGATCTCAAATGGAACGACATCCAACCGGAGATCTACCGTGCGGTGAAGGACATCAATGACAAACGCCCCTTCAATATTACGCGCGACGACGTTCTGAAGAGCCTGCTTATCGCAAATGGCTCCGAGACCCGATTTGATCGACTGGTCGCCTTTCGGGGACGCGTGGAAGAGCTAGCGAGCAAACTACCGGCGTCGCTCCCCGCGGTTCAGACAGCATGGAAATCGCTAACGCTACTCCTGATGGACGACTGCAAGATCACCTCGGAGCGGTTTTTCCGCGGCGGCCATAACTCCCTGCTCCCGTTTGTACAATATTTCTTTCTCAATCCGCACCCGCAGCCATCGGAGAAGCGACGCCTGGTCGTTGCTCTCTACCTCACGCTCATGAGCGGCATATTCGCCGGCGCAGAGGCTCGAATGGGAGCATTCGCGCGGACAGACTGTGTGAAGGGCGAGTCGTTTCCCATAAGGCGTCTCGCGTGCCTCGTAAGGAATAACTACGGCATTGGCACGCTCGCCGGGTTGCTCGGACGCCATCTGGATCTTACCCTGAACATCGCGCACGGTGGCATCACCATCGACAACAACCCCGAGAATCTGCAGCGCGACCACATTTTCCCGCGCTCAACTTTAGAAAAACACGGTACAGCCCCAGAGGAAACGAACCACTACGCAAATTTCCACTTCCTGCGCGGAAAGGACAATTTAAACAAGTCCGACATCGCACCCCATAAGTGGTTCAAGAAACCTGGTGACCAGCCACCGTATTCAGACGAGGACCTGAAGGAACGGCTGCTCAGGTGGGAAATCCTTCAGCCAGGTCAATTCCCCGCGATGATTGAGGAGAGAACCAGACTCATACACCAGCGAGCGCTCACGCTTTTTGGCCTAACGGAAGCTGATTTTGAGGCCCTGTTCGTGGCTGTGTAGCCGTCAGACACAAGGCGCATCCGCCACCCCGTAGAATAGAGGAATAAGCAGGCAGCCAAATCCAGCCCCAAAAACGACACCGCCCACGCATCCTTGCGGATGCGCGGGCGGATCGGCGAGGACTGGGAGGCATCCCGCCCCCGACGCCGGGGCGGAACGCCCCGGCTCCGCTCCTTACTGCGGCGTCTTCAGCGCCGCATGGGCCGCCGCCAGTCGGGCGACCGGCACGCGCGGACCGGAGCAGGACACATAGTCCAGCCCAATGCGGTGGCAGAAGTCGATGGCCGCCGGGTGGCCGCCATGCTCACCGC
>NZ_CAJAXH010000111.1 GCF_903946935.1 uncultured Thiodictyon sp.
CCGACCTCAGTCACCGTTAACCGTTCCGACCATCCGGCCGGCGCGCCGATGTGCGGCACACGCGCTCAAGGGCAGGAACTGGGAATAGCATAGGCGGCATCATGACCAAGGCTGCCTATCAAAAGTAGGAAACTTCAGTTTTCTAAAATAGCTTGTCGAAATCCCGCGATCCGCGCAGAACACGCACAATATCGATTCCGTCATCGCGCGGAAAATAGAAAATCAGATAGTTACCGACGGGGTGGCTGCGCAAACCGGGTTGAAGATCGTTACGGGACACGCCCATGTTCGGAAAGTCAGCGAGAGCTATACATTTTTCTTCAATACGGTCAAGAAACCTGTCAGCATTCTGTGGGCTGTCCTGCGCGATAAGCCACCAAAGTTCGACAAGATCGTTTTCAGCCTCCGGACGTTTCAAGCAATGTGGCATCGGCATTTCATCCTTGATGCGATTGTTCCGCAAGTCGCTTGCGGCCCTTGGCCTTTATCGCTTGGAAATCGATAGGCGTTGGATCGCCGCTTTCGATTCCTTTCTGAATATTGCGCTTTAGTTCCTCAAGCCGCAACCCGCACAATTCGTCACGCTCTTCCAAAAGGCGTAACGCCTCGCTCATAACGTCGCTTGCGGAACTGTAACGCCCGCTGTCGACCTTGCCTTTTACAAGGGCTTCAAGGCTGGGAGTAAGGGAAACATTCATAAATTGCTCCGGTGCGGTCAACTGACCCATTGGGTTATCGTAATCGCTCAGCTACGGCTGTCAAGGCTAGCGATTGACCTTCGCGCGTGGCGGGGCGCTTGCTTGCGAAAAGTGCTCATAGTGCTCTATAGTGGTCACTTATGGCGACAGACGTTGTTTCTCGGGGGTCAGAATGCGCTTGCGCACTGCGATTGGCGACTCGTCCGCCTTGACGGACGCGACGGCTCCGGCCTATCCTCCCCGCGTCGCCCACCACGGGCGACCGGGTTTTGCAGCCCGAGGTGGGCGGCCACAAGCCGCACGAGTCTCGTATCGCGGCTTTTTTCATGCCCGAGTTCCCTGTTATGGGTGGACCGGGTGGGGAGCCGCAAGGCTCGCCGGTGCTCACCCGGTCTGCAAACCCGCTCGGTCCGCCCACCATCGTTTTGCAGCGGTGGTGTGCGGTTCGCAAACGAGCCGTGAGCACCACCCCATGTCCCAAGACAACTCCGTCCTGCCCGTCCCCTTTCGCGGGGCCACCCTGAGCTTGATCGATCACAATGGCGCGCCTTTCGTCGCCATGCGTCCCATCGTCGAGGCCATGGGCATGACCTGGCAAAGCCAGCATATCAAGATCAAGGAGCGGTACACATCAACCGTCACGGAAATCGTGACGGTTGCCGAGGACGGCAAGCAGCGCCCCATGACCTGCCTCCCGCTGTGCAAAATCGGCGGCTGGCTCATGACCGTCCACGCCAACAAGGTCCGCCCGGATCTGCGCGACACCATCCTGGCCTACCAGGCTGAATGCGATGAGGTGCTGTGGAACTACTGGTCGACGGGCCAGGCGACTCGCTCGCCGGCCGCCAGTCCGGCCGCGGCGCCGGTGGTCGACCCGGCACACCCCCCGATCACCATCGCCGGCATCGCCATCCGGCAGGACGTGGCCGGCCGCTACTGCATCACCGATGTCCACCTGGCCGCGGGCGGGGATGATCAACACCGGCCCACCCGCTGGCTGCAACGCCAGCACACCATCGCGCTCATTAAGGAGTGCGACACCCCGGACCATCCAGCGGTCGTGGCCAAAACGGGGTACGGCACCTTCGCGACCAAGCCGGTCATCCTGGCCTATGGGCTGTCGGTCAGCCTGGCGTTTCATCTGCGGGTCAGTCAGGCCTTCGAGTCCGCGACGGCGCCGGCGGCCAGCCAACCGGCGGACGGGCCCCTGCTGCCAAGCGAGCAACAGGCCTTGGCGGCTGTCATCGGCGCCCGCTGCGAGGGCCGCGACGGCACGACCCAGGAGCAGGTCTCCGCCGGGCTGTGGGCGAGCCTGCAACGCCAGTTCCACATCGTCGAGCCGGCCGAACTCCCCCGCTCCAAGTTGGCCGAGGCCATCGTCTACCTGACCGCCTTGCCCGTCGCCCCCACGCCCGCGCCGGCGCTCCCGGCCCCGGCCGCCCCCGCCGAGGTCCTCACCCGCGCCGACCTGGCCAACCTCGACCGCGTGTTGGGGCTCATGACAGACCACCAGTTCCGCGCCCGCGCCTGGCGCTTCGCGATTTGGCGCGCCCTGCGCGCCGTCACGGGTACGCGCGCTCCCCAGCCGTTCGAGGTGCGCCACCTACCCGCGATGTGTAGCGAGTTGCGCCGGATTTATGCCGCGTCCGCCGCCTGGGAGGAGGCGGTCTATAAGGCCGAGGCCGACCTACTGCGCCGGGTGTTCCGCGACGGTGAGGACTTCGAGCAGGTCATCGCCGAGCAGGGCGCCGAGCAGCTCGCCGCCGGTGTCGAGCGCGGTGCGCAGTTGATCCTGGAACTCTCGCACGGGCGCATGGCGGAGATCTCCAAGCTCTATGCCCGGGTGCCGAGCGCCCGCCGCGATCCGCGGCCCGACCTCCAGGAGTAAGTAACCATCCCCCGGCAAAGCCGGGGGCTTTCATTCGTGAGCCGCTCGAAGCGGCTACGGGGTCGCTAACGCGGCCCCGCGGTTCTTGGGCCGCCTAAAGGCGGCGACTCAGCCCCAGAGGTTGAGCTGTTCGAGGCGC
>NZ_CAJAXH010000112.1 GCF_903946935.1 uncultured Thiodictyon sp.
CTCCAAGCCCTGTCAGGGGCTTGTCGATGCGGCTCGTTATGCGACTCTATGACGCCCTACATGTCGTCATAACATCATGTAATTTATAAATATGCCGACCTACTGAGATCCCAAAGAGCCCGAAAACTCAGGGCACCCGGGCCGCGCTGGCGGCGGCGGTGGACGCCCAAGACGAGGCGATCAGGCTGCGCCGGGGGCTCGACCTCTCGGTGGCCGAGTACCGCAACGGCCTGGCCAATGCATGCTTGAACAAGGGCGTCGCGCTCGCAGCCCAAGGCACCCCGGCCGCACTGGCGGCGGCGGTGGACGCCTATGACAAGGCGATCGGGCTCGCAGCCGTACCGGAAGGCCGCCCGGACGAGGCGTTGCGCATCGACCGCGCCAAGGCTGAAACCAAGGCCCTCGGCAACAAGGCCCTCGCCTTGCTCCAACTCGACGACCCGATGGGCGCCCAGGACTCGGCCGACGAGGGCTTAAGCCGTCTGCGCGAGCTGGAATCCCATGGACTCTATACGCTCAGGCCACTGCGCGAATCGCTGTTCCGACTGACCCTCAACTGCTCCCTCGCCGCCCGCCAACCCCAGTTCCTCCCGGAGATCGTCCTGGAGCACCTGGACCCCGACCAGCCGGGCAGCGCCCCCGCCTCGCCCGCGATGCACAGCGCAGCACTGAACGCGCTGCAACAGGGCATGGCCCAGTATCTCCAGACCCCGCGTCAATCCCACCGCGCCGCCGAGCTGGTCCCGGCCGCCCAACGTCTCGCGGAGATCCGCGCACTCTATTTCGGCGGCACCGCCGAGGGCGTCCGGCTGCAAGCCGAGGATCTGGAGCGGCGCGGCAACCCGGACGGCGCGCTGCGGGTGCTGCACGACTATGTCGCCGCCCGCCCGCTGGACCCCGAGGGCCAGCTCGCGCTCGCCGAGCACTATGGCCGCCGCCGCGACTGGCCGCGCGCGCAGCCGTGCTGGCAGCGCGCGGCGGCGCTCCTGATGCAGCAGGCGCCGGAGGATGCCGACCGGGCGGAGGTCGCCGGGCGGGTCGCACGGGTCGCGCAGCTCCTACTCGATCTCAAGCTGATGACGCTGGCGCTCGACCAGCCGACGAGCGCGGCCGACACCCGACTCCTGCTCGCGCAGAGCGACGACCTGCTGCGCTGGCTGCTCCGCGATTTCGTCGACGGACTCTTCGCCGATGCGCGGGGCGCGCCGGTCGCCGATCCGGGGCTGGCCGACTGGCGCGCCCCGCTGGCCCCCGCGCTGGACGCGGTCTGGGCGCCATTCGCGGAGCGGCGCCAGGCAACGCTGGATGAATTGATCGCAAGCGCCGACGCCCATGCGCGCGAGCGCGCCTGGCAGGCATTCGAGTCGATGACGCTCGCGATGCACCGCACCCTGGTCGCGGGTCTTTCGATCCGCTGGTCGGGATTCGCGCAGGCGCTGGCGCACACCTGGATCGAGATCTGGTCCGAGCGCCGCGACGCTTGGCTCGCGGCCGACGCGCCTGAGCGCGAACGCATCGAGTCCGAGATCGGTCGGGCGCTCGCCCATCGGGTCGCAGAGGAGAGCCGGAAGGTTTCGGACGGCGAGCTGGCCGAGTCAGGCAGGCAGCTCCGCGGACTGCTCGGGCGGATCTGGGATGAGGCGCTGGACGACCCCGAGCGGCGCTTCCTCGCCTGCGCCCTGCGCTGTCTGGGCGAGGACGGACTCGCGCGCTATGCCGGCCTGGAACTGGGGCTTGCGGTCGAGTGGAGCCTGGGCAACCGCCTGTTCTCCCCCTTGCGTCAGGCCTGGCGGGACGGCGCACCCGAGCGCGGCACGGCCAAGGCCGCCCAGCATTTCGGGGTGCCGGACGGCGAGCGGGGCCTCGCTGGACCTTTGACGCGCTTTCTCGACGGCCAGCTCGGCCAGCTTGAGCTCGGACCCATGGTCGCCTGGCTCCAGAAGGCCATCAAGGGCGACTCCCCGGCCCAGACCCCAGCCGAGCGCCTGTTACGCGGCTTGGTCGGGGACTTCATCGCCGCGGGTCTACCCAACCCCGCCGTCCTGCTCGCGCCCGAACCCGAGGTCCGCAAGCGCCGCGCCCGGACGCTGGAGGATCTCCGAAGTCTGCGCAACGACTGCGCACACCCGCAGGATGCGCCAACGCGCGAGCGGCTCGACGGTGCCTGGGCGAGTGTGGTCGCGAACGACGCGGATGCCTTCTACCGCTATTTCGGTCTGGCACTGTTGCACCCGGAGGCGATGGGGCGATCCTGAGACGGGTTGTGTGCGCAAGTCGTTCGGTATCCAGTGTTGCGAGCCAGCCGCCCGGTCCCGCCGCCAGCCTGGCGCAGTACATGTCCCAGACCAGTCATCGACTGGCCGCTGCCGCCCTTCAGGCCATCGGCGACCATCTGGTCTGTGCTCGGCTGCGGGTCGCGGTGGGGCGTTCCCCGGCTGTGCCCACGCCGGAGGACGAGGGCGCCTGGGCGCTCGACTGGCTGATCCAACTGGACCCCGGGATGCCCTGGTTCGAGGACGCCCTGCAAGACACCCTCGACCAAGCCGCCCAGGCGGGGGAACGCATGCTGGCCAGCTACCCTGTTGCAGCCGGCGGTGCCCGGTCCATCCTGGACGCACTGACCAACGCCGCGACCGCGATGGCCCTGATTCTGGCCGCACCGTCCGGCGATGAGGCCGAACATGCCGCTCACTGAAACCATCGCGCTGCCCAGTATCACCAATACCCGCCCCACCGGGGCCCTCGTCTTCCACGAGCAGCGCCGGGAGGGCGGGGCGGAATCACCTACGGGAACTTTCGCGGAAACCTGGCCTATCGCCAGGACCACGGCGAGACCAGCGACCGCGATCATGTGCGGTTCTGGCGCGAGCTGGCGCTGGCCAAAGCGCCGCGCTTTCCCCACGCGGCCCTGGTGCCCATGGGCCAGCGGCTGGAAACCTGGCTGGAGTTGGAGCGGAGCCGGTAGATGGTCCCCGAACAGAGCAAGCCATGAGCTACACCGACGAACAACTGCGCGCCATCGAGCACACCGGCGGCCATAGCCTGACCTACGCCGTGGCCGGCTCGGGCAAGACCCACATGCTGGTCGGCCGGGTCCTGTTCCTGCTGGAGCAGGGGGTGCCGGCGGAGCGTATCCGCGTGCTCGCCTTCAACCGCGAGGCGGCCAAGGAGTTCCAGACCCGGCTCGCGGGCGCGCTGCCGACGCACCGCGCCGCGCCCAAGGTGTCCACCTTCCACAGCCTGGGGCTGTCGCTGATCGCGCTGTTCGAGAAGCACGAACTGCTGCCCCGCCGTCGGCTAGAGGCGAGCGAAGCCGTGGAGAAGAAGCTCGCCCGCGAGGCCGCCCTGGCGGCGCTGAAGGAGGAGGGCAGCGACGAGTACCCGAGCCAGGACGCGTTCGAGGCATTCCGCGCCTTCATCGGGCTGGTCAAGTCGGACCTGCTGCCCGCCGCGGACGCCTTCCCGACCTTTGGCCTGCTGCCGTCCTGCGCCTACTTCGTCCGGGCGTTCGCGCGCTTTGAGCAGGCGCGGGAGCGGGCTGGCCTGCGGTTCTTCGCCGATCTGCTGTCGGACCCCGTGGCGGTGATGCGCGCCAACCCCAAGGCGCTCGCGCTGGTCACGAACAAGCTGGACCTGGTGGTGGTCGATGAGTTCCAGGACGTGAGTCGCGTCCAGGTGGAACTGCTGATCCAACTGGTGGGTACCCGGGCGCACCTGAATGCGGTGGGCGATGATTCGCAGTGCATCTACGCCTGGCGAGGTGCGCGCCCGGAGGTCATGGGGAGCGAGTTCGCCCGGCACTTCCCCGGGGCGACCCGCTACACCCTGTCCCGGACCTTCCGCTTCGGCCACCGGGTGTCGCTGGCCGCCGCCCAGTTGATCGGCCACAACCGCAACCGCATGGACACCCTGTGCGTTTCGGCACCGTCCACGCCGGACACCGGCATTGAGGTGCTCCACGCCACCTCGGCCGGGGACCAGGCCGCGGTGGTGGCGGCCATCGACGGCTGGCGGCGCGGCGGGCGGTCGCTGCGCGAGGTCGCGGTCCTCGCCCGGCTCTGGGCACAGACCCTGAGCCTGGAACTGGCCCTGCTGGAACGCGACATCCCCTACGTCAAGGCGAAGGACGACCTTTTCCGGGTCCCCGAGATCGCCGGGTTGCTCGGCTACCTGCGCCTGGCCGCCGGCACCCTCTTCGCCGAGCCGCGGGCGCGCGAGATCGTCCGGCACATGCTCGCAACCCCGACCCTGTGGCTGACGGCGGCCACGCTCGATACCCTGGCCGATGCCATCGTCCGCGCCCCCGCGCAGGCCCCGACCCTGCTCATGGAGACCGCCCGCCAGGCCAAGAAGCCCTATCACGAAACGCGGATCAGCGACCGTGCGCAACTGTGGCACGAGGCTCTGGGCTGGGCCGACCTGCCGGCCGCCGAGGCGCTGCGGTGCTATGCCGCCACCACCGATCTGGTGAGTGCCTTCGCCACCTCGGCCACCACTGAGGCGGCAGCCGAAAAGGAGTTGGCCTATCAGACGCTCCTGGACTGGGCGGTGCGTACCCGCACCACGGTGGGTGAGTTCGTCGCCCGCATGGATGCGCTGCGGCGGTCCCGCGAACGCTACGAGGCCGGCGGCGACGCGGTGCTGCTGTCGTCGATCCACCAGGTGAAGGGGCGCGAGTTCCCCCTGGTCATCGTCACCGGGCTGGAAGACGGGCTGTTCCCGTCGCGCCGCGCGAGTGCCGAGGAAGAACGGCGGCTCGCCTACGTGGCGATGACCCGCGTCCAGGAACAGCTCCTGCTGGTCGTGCCGCCGGATGCGCGCTTCGATGCGGCCTGGCTGGGCACTCCCACCCGGGGTCCCGGTTCGGCGAAGACCGCCGCCAGTCCCTTCGCCTTCGAGGCCAATCTGCGCACCAGTTCGGCACTCGGGGAGGCGATCACCCGTCGGCTGTCCGGCGCTGACCCCGACTCGCCCTTGCCGGAGGCGGCGCTCCAGGCGGCACCGGTGCTCAATCGGTACCTCGGCGAAGTGGGGCTTGAGGAACGCTACCAACCACCGGCGCAGCCGCCGACGGCCCCGGTGCCCCCCGGCGACTGGGGCATCAACGACCGGGTGCGACACCCCTTCTTCGGCGATGGCCTGGTGGTCGGCATTCGCGACCAGGACATCCTGGACATCAACTTCGGCGGGACCCGTCGGTCCATCAAATCGGGCGTCGTGGCCATGGAGCGGGTGTGACCGCGCTCGCACCCTGCGGGCGTTTCGACCCCGCCCTCGGCCGTCTGCCGGGCGCGGTCGCCCACGCGCTCTTCCGCGGTGACGATTGGCTGGCGACCTCGAGCCTCTCCATTACCACCGCGCTGGAGGCCGCCGCGCCGAACACCCGCATCGCCTGGGCCTGCGACTGGGCGGTCTTCCGGACCTGGGCACTGGGTCGGGCGGCGGCTTGGTATCCGGACGAGCGCGACCGCATCCGTCTCCCGACCCGGCCGGAACTGCTGGTGCGGTTTGTGACCGACATGCTGGGTTGGTGGCCATTGATGTCGCGGACCTGGAGTTCGCGGGCGGCGACGGTGCCCTGGTGATGCTGCGGCCGACCAAGCTGCGACTGGAGGCAGAGCCGGAGCCCCGGTATCTGGCGCCGCTGACCGCGGACCTGCTGCGTCAGCGGACGCTTGTCCGCACGACAGCCCGTCCGCAAACTGCAAACTTGGCCTGCATACGCTCAAGCGGCGTTGGCGACGCCGCGTTGGAACTCATCCCGGAAACACAGTAGAGAAGTCCACCCCGCGGACACAGTATCGTAAGGAGGATTGCCAGCGGCGGATATTGTGGTAAGTCCCCCATTTCCCCCTTTTCGTGTTCAGCCTCCGACGATTGTCCCGGAATCGATCATTCCGTCCAATCTCGACTTTGGCCATTTCAGGGAGTCGAGGCCAGTTGATCCAGCACGCATTGCCAGTCCTGGCGGGAAATGACGAGGGATTCCGGGTCTGGGGTTGATGTGACGAAATTCGACGCGGCCCAGCTGGTGCGGCGCACCA
>NZ_CAJAXH010000113.1 GCF_903946935.1 uncultured Thiodictyon sp.
CGGTCTATCTGGCGAAGACCCTGGTGTTGCCGAGCCAAGGTGGCTGGCGGGCGGTCTTTGGCCATTGAGTCCCGGCACGCGGCGGCGTGAGTGGATCGGTCGGATGACCGTGAAAGTCGCGCCGGGAGCGCGCGCCTAATCACCCTCCCCCTATGGGAGAGGGAGGGGTGGGGGAACGGCCGGCGCCCGCCACTTTCATCTTGTGGGGTGGCGCGGGCGCCATGGGCGTCAGGCGCGCGTGGTACGGCATCGGATGTCGAAACCAGGGTTTCGCGCGCGCCCTCATCCGACGCAGGAGGCCGGGGTGTCGGGTTACGGTGCGCGGCAAGCCGCTGTTTTCAATAGAGGCGCTGTATCGCGCGCGCCTAACCCGACCGACGGACTACAATTAGTGGGTTTTTTCTGCGATCTCATGTCAATCATTGTGGAGTCCAATCGGGATGCATTCGTTGATGCCTTGGTGGTTTAGGGTCGATTGCCGGTCGGGGACTGATCCGGTCCGGTCGGTTTGGTATTGGGTGCATGGGGTCGCACTCGCCCTGGTGCTGGCGCCGCCCGGGGCCGGGGCCGGGGGATCGGGTGTGGCTTGGGGTGACAACACATACGGCCAGTTGGGCAACGGCACCAACATGGCTTCATGGGTCCCGATGGCGGTGGGTGGGTTGCTGGGCAAGGCCATCGCCCAGGTCAGTGCGGGGGTCGAAGACACCTGCGCCTTGACCACCGACGGCACCGCCGCCTGCTGGGGCTTAAACGACTATGGCCAGTTGGGCAACGGCACCAACACCAATTCATCGGTCCCGGTGGCGGTGGATCGCAGCGGGGTGTTGAATGGCAAGACCATCGCCCAGGTCAGTACGGGGGACTATCACACCTGTGCCTTGGCCACCGACGGTACCGCCGCCTGCTGGGGTTACAACTGGTATGGCCAGTTGGGCAACGGCACCAACACGGATTCATGGGTCCCGGTCGCGGTGGATCGCAGCGGGGTGCTGAACGGCAAGACCCTCACCCAGGTCAGCGCGGGGCGTCTTCACACCTGCGCCTTGGCCACCGACGGCACCGCCGCCTGCTGGGGCTACAACTGGAATGGCCAGTTGGGCAACGGCACCAACACGTATTCATCGGTCCCGGTGGCGGTGGATCGCAGCGGGGTGTTGAATGGCAAGACCATCGCCCAGGTCAGCGCGGGGACCGCTCACACCTGCGCCTTGGCCACCGACGGCACCGCCGCCTGCTGGGGTGACAACTGGAATGGCCAGTTGGGCAACGGCACCAACACCAATTCATGGGTCCCGGTAGCGGTGGATCGCAGCGGGGTGTTGAATGGCAAGACCATCGCCCAGGTCAGCGCGGGGGCCTCTTACACCTGCGCCTTGGCCACCGACGGCACCGCCGCCTGCTGGGGCTACAACGGGTATGGCCAGTTGGGCAACGGCACCACCAGCGATTCATGGGTCCCGGTGGCGGTGGATCGCAGCGGGGTGTTGAACGGCAAGACCATCGCCCAGGTCAGCCCGGGGATCTATTACACCTGCGCCTTGGCCACCGACGGCACCGCCGCCTGCTGGGGTTACAACCTCCATGGCGAGTTGGGCAACGGCACCAACATCAACTCATCGGTCCCGGTGGCGGTGGATCGCAGCGGGGTGCTGAACGGCAAGACCATCGCCCAGGTCAGTGCGGGGGGCTGGCACACCTGCGCCTTGGCCACCGACGGCACCGCCGCCTGCTGGGGTGCCAACTCGTCTGGCCAGTTGGGCGACGGCACCAACAACAGTTCATCGGTCCCGGTGGCGGTGGATCGCCGCGGGGTGTTGAACGGCAAGACCATCGCCCAGGTCAGCGCGGGGATCTATCACACCTGCGCCTTGGCGACCGACGGCACCGCCGCCTGCTGGGGCTTAAACGTCTATGGCCAGTTGGGCAACGGCACCACCAGCGATTCATGGGTCCCGGTGGCGGTGGATCGCAGCGGGGTGTTGAACGGCAAGACCATCGCCCAGGTCAGCGCGGGGACCTATCACACCTGCGCCTTGGCGACCGACGGCACCGCCGCCTGCTGGGGTGACAACGGGACTGGCGCGTTGGGCAACGGCACCAACATCAACTCATCGGTCCCGGTGGCGGTGGATCGCAGCGGGGTGTTGAACGGCAAGACCATCGCCCAGGTCAGCGCGGGGACCTATCACACCTGCGCCTTGGCCACCGACGGCACCGCTGCCTGCTGGGGCTCAAACGGGTATAGCGCGTTGGGCGACGGCACCAACGCGGATTCATGGGTCCCGGTGGCGGTGGATCGCAGCGGGGTGTTGAACGGCAAGACCATCGCCCAGGTCAGCGTGGGGTCCTATCACACCTGCGCCTTGGCGACCGACGGCACCGCCGCCTGCTGGGGTTTGAACGGGAATGGCGCGTTGGGCAACGGCACCACCAGCGATTCATGCGTCCCGGTGGCGGTGGATCGCAGCGGGGTGCTGAACGGCAAGACCATCGCCCAGGTCAGTGCGGGGAACCTGTACACCTGCGCCTTGGCCACCGACGGCACCGCCGCCTGCTGGGGCTACAACGGGTCTGGCCAGTTGGGCAACGGCACCAACGCGGATTCATGGGTCCCGGTGGCGGTGGATCGGAGTGGTCTATTGTCCGGCCAGTCGATCCTCGATTTGAGTGCCGGCGGGTCTCACATGGCCGCGATCGTGGGAAGGAACGCCAACACCATCACCGCCACCGCGAGCCCGGCAGCCGGGGGGACGGTGAGATGTACGCCCAACCCGGTGAGCAGTGGTGGCGCCAGCACCTGCACCGCGCACGGCAACCCGCGTTATCTCTTTGCCGGTTGGCGCGGGGCCTGCGCCGGTCAGATCGGACAGACCTGCACCCTGACCAACATCACCTCAGCCCAGGCCGTCGAGGCGGTCTATCTGGCGAAGGCCCTGGTGTTGCCGAGCCAAGGTGGCTGGCGGGCGGTCTTGGGCCATTGAGTCCGGGGGCGCGGCGGCGTGAGTGGATCGGTCGGATGACCGTGAAAGTCGCGCCGGGGGCGCGCGCCTAATCACCCTCCCCCTATGGGAGAGGGAGGCAATTAGGGACAGGCCACGATATTCCGACCCCAATAAGCGGCTCGAGTTAATTGTCGCGTCTACAGCCGCGTAAGATACTCAACGGCATTTGGATGATCGGCGAGAAAGTCATCCGGCAACGGCGCCTCGTCCAGTAGGGCGAACAGGGCTTTCAGGCGGTCTTGGTCTGGGCTGGGCGGTTTCGGGCTCAGGGTAAGCTCACCGGTCACATCGTCCTTGCGGACCCAGACCTCCTTGCCGGCAAGCTCGAAGCCGGCGGGCAGCCGCACGGTTTGACGGTGGTTGGTGTTATCGAGCTTGGCGGTCGCAATCATGAGGTCGGTCCCTCCCAGGGCGTTGGGACTTAGTATACGACATCCGGGGCACCAAAGGAAAAGCGGCCCGAAGGCCGCCTCTTTATCTTGGTGCGGTCGGCTTGGACCAGGGCGCCAGCCCCTGCCGAAGGTCGTTCCGCCGGGTCGCGACCGCCTGCGAGGTACCGTCCCTGGCCTGGATTGCGGCGTCCCGGCCGCAATGAAGACCGCGAGCTGCTGAGCCAGACGCGCCCCCTGCCTGGGCACATCGGGCCGCCCCATCAGCCAGTCATCCACCACTCGCGCGCATTGGCGCCCCTCGCTCGCGGATGGCCTCAGGCTAGCAGCGACCAGCCGCGCGGAACGCCCTACCCGGCCGGTAGTGTCAGCGGCCGTAGCGACCCGATGCGTGTCAGCCAGGCAGCGAAATGGCTGCACTCGGTCCGCATTTGCTCCAAGCCGATGCGCCCGGCGATCTGCGAACCATGCAGCGTCTTTTGGTAGCGCGGATGACGTAAAGCTGCCAGTCCGGCCGATGGGTGGGTGGTCGGCCCATCATTGATATGCTCTGGGCTTTTCGCGTCATTCCTGGCTTGCCGCAATAGCCCGAGTTGGCCGTGCCACTGTGATTCGACCTCGGCGACCCGCGCGATCCCGGAAAACAGCAGTGCTTCGAACTCGTAGGGCTGGATGTAGGCCAAGAACCGTTCAGCCCGACATTCAGAGCGCTCGATAACAGACGCCGCGAATGCTGCCTCGATCGCGGATGAATGCATCTTCGGTTTGGCCCTCCCCGACCACGATGACCTCGATCACCGCGACGGCCTCCCGCCCAGCACATTCATCTTCCACAACTCACCTAAGGCGTAATCCTCGAGCCAGTCTTTGAGTCGCTCCGCGTCGAGCCGCTCGAAGACCGAAGCGCCGTCCTTGCGATCGACGACGATGACGTCCTGAGGCGACAACTCGTTGACGAGTTCGACTGATTGGGTGGAAACGATGAACTGCTTGCCACCGCCACTTGCCTGACGCAGCAGGGTGGCGAGTATCGCGACGGCATAGGGATGGAGTCCCAGTTCGGGCTCGTCGATCAGGATTGTGTCAGGACGCAGCTTGGCGGAGTCTGCGCAGGAAGGCGGCGAGATTGCCCGCATCGGGCTTTAAGAGCAGGTTATCCCGCACCGCACCGGCCTGGCGAACCGCCGCGGAGGTACTGGTGTCGTGAAAGTGATAGATGCGCCAACTGGCGAGCGCCTTTTGTGCGACCCGGGTGAAGGTGTCACTGGCATCGGGAAGTAGCGCCTCCTGATGCGCAGTGCCGAGAAAGTGTGGAAGATGGTAGGGTAAGCTAAAGAACTTCGTATTTTCGGTTTGAAAGATCAATCGCTGGCCTGCCGGCTTCAGCTCGATCTCGTAGGCATTGTTGCCGAAAAAAAGCTCAACGTGCAGAACGGGTGTCTTCTTGCGCCCCCCGAACAGGATCGCGTCCGGGCCATCGTGCTCCTGCACGAATAATTGAAGCCGCTTCGCCATGAGCGCGGAGAGCAGTTGAAAGAGGCCGATGAAATTACTCTTGCCGGCGCCGTTGGCACCGATCAGCACATTGAGGTTCCGCAGTTCAAAATTATCGAGGCTGCGGATCGACTTGAAGCCGGCGACGGTGATTTTGTCGAGTATTGCCATCGCGGATGTCTACCGAGGTCTGGCCGTGATCGTCGTTCCGGTCACTGGAGGTCGAGGCTTTAGCCGGACCGGCGTGCGGGCACCATTGATTTTGATTGGAGATGTTGGGAACCGCCACCGGCTAAAGCCTCGACCTCCAGTTGCAGACAGACCGCCGCTGGCCGGAACGATGAACAAGGCCGTCGTTGCGTCCGCCGACACCCGGGGCGCACAGCGCCAGACACATGCGTGACACCGCTGGAGCGGTGTCACGAGAAGCGAGCCCAGCGCGCCTACCTCGGCAAATCCGACCGCCCCATCAGCCACTCGTCCACCGCGCGCGCACACTGGCGCCCCTCGCGGATGGCCCAGACCACCAGCGACTGGCCGCGGCGCATGTCGCCGGCGCCGAAGACCCCGGGGACCGAGGTCTGGTAGGCGCCCACCCCCTCGGTGGGGGCCTTGAGGTTGCCGCGGGGGTCGAGTTCCAGGCCGGTGTCGGCCTTGAGCGCCTCGATCATGCCGGTGTGGACCGGGTGGACGAAGCCCATGGCGAGCAGCACCAGATCGACCTTGAATTCGGCCTCCGACCCCGGGACCTCGCTCATCTGCCAGCGGCCATCGGCGTCCTTGTCCCAGCGCACCAGACAATACTTGACCGCCTGGACGCGCCCCTGATCGTCGCCGACGAAGCCCTTGGTCAGCACATTCCAATGGCGCTCGCCGCCCTCCTCTTGCGATGAGGAGGTGCGCAGCTTGTTCGGCCAGTCGGGCCAGGTCAGTCCCTTGTCTTCCTTCACCGGGGGTTTGTCCAGGATCTCGATCTGGATGACCGACTTGGCGCCATGGCGGTTGGAGGTGCCGATGCAATCGGAACCCGTATCGCCGCCGCCGATCACCAGCACCCGCTTGCCCTGGGCGTTGATGAAGGCCTCATCCGGCACATAGGAGCCCTGCACCCGCTTGCTGTTGCGGGTGAGGAAGTCCATGGCGAAGTGAATACCGGAGAGTTCCCGCCCGGGCGCCGGCAGGTCGCGGGGCTGCTCGGAGCCGCCGGCCAGGACCAGTGCGTCATAGTCGGCGCGCAGTTTGCCGATCGGGATGTCGACGCCGATATGGGCATGGGTGTGGAACTCCACGCCCTCGGTGCGCATCTGCGATTGGCGCCGGTCGATGAGCGTCTTTGACAGCTTAAAGTCCGGGATGCCATAGCGCAGCAGACCGCCGATGCGGTCGGCCTTCTCATAGACCGCGACCTGATGACCGGCGCGCGCCAACTGCTGGGCGCAGGCCAGCCCGGCCGGACCGGAGCCGACCACGGCCACCCGCTTGCCGGTGCGCCGCTGCGGGACCTGGGGCTTGATCCAGCCCTGTTCCCACGCCTTGTCGACGATGGCGCATTCGATGGTCTTGATGGCCACCGGGCTGTCGTCGATGTTGAGCGTACAAGAGGCCTCGCAGGGGGCGGGGCAGATGCGGCCGGTGAACTCCGGGAAGTTGTTGGTGGAGTGCAGGACCTCGATCGCCGTCTCCCAGTCGCCCTTATAGACCAGGTCATTCCAATCCGGAATGATGTTGTTGACCGGGCAACCCTGATGACAGAAGGGGATGCCGCAGTCCATACAGCGCGCCCCCTGGGTGCCGACCTCGGCATCGCTCAAGGGGATGACGAACTCCTGGTAGTTGACCACCCGGTCGGACACCGGCGCATAGCGTCGGTCGCGACGATCGAACTCCTTGAATCCAGTCGGCTTACCCATGGCTGATCTCCCGCGTGACGGCATTCGGGCGCTGCTTGCTGGGCTGGGGCGGGCGGCTTTGCTTGGCCTGCATCTGCGCCAGCGCCTGTTTGTAATCGACCGGCATCACCTTGATGAAGCGCGGCAGGTACACCGCCCAGTCATCGAGGATACGCCGCGCGACGTCCGAGTCGGTGTAATGCAGGTGGCGCTCGATGATCCCCTTCAGCCGCTTGGCGTCGTAGCGGGTCATGTCGCGGCTGATGTCCACCAACCCGTGGTTCTCCATGTCCCCGCCCTGATGGTCGAGCGCCTCCAGGGCCGCGTCCTCCGAGGGGATGGGTTGCAGTTCCACCATGGAGAGGTTGCAGCGGCCCTCAAAGCTGCCGTCGCCATCGAGCACATAGGCGATGCCGCCCGACATACCGGCCGCGAAGTTGCGCCCGGTGGGTCCCAGGACCACGGCGATACCGCCGGTCATGTATTCGCAGCCGTGGTCGCCGACCCCTTCCACCACCGCGGTGGCACCGGAGTTGCGCACACAGAAGCGCTCGCCGGCCACCCCGCGGAAATAACACTCACCGCCGATGGCGCCGTACAGGACGGTATTGCCGACGATGATGTTGTCCTCGGCCCGCGCGATGGCGCAGTCCTTGGGCGGGTAGATGATCAGGCGCCCGCCGGACAGTCCCTTGCCGACATAGTCGTTGCCCTCCCCTTCCAGCTCGATGGTCACACCCCGGGCCACCCAGGCGCCGAACGACTGGCCGACGGTGCCATAGGCCTTGATGTGGATGGTGTCATCGGGCAAGCCGGCGTGACCGTAGCGCTCCGCCACCCGGCCCGACAGCATGGCGCCGACGGTGCGGTTGTAGTTGTGAACCCGGGTCTCGATGCTGACCGGCTTGCCGTCTTCCAGCGCGGGCCGGGCCTTGGCGATCAGTTCGTGGTCCAGGGCCTGGTCCAACCCGTGGTCCTGGGTGTCCCGCCAGGAGACGGCCACATCCACGCCGACCTTGGGCTTGGCGAGCAGCCGGGTGAAGTCGAGCCCCTGCGCCTTCCAGTGGTCGATGGCGCGGCGCATCTCCAGGCGGTCGGACTGGCCGACCATCTCGGTGACGGTGCGGAAACCCAGCCGCGCCATGATCTGGCGCATCTCCTCGGCGACGAAGAACAGGTAGTTGATGATGTGCTCAGGCTGGCCGGTGAAGCGCTTGCGCAGTTCCGGGTCCTGGGTCGCGACACCCACCGGGCAGGTGTTCAGGTGACATTTGCGCATCATGATGCAGCCGGAGACGATCAGCGGCGCGGTGGCAAAGCCGAACTCGTCCGCCCCCAGCAGGGCACCGATGACCACGTCGCGGCCGGTGCGCATCCCGCCGTCGACCTGCACCGCGATGCGCCCGCGCAGGTTGTTGAGCACCAGTGTCTGGTGGGTCTCGGCCAGGCCGATCTCCCACGGGGAGCCGGCGTGCTTGATCGAGGTCAGCGGGCTCGCGCCGGTGCCGCCGTCATAACCGGAGATGGTCACATGGTCGGCATGGGCCTTGGAGACGCCCGCGGCGACCGTGCCGACGCCGATCTCGGACACCAACTTGACCGAGATCCGCGCCTTGGGATTGACGTTCTTCAGATCATGGATGAGCTGCGCCAGGTCCTCGATCGAATAGATGTCGTGGTGCGGCGGCGGGGAGATCAGGCCCACACCGGCGGTGCTGTGACGCACCCGGGCGATCCAGGGGCTGACCTTGTGACCGGGCAACTGACCGCCCTCGCCCGGCTTGGCGCCCTGGGAGATCTTGATCTGGATGTCGTCGGCGTTGACCAGATACTCGGTGGTCACGCCAAAACGGCCCGATGCCACCTGCTTGATGGCCGAGCGCTCGGGGTTTGGGGAGCCGTCCGGCAGCGGGTTGAAGCGCTCGGGCTCCTCGCCGCCCTCACCGGTGTTGGACTTGCCGCCCAGGGCATTCATCGCCTTGGCCAGGGTCGAGTGGGCCTCGTAGGAGATGGAGCCGAACGACATGGCGCCGGTGGCGAAGCGCTTGACGATCTCTTTGGCCGGTTCGACCTCATCGAGCGGCAACGGCACCTCGGCCCAATGGAAGTCCATGAGCCCGCGGAAGGTCAACAGGTGCTCGTTCTGCTCGTTGACCAGCCGCGCGAACTGCTCGTAGGTCTCCCAGCTATTGGCGCGGGCGGCGTGTTGGAGCTTGGCGATGCTGTCCGGGGTCCAGACGTGATCCTCGCCGCGCAGCCGGAAGGCATAGTCGCCGCCCACGTCCAACTGGGTGCGGTAGATCTGCTCGTTGCCATAGCCCTGGGCGTGCCAGCGCGCCGCCTCCTGGGCGACCTGCGCGAGGCCGATGCCCTCGACCATGGTCTGGGTGCCGGTGAAATAGCGATCGACGAAGGGCGTGTTGAGCCCGATCGCATCGAAGATCTGCGCCCCGCAATAGGACTGGAAGGTGGAGATGCCCATCTTGGACATGACCTTCAGCAACCCCTTGCCGACCGCCTTGATATAACGCTTCTGCGCCTCCTCGAAGCTCAACTTCTCGCTGAAGCTCGGCAGCAGCGAGTCGATGGTGTCGAAGGCCAGATAGGGGTTGATCGCCTCGGCGCCATAACCCGCCAGGACCGCATAGTGATGGACCTCAAGCGCCGACCCGGTCTCCACCACCAGCCCGGCGCTGGTGCGCATCCCCTGGCGGATCAGGTGATGATGGACCGCCGAGGTGGCCAACAGGGCCGGGATCGGGATGTGATCCAGGTTGGTATTGCGGTCGGAGAGGATCAGGATGTTGTAGCCGTCGTGTACCGACTGCTCGGCCTCGTGGCACAGCCGCTCCAGGGCCGCGCCCATGCCGGCCGCACCGTCCGCCGACGGGTAGACCATGTGCAGGGTGCGGGTCCGGAAGGCGCCACCCGAGTTGTCCTCGATATGGCGCACGCGCTCCAGGTCCTGGTTGGTCAGCACCGGCTGGTGGACCTCCAGACGCCAGTGGGTGCCGGCCTCGTTGATGCCGAGCAGGTTGGGCCGCGGGCCGATCAGCGACACCAGCGACATCACCAGCTCCTCGCGGATCGGGTCGATCGGCGGGTTGGTCACCTGGGCGAAGTTCTGCTGGAAATAGCTCGACAGGTGCTTGGGCCGCTGCGACAGCACCGAGGGCGGATTGTCGGCACCCATGGAGCCGACCGCCTCCTGCCCCGTCACCACCATCGGCGTGAGCAGGAACTTGATGTCCTCCTGGGTATAGCCGAAGGCCTGCTGGGCATTGAGCAGGGTGTCGGCGTCCGGGGCCATGGGCGCGACGTTGGTCGGCAGGTCGTCTAAGTGGATCTGGGTGCGGTTGAGCCAATCGCGGTAGGGGTGGGCGCCCGCCAGCTCCGCCTTGATCTCGGCGTCGTCGATGATGCGGCCCTGCTCCAGGTCGATCAGGAGCATCTTGCCGGGCTGCAACCGCCACTTCTTGACGATGCGGGACTCTTCGATGTCCAGCACGCCCATCTCGGAGGCCATGATCACCAGATCGTCATTGGTGACCAGGTAGCGGGCGGGGCGCAGGCCGTTGCGGTCGAGCGTGGCACCGATCTGGCGCCCGTCGGTGAAGGCCACGGCCGCCGGGCCGTCCCAGGGCTCCATCAGGCCCGCGTGGTACTCGTAGAAGGCGCGCCGCTGGGTGTCCATCTCCTTGTTGCCGGCCCAGGCCTCGGGGATCAGCAGCATCATGGCGTGGGCCAGGCTGTAGCCGCCCATCACCAGCAGTTCCAGTGCATTGTCGAAGCTGGCGGAGTCCGACTGGCCCTCGGGGATCAGCGGCCAGATGGTATCCAGGTCCTCGCCCAGGATCTGCGAGCGCATGGTGTGCCGGCGCGCCGCCATCCAGTTGAGGTTGCCGCGCAAGGTGTTGATCTCCCCGTTGTGGCAGATCATCCGGAAAGGGTGGGCCAGGTCCCAGGTCGGGAAGGTGTTGGTGGAGAAGCGCTGATGCACCAGGGCCAGGGCCGAGGCGACACGCGGGTCCGCCAGGTCCAGAAAGTAGGAGCCCACCTGATCGGCCAGCAACATGCCCTTATAGACGATGGTCTGGGCGGACATGGAGGTCACATAGAAGGCGGTCTTGTCGATGCCGGCCGCGCGGATCGCGTTGTCCATCTGCTTGCGGATGACGAACAGCTTGCGCTCGAAGGCGGCGGCGTCCGGGCAGTTGGCACCGCGGCCGATGAAGAGCTGGCGGACCACGGGCTCGGTCGGCAGCACGCTATGGCCGAGCACGCTGTTGTCGACCGGCACGTCGCGCCAACCGAGCAACACCTGACCACCCTCGGTGAGGCGCCGCTCGACCGTGGCCTGGGTCTGTTCGCGCGCCGCCGGGTCTTGGGGCAGGAAGAGCATGCCCACACCATAGGTCCCGGCGGGGGGCAGCTCAAAGTCCACCACCGCGCGGAAGAAGGCGTCCGGGATCTGGAGCAGGATGCCCGCCCCGTCGCCGGCCCGCGGGTCGGCACCCACGGCGCCGCGATGGGTCAGGCGCTGCAACAGCTCCAGGCCCTGCCGGACAATGGCATGGCTGCGCTGATTCTTGATATGGCAGACGAACCCGACGCCGCAGGCATCGTGTTCGTTGGCCGGGTTATAGAGACCCTGTGCGGGCGGAAGGGCACGCAGGTTCATCGCTGACCTCGTAGGTACCTGGAGCGTAACGGTTTGGGATTGTGTCGCGCGGGGGCGTCACGCATCCACCTGGCAACGGCCGGGGTCGCCTGACCCGGACCGGCCGACACAATCCCCTGAAATCCGGCGTCTTCGGACCCTGGTCGGTGCCCATCGTGCGCGGCAACCCACCTAAAGAAACTGGAAACTCGGGCTTAAGCGTCGTCGGCTCAGGGGCAACCGACGGCGCGCGACCGGCGATCATATCGCGCTAGCATTCAGTGTGCCATGGCTGCGTGAGCCCGTGGGGGCAAAAAGGCGTCGACCGGGGGCTGAAACGGGCACGCAGCGTGGGCGGAATCGGTGCGGGTTGCACCATGGCGGGGCATTTATTCCGACAAGAGGAAGTCGCTCGTGGGAGCGGCTTGCAGGCGCGATACTGGAAAGGGAATTTATCACGCCAAGGCGCCAAGCTCGCCAAGAAAACAGTCGATTAGTCGATAACTGGCCCCCTGATTGACGCACCGACGAACTTACCAACATTCCCGACGCTGCTTTCACACTCAAAACCTTGGCGTGCTTGGCGCCTTGGCGTGAGATATTCTGGCTAGCCACCCAGGGTCGCACGCAGGTGCGCCGGGTCGAACTGGTCCGTGACCAGCGCCGAGCCGATCCCGCGCAGCAGGACCAGACGCAGCCGGCCGTCCAGCACCTTCTTGTCCACAGCCATCAATTCCAGGAGGCGCTCGGCCGAGAGCTCAGGCGGCGCGGCAATCGGCAGCCCGGCGCGTTCGATCAGGTCGCGGGTGCGTTGCAGGTCCGCGGCACTGAGCCAGCCCAGACGCGCGGAGAGGTCCGCGGCCATGCACATGCCGGCCCCGACCGCCTCGCCGTGGAGCCAGTTGCCATAGCCGGCGCCGGTCTCGATGGCGTGACCGAAGGTATGACCCAGGTTGAGCAGGGCGCGCTCCCCTGCCTCATGCTCATCCGCGGCCACCACCTCGGCCTTGTTTTCGCAGGAGCGCCGGATGGCCTCGGCCAATGCTGCGGGGTCACACTCGCGCAGGGCCGTCAGGTTGGTGTCGAG
This sequence comes from uncultured Thiodictyon sp., assembly GCF_903946935.1. GTDB lineage: Bacteria > Pseudomonadota > Gammaproteobacteria > Chromatiales > Chromatiaceae > Thiodictyon. The sequence goes on from NZ_CAJAXH010000113.1 coordinate 12,525, forward strand.
CCAGTCGAAGAAGGCGGCGTCACGGATCAGACCGTATTTGATCACCTCCGCGAGTCCGGCGGAGAGCTCCCGCCCCGGCAGGGTGTCGAGGGTCGCGGTATCGGCGATCACCGCGCGGGGCTGGTGGAAGGCCCCGATCATGTTCTTGCCTAAGGGGTGATTGATCCCGGTCTTGCCGCCGACCGAGGAGTCCACCTGCGCCAGCAGGGTGGTCGGCACCTGAATGAAGGCCACGCCGCGCTGATAGCAGGCGGCCGCAAAGCCGGCCATGTCGCCGATCACCCCGCCGCCAAGGGCTATAAGTGTCGAGTCCCGACTGAAGCGGGCACCGAGCAGGGCGTCGTAGATGCGCTCAAGCACCGCCTGGGTCTTGTAGACCTCGCCGTCGGGGAGGATGACGGTCTCGACCCGGTAGCCCTCAAGGGCGGACTGAACGGCCGCGAGATACAGCGGGGCAACCGTCTCGTTGGTGACGATCGTCACCTGCCGGCCCGGGATGTAGGGCCGGTAGCAGCCGGGGTCGGCGAGCAGACCGGCGCCGATGAAGATGGGGTAGCTGCGCGCGCCGAGTGAGACGCTCAGGGTCGTAGACATCCTGATTAACCTAAATCCGGAATTTGCTCACGCCAAGGCGCCAAGACGCCAAGACGCAAAGAGAACCAATGCAGTCCCAGCACTGCCCAGAGACCCTCGGGATACCTGGCCAAATACTGATAACACATTGAATAAAATTGGCGTTTTGGCGCCTTGGCGTGAGAACGGCCCTTTCCAACAACCGGCTCAGGACTCCTCGGACTCGAGCCGGCGGCGGATCTCCTTGACCACCGAGGCGGTGCCGCGCTTCTCGGTGGAGACCACCAGATCGGCCACCTGACGGTAGAGCGGGTCGCGCTCGTCCATCAGCTCACGCAGCCTCTGTAGCGGGTCCTCGGTCTGGAGCAACGGCCGACCGCGGTCGCGAGAGGTGCGACTGAACTGCTGTTCCGGGGTGCAGTGCAGATAGATCACCACGCCGCGGGAGGCCAGGTTCTGGCGGTTCTCGGCGTCGAGCACGGCGCCGCCGCCGGTGGCGAGCACGATCCGCTCCTCCGTCGCCAGGGCCTCGATCACCTGTCGCTCACGGGCACGGAAGCCCGCTTCGCCCTCAAATTCGAAGATGGTGGGGATGTCGACGCCGGTGCGTCGCTGGATTTCGTGGTCGCTGTCCTTGAAGGTATAGGACAAGGCCTCCGCCAGCTGTCGGCCGACGGTGCTCTTACCTGCCCCCATGGGCCCCACGAGGAAAATGTTCTGCGCGCGTATCATCTATACAGGTATGCCAGATTTTGACCGATAGGGCAAGGGGTATGCGCAATTTTCGGTCGCGGTGAGTTCGGTACGGGGTTCACTCGGGGCTTCGCGCGGCGGCGATTTCGGCCGCCCGAGCAGGCGGCGCGGCCAGACCCTGGGCCTGAAGGTCGGCGTGGTAAGAGGAACGGACCATGGCACCGCTGGCCACGTTGGCAAAGCCCATGGACTCCCCGGCCAGCCGCAAGTCGTCGAACTCCGCCGGGGTCCAGTAACGGCGCACCGGCAGGTGGTCGCGGGTCGGTTGGAGATATTGGCCCAGGGTCAACATCTCACAACCCTGGGCACGCAGGTCCGCCATGACCGCCAGCACCTCGGGGGCATCCTCGCCCAGGCCCAGCATGATACCGGATTTGGTGGGTATTTCAGGGTGTCTGGCCCTGAATTGGCCCAGCAGGTCCAGCGACCCCCGATAATCGGCCCCGGGGCGCGCCTGGGCATAGAGCCGGGGAACCGTCTCCAGATTGTGGTTGAATACGTCCGGCACCGCCGCGTCTACAAACTGCTCCAAGGCGACCGCCACCCGGCCGCGGAAGTCCGGCACCAGCACCTCCAAGCGAGTCTGCGGGCAGCGGCTACGCACCGCGCGCAGGCAATCGGCAAAGTGCCCGGCGCCGCCGTCGCGCAGATCGTCCCGATCCACCGAGGTGATGACCACATAGCGCAGCCCCATGGCGGCGATCGACTGGGCCAGGTGCGCCGGCTCCGCCGGGTCCACCGGTTGGGGCCGGCCGTGGGCCACGTCGCAGAAGGGACAGCGACGGGTGCAGACATCCCCCAGGATCATGAAGGTGGCGGTGCCTTGATGGAAGCACTCACCGAGATTGGGACAGTTGGCCTCCTCGCACACCGTGGCCAACTGCGCCTCGCGCAGCAGGCGCTTGATCCGCGCCACCTCCGGCCCCACCGGCGCCTTGGCGCGGATCCAGGCGGGCTTACGCAACACCGGCACCGCGGGCTCCACCTTGACCGGGATGCGCGAGACCTTGTCCGCGCCCCGCTGGTGGGTCTGCGGGGTGGCGCGGGAGGGGGCGGTCAGCGGGGGCGAGTCGGTCATAGTGCCGGGTCCAGATAAAAAGGGGCGGGTCCAATATTTTCGAGATGGGGGTTAAGTCTAACCGACCAATGCACCGAGCGTCTGTGCCGAAGCAGTTTCAGGCCTCGCCGACCCTGGTCAGCCGGGCCGGCTGGGGTCACAATTGCCCCGTCCGTGACATCCACCCATCTTCTTCCTCACCCGTCAGCCGCGCTCCGCCTGGACCTTCGAGTTGGATCTGCGCCCCTTCGGGGAGCACTGGTAGGAGCGGCCCCCGGCCGCGACGCTTTAGCGCGAGGGCTTCCGATCAAGGCCGCGCATCCGCTCCCGCAACCCGCCGCCGCGCCGCCAGACCCGGCGCTGCCCCCACGCGGTCAGGGTGAAGGTCCAGCGCTGCCCGTCATCGAGCGTCAGTGAACGGACCCGCCCGCCCGCCAACTCGCCGGAAAGCCTGGCAACCAGGGTCTCCAAGTCCGCCAAGGCGGCGCACCAGGCATCCAGGTCGCCCGCCAGGGCTGGCCACCAGAGCCCATCCCAGAAGATCAGCACGTCGGTCGATGGCTGCACCCCAGTCCCGGGCCAGGAAAACGGCGCCTCGGTCAGTGCGTCCAGCCCCAACTGGCGCCCGCCGGCCGCCCGCGTCAGACCCAGGGCCAAAGGATGGTCGGCAATCGTCAGCGCGGGCGCGGCGGGGACCTGGGGCAGGACCCCACCACCCCAGGTCCAGACCCCGCTGATGGTCGGCCGACCCAGGCGCTGCCGCTCCTGGTTGATCGGGTGCTGGTAGAACAGCATCTGCGCCTCATTCTGCCAGCGGTTCCAGGCGCGCGCGTCCGCCCCGGTGGGCAGAAAGGCATCCAGGGCCTGTCCGGTCACGGCGTGCAGCGGGTTGGTGCGCAGCCGTGGGCCAACCTCCGCCCGCAGATACCAGGACTCCGGCCGTGGCGCCACCAGTCGCAAACCGTCCTCACCAAAGTGCAGGTTGAATGCGGCCACCAGGGCCGCCGCTTCAGCGGGCTCCACCGCGAGCGACGGGCCGCCAAAGAGTAGCAGCCGGTCCCGATCGGCATGCAGGTGGACCGGATCGGCGTGGCACCAGTCGCCGTCCAGCGCCAGCTCGGGCGCCTCGGCCAGCAGGCAGAGGGCAGCGGTGGGCAAGTCCAGGTCCGGGGAGGACGTGAGGCCGAAGGCACCGGCCAGGGTCGCCAGTGGATCGCGGGGCGGGGTCTCCCGGGCGTTGGCGCGGGCCAGCAGGCGGTCCAGGGCCGGGGTCCGGTCCAACGGCCCCGCCCCGCCGACGTCGGCGCCGAAGAGTCCCGGACAGATGAGTTGCAGGCTGGTCATGGGTGCAAACAATCGCATCGTTTCAAGGCGGCACAAGCCGTCAGTGTCGCACACACGGTGCTGTCAGCCGACAGACATCATGGCCTCGAGTTGCATCCAGCTCAAGTAAAGCCGGTTGCCGTGGCCGGGCAACTCGCGGAAATCCCAGCGCCGGTAAAACGTCTTGGCGTTCTCGTCGATGCAGTCAAGGATGACAGCGACCACGGGAAAGGTCTGGCTGGCGTCATAACAGTCACGCAATGCCTGGGCGAGTAGTCGAGCGCCGAGGCCCTCACCTTGATGGCGCTCGTCGACGCCGAACCACGCAAGGACGGCAACCGGCAGGTGGCGACGCGGCAGGCGCTTGGTGAGCTCGGCAGGCAGGTCGGAAAAGTCGACTTGAGCGGTGGCGAGGGTGTAGAACCCGGCGATGGCGGCGTCCGCGCCCGTCAGGACTTTGGTTGCTGAAAGATGCTTGTCCTGGTTCTGTAGTGCCGCGGTCGCAAACCAATCATCGACGCGCGGCTGGCCGCTGCAAAAGGCCCGCCGGGGGTGGTCCTTGCGCAGCGGCTCGATGCGGTATCCAGTCGGAAAGCGAACCGTGCCCACCACCGGCGGATCAGGCGCCGCGCATCAGCGCGCCAAGTGCCTGCTGGGCCGGCGTGAGCTGCGCCGGCTCACTCAGCGCCTGCCAGAACGCGAGTTGCTCGTCTGGTGTCAGCGTGATGACCTGATTCGCCGCGGCTTCGATCTCGCGCCGCGCCTGGGCGACGACGACCGAACGGACATAATCGCTGACGCTGATGCGGCGCAGCTGCGCCGCCCGGGTGATGCTGTCTTTGCTGTCCGGGTCGAGTCGAACCATGAGGCTGGTGGATGAAGTGGCCATGTTGAAGGCGGCTGCGGTGAGTGTGATGAGATAAGCGTATAGCGTTATGCAATACATGGCAAGTCGACAGGGGCGCCTGGAAACTGGCGAGCGCCAACCTCATGAACACCAAAAGCGTCGGTTTATGATAGGCTTCGACCATGCCAACGGTGCTGCGCCTCGGCCACCTGCGGGTGGTGATCTATCCGAACGACCATCGGCCCGCACACGTCCACATCGTCGGCGGTGGCGGCGAGGCGGTCTTCAATCTGCGTTGCCCGAACGGTCCGCCGGAATTGCGCGAGAACTACGGCTTCTCCCGGCAAGAACTGACCAGCATCAAGGCCGCACTTGCGGCGTCGCTGGTCGCGGCCTGCCACCACTGGAGCATGATCCATGGTCAGCCCTGACGAATTTGAGTGCGCCAACGCCCGCGGCGTACAACGCCGGGAGACCGGCCCGGTGGCGGTTTCCGCTCGCTACGATAAGCGCGTACATCGCGTGGTGATCGGCCTCTCCAGCGGTATTGAGCTGTCTTTCTTGCCGCACGACGCCCAAGGACTCGAGGCGGCAAAGCCGGCCGATCTCGACCTCATCGAGGTCAGCCCCTCCGGCCTGGGCCTTCACTTCCCTAAATTGGATGCGGATATCTACTTGCCTGCCTTGCTGGAGGGGTCCCTTGGGAGTCGTGAGTGGACGGCGGCCCAACTCGGCAAGAAAGGCCGCAGTGTCAAGAGCGTGAGCAAAGGCGAGCCGGCGCGCGCGAACGGCCGCGATGGTGAGCGACCCAGAACGGCTTCCGCTACCTGACTCCGGACGCCATAATTCTGACGCCGCTCCGCGGTGTCACGCATGTCCTAGCAGCCTGTCGGACTTGATGGCGTAACCGATTGATTAAACAGGAAAACGACTTTTTGGCGCAAAAGAGGAAACTCTTTGCATTCAATCGGTTGCATCACTAAGTCCGACAGCCTGCTAGGCGCTCGGCGCCGAGAGCAGGTTCATACAATCGAGAAGAACATCATGAACTTAGAAACGTATCTTGAGCTATTACATAGAAATAGATACGAAATAGACGACGTTCTTGTAATTGGCCCATATTTGACCAAGAATTTTTTTGATAGACTGATAGAGCTTTCCGGACACCCAAGAGAATTAACTCTGTTAGCGGACGATGGATGGCATCAGGCCCAACTCGACGGAATCGAACAGCTATACGAGAACCGCAGACCAGCAGGCAACCGATGTCAATTCCGAATTATTCGGGTCGCCGCGCCGAACCCAAGCGGACTTGTGCATGCCAAGATAATATTCTTCAAACTGACAAATCAGACAAGAACATATACCAAGCAAATGCTCTTGTTAGGGTCTGCAAACGCCAGCGAGCAGGGTTTTGGGGTTCATGCCGAAACATTCATTCATATTGACTTAGCCGATATTAAAAGCTCCGAAAGACCGAGACTATCAAAATATATTAGCGATTTAAAAATAGGGCGAAGTGTCGATGAAATATGGCTCACTCTACAACGGGCATCATGGATTTATCTTCCCGAGATCAAGGTTGTTAATGCAGGCATTAGGAGCGGCTTCGACGCTTGGTTGCGGCGCGGTCATCTATGTCACAAATACCAACCTGATTCGGTTTTTGGACGTCTCAGACTATCACTCAGGAAGCCCATCCCACCAGCACGCTTCGAGGCGAACTTAGAGCCTGTCTAGAAACTAAATTATTGATTTTATAGCAAAAAAATTGTAGAATCTCCGGAATCCATACGAAAATGCGATCTTATTCCGGGTTTCAATATGAATGAAGACAGCATCGAGTCGCCTGCCAGGTATCCTAG
>NZ_CAJAXH010000114.1 GCF_903946935.1 uncultured Thiodictyon sp.
GAAGCGATCCAGATCGCTGCGCGCCTCCACCGCGCGCCAGTCAAATAAGCTCAGTTCAATGGTCGCCATGGGGTCCTCCTGCAAAGGATCGTCTCGACAACGATATGATCCCGTGGCGGCCACCCTTTTGTATACCCCAGCGGGCTTTCATCAGGATGCCGGCCGGCTCTCGGCTAATATCCGTCGCGCCCGGGGGGCGGGCCGCGTCGGCGCCGTCGCCGCCACCCCGGCGGCGACGGGATGCCGCGAGGACCGGTCGCCCGCGCGATGATCGCGCCCCCGGTGCTGGGGTGAATTTTCGCTTCTCGCCCGACGCTATGCGCGTAAGCCCTTGATCGTTTGTTCTGCGCTGGGGTAAACGAAAATGTTCCCTACTCAGGCGGTTTGTTACTTCAGAGACTTACCGACACCGCTACCGGCTCCGGACGGAGGGCGAGCGAGACGGATGGAGCCACATAAGATAGCGGATGGACGAGGCGCCAGCCCCCTCCCCATCTCGGCGCAGGCATGTTGGAAGCAGGGCTTTCCGGCGCCCTTGATACATGAAGGCCTTGATCCGGTGGGAGCGGCTTTACCGTGAAAGTCGCCGCAAGCCAATGTCTTTGAAGTCTTTTTTACCTGAAAACGACGGAGGAACCCAGGAGTGCCCCGTTAGCCTGACAGACTTTCATGCTCCGGGGTGGTAGGTCCCCCTTCAATGGCCGTTAGCCGCGACGCGCCCTCGCAAGTTGCCGTGGCCTCGTCGCGGCTGAAGCCGCTCCCACGTACACCTTTCATCGTCCGGGGTGGCTGGTCTTGCTGCGATGGCCGTTCCCCCACCCCGCCCTCCCTCCCTCCCTCCCCCGATAGGGGAGGGAGAAGTGGAGCGCGCTCCCGGCGGGACTTTCACGGAAAATCCTCGTCCTCCAGTGGCCGGAGCGACGCCCAAGACCACCGCACCAGGCGGCGCGACGGCATCAACTCGGATGACTCTCCCCCAGCCGCGCCTCCAGAATGCTCGACAGCCACAGGCTGGCTAAGACGAAGCCCAGGAACAGATAGAAGCCCGGGGCCAGGATGGTGCCGTTGGTGGTCAGCACGTCCACCGCGGTGCTGGCCTGGCGCAGGTCGCCGAGTTGGCTGCCGACCAGGCCGCTGAAGCCGATATAGGCCATGAAGATGGCGATCACCAGCACATCGGCCATCGACCACTTGCCGGACTTGAGCGCAAAGAAGCGCACCGCGGCGGTGCCGCGCAGGCCGCGATAGTCGTAATAATACAGCCAGGTGGCGACGACCTTGATGGCGGGAAAAATGACGCTGAATACGACAATCAGCACCGCTACGAGGATCATGTCGGCGGCGCCGGTGCGCAACAGGATGGCGGCCACGTCGAATACGCTCTTGGTCTGAAAATAGAGCACCTGATTGGTAAAGGCGATCGGCTCACCCACCAGTTGCAAGGTCAATTCACTGATGCGCGCGTCGATCTCGATCATGGGCGTCAGCAGGCCCCCGAGCAGCAGGATCAGGGTGGCACCGGTGAGCAGGAAAAGCTGGAACGGGTCTAGCCCCGGGGGCCGCACAAGCGTTTTTTCCTCAGGTATGGAACGACCCGTCCAGGGGCCTAAACAGAGTGCGAACAGCACCCCGACCAAGCCGAACACACCCAGCACCTGATAGAGGATCGGCCGGTGGGCAGCGGCAATCTCAGCGCCCAGTTGCCGGTCGCAGGCGGCCACATCGGCACAGCGATGGGCGGCCAACAGGGCGTTGAGGAGGGAACGGTCGGTCTTAGCAAAGGTGGCGCCGGCCGCGCTTTGTATAAAGGCCTGGAGTTGCGCCTTGATCTCCCGCTTGGCCTCGGGCTTGGATAGTTCATCGACCACCTGATCCGCGTATTGCGGCACCTTGCGGCGCAGGCGGTCGAAGTCGATCACCAGGTCCTGCAACCCCTGCTGGACGATACCCTTGAGTTGATCGACCACCGAGCCGCCACCCTGAAGGTTGTGCCGACGCAGTGAGTGGTCGATCTCCACCAGCAGCGTATCCAGCACCTGCTCGACCGCCCGCTTGACCTGGGGCCGGTTGGCATCGGTGAGCTCGAAGGCCGCGATGCGCCGCTCCATGGCCGCGGAGATCCGCAGCACCCACTGGTCTGCATCGAGCAATCCATAGCGGACATTGTCGATCTCGCCGAGCTCGGTCTTGAGCGCCTTGACCCGATTCAGATCGCTGGTGAGATGCGCCGTGAGCAGCAGGGCCGCGACGAATACGAGAGCCGCCAGGGCGCGGCGGGCGATGAGTGCGGCGGACATCAGCCCTTGCCCTTGGCGTCTTTAGCGCCGGCCGGCGCGCCACTCTCCGCCATCGGGCGCTTATCGCCGCACGGCACATAGCCGGAGAGCGACGGACGCCCGTTCTCCAGCGCGGCCTTCAGTGCCTCGCAGATGGTGCGCAGCACCTTGACCCTGGCATAGTGCTTGTCATTGCCCTCCACCAGGGTCCAGTGGGCGTGTTGGGTACTGGTGCGCGCTACCATCTCATTGACGGCCTCCTGATAGGCGGGCCACTTCTCCCGGTTGCGCCAATCGTCCGCGGTGATCTTGTAGCGCTTATAGGCGGTCTCCTCCCGATCCTGGAAGCGCTTGAGCTGCTCGTCCTGGTCGATATGGATCCAGAACTTGAGCAGGACGATACCGCTGCCGACCAGTTGCTCCTCGAAGCGATTGATCTCGGCATAGGCGCGCCGCCATTCTGCATCGCTGGCGAAACCCTCCACCCGCTCCACCAGCACCCGCCCATACCAGGAGCGGTCATAGATGGTGATATAGCCGGCGCGGGGGACTTGGCGCCAGAAGCGCCAGAGATAGTGGTGGGCCTTTTCTTCATCGGTGGGGGCGGCGACCGGAATGGCGCGGTACAGCCGGGCGTCGATGGCACTGGTAATACGGCGGATGGCCCCACCCTTGCCGCCCGCGTCGACCCCCTCGAACATCAGCACGGTGGAGCGCTTGGCCTTGTAGGCGCTCCAGGCCAATTCGTTGATCTCCGTCTGGAGTTCGGTCATCCGCGTCTTGTACTTGGCCGCCGACAGCGACTTGGACAGGTCCAATTGGTCGAGTACCGTGATCTGCGCCTGGGGGCCGCTCGGCATGGTCGCACTGACGGTGCCGGCGCTCTGGTCCGGTGCGGCTGGGCTATCCAAGCGGGCGCGGATGGCGTGCAGCAGGGTCTGGCCGACCGTCAGGTCGCGATAACGCGCGTCCTCCGCCTCCACCAGATACCAGGGTGAGGTGCCCTGATCGGTATGCAGCACCACGCGCTCGGCCACCTGCTCGAAGGTTCGGTAATGCTCGGAGAACTTGGCCTTCTGCGGCATCATCTTCCAGCGACTGCGGTCATCGCGGGAGAGCGCATTGAGCGAGGCCTTCTGATTCTCCTCCGACATATGGAACCAGAACTTGACGATCAGTGCGCCGTCCTGGGTCAGCATCCGCTCGAACTCGACGATCCGGTTCAGCTCCGAGTCGAGCTCGGCATCCGTACACTGCCCCTGGAAGCGGTGCTCGATCGGGGCCGCGTACCAGCCGCCGAACAGGATGGTGATCTCGCCACGCGGCGGCAGGGTGCGCCAGAAGCGCCAATAGCGGGGGCGGGCGCGCTCCTCATCGGTCTCGTCCCAGAAGGCGAAGGTCTGCACGCCGCGGGTGTCCAGCCACTCATTGAGCCGGTTGACCACCTCGCCCTTGCCGGCCCCCTCCACCCCGGAGACCAGCACGACCACCGGGATATTGGTCTCCCGCAGTTCGCGCTGCGCCTCCAGGAGCTCTGTGCGCAACGCTTCCTGCTGCGCCTTGAAGTCGTCCTTGCTAACCGTACGGCCGACCTTCGTCGCCTCGAACATGGCTGTGGCACCTCGTTGCGGTGGATGGTTCTGCACCCAGTGGCGTGGCCGGGGTGCGGGTGTTTAGACCGCCGGCGTTGTGGGTCGCGGGATGGTTCTGGGGCGCCCCTGCGCATCCACAGCGACATAGACAAAGACCGCGTGGGCGACCTGGCGGCGGCTTTTGGGGTCGGGCTCGCCCTGCGCCCAGACATCCACCTCGACACTGATGGAGGTGTTGCCGATGGCGAGCATCCGGGCATGGAGCTCGGTGAGGTCGCCGACCAGCACCGGGGCGAGGAAGCGGAACTCCTTCACCGCCACCGTGGCAACCCGCCCCTGGGCCGCTTCGATCGCGATGGTGCTGCCGGCCACATCCGCCTGGGACATGATCCAGCCGCCGAAGATGTCGCCGTAGGCGTTGGTGTCGGCCGGCATGGCGACGACACGGATCGCCAACTGCCAGGCGTCCAGACGACGGGGTTCCGGGTGGGCGGGGTCGCTCATGGGCGCGGCCGACGCGGGGGGCGTGTGGGGTTCAGGGTCATCAGTCCGTCCTCGTTAGAACCAGGGGCGCTCGACGGCAACCAAGCTGCGGATCATCGCATATCCGCACCGACCGGTCAGCCTGGCGCGGGCGCCCTCCCGGCAACAGTAAAGATTGATGCGGCTTTTGCCTGCCCCTTTCCCCTACAATGCACGCCAAACCGTCGACGAGGCGTCGCGCTCAGGGGGTTCGGGTGACCGGGCCGCCGCCGTGGCGACAGCGGGGCCCGCTTTTTTGGTGCGGCCAAGTCGTCCGAAGGGTTGCACCCTCCCCTGCTACCCGGCCCCCAAGCGGCCGGGATGCCGGGGCTCAACTACCAGTGAACACGAGGCTAAATGCGCGTATGTCTTCCGAAAAAAAGGGTTTTTTGAATAGTGGCGCCTTGAAGGCTGGGGTGATCGGCGTGGGCGTCGCCGCCAGCGCGGTTTATCTTTTTGCTGAAAACTTTATGCCGGTTCCAGCCCCGGCCGATCCGGCCACCATTGCGGCGCGGCTCAAGCCGATCGGCAAGGTCACCTTGACCCCGCCGCCGGCCCCCGTGACCCCGGCCCCGGAGGCCGCACCGGCTGAAGCGGCCGCCGCCCCAGCCGCCGAGGCCGCGCCGGCGCCGGCCGCGGCCGCAACGACACCCGCGGCCGACGCTACCGCACCGGCCGCCGAGGCGGCACCAACCCCGGAGGCGGCAGCAGTCGCACCGCCGGCCGAGACCGAAGTCGCGGTAGCCGCCGAGACCCCCGCGGCGCCGGTCGAGGCACCGGCCGCCCCCGCGGCGGCAGTCGAGGCCCCTGCGGCACCGGTCGCCGCCGAGACCGCTCCCGCCGCGGCACCGGTCGAGGCCGCAGCACCGGCGAGCTGGTCGCCGCTCGATATGCTGCCCTGGAATCGCCCCGCGCAGCGCTAGCCATCCTGGGTCGTCATACCCCGCTGAGGAACTCAGCGCAAGCTGTCGGGCAGGGATGCCCCGCTGAGGTCGGTGAGGGCCGACCACGCATTTATTCTTTGCCGCGCTTCACTTGAACTCGCGGGTTTAGACATGATGCCACCGAATCATAGGAAATACATGAGAAGGCTCGCGCTGCCATTCCTGTTGACGGGAATGGGACTCTATCCCGAAGCGGGATATGCGGAGCAATATCTCTCCCTCTACTTTGCCGGATTTGTAAGCACTTTAGACCGGGACCACAAGCCAACGAAGGATACATGGAGTATTTCGGTCTTTCCAAGGCGTTTCAGTATAAGAAGTGGCGCTTCGATGCGGGTGCAAACACGTTCGTCGAGGCCTACAGTCAACGCAGCTACGACCTCTTTATCAATATCGCTCACGCTGACTTTCGTTATAGCTATTTTACACCGATGCTGGGATTGAACTGCGCATATAAAGGCGTAAAAAATGGAACTAACAACATGGGGGTCTTCTGTTTTCCAATGCCAAAGCTACGCATTGGAAAAGACAGCGGGTTATTTGCACTGATCAGTGCGATACCTCTATTCCCGCCCTACACCAATGGTTATGCTGCGTTGGAACTCGGCTACGCCTGGTAGCGAGCGGTGCCGCAGATTAACCCTGCGCCTGCTTGGTGAGCCACTCCCGCAACGCCACCGCCGTCGGCAAGTCCCCGCCCACCGCCGCAATCTCCTCCGGCGTCCCCGCGGCCACTACTTGCCCGCCCGCCTCGCCGCCCTCGGGACCCAGGTCGATGACCCAGTCGGCGGCGGCAATCAGGTCGAGATCATGCTCGATGGCAATCACCGTATGGCCGGCATCGACCAGCCTGTGCAACACGGCGATCAGGCGTTCCACGTCGGCCATGTGCAGGCCGACGGTGGGTTCGTCCAATACATAGAGGGTCGGCCGGGGGTGGGTACCTTCGGCGCTCACGCGGGCCTTGGTGAGTTCGGTGACCAGCTTGATGCGCTGGGCCTCGCCACCGCTCAAGGTCGGGCTGGCCTGACCCAGGCTCAGGTAGCCCAGGCCCACCTCCTGCAACAGGCTCAAGGGGTGGCGGATGGCGGGGTGAGCGGCGAAGACCTCGACCGCCCGGTCGACGTCCAGCGCCAGGACCTCGCCGATGTCGAGCCCCAAGTAACGTACCTCCCGCGTCTCGCGATCGAAGCGGCTGCCGCCGCAGAGGTCGCAGGGCACCCGCACGTCCGGCAGAAAGCTCATCTCCAGGCGCTGCACGCCCTGGCCCTCGCAGGCCGGGCAGCGCCCGCCGGTGGTGTTGAATGAGAAACGCGCCGCGCCCCAACCCTGAATGCGGGCCTCTGTCGCCGCGGCGAAGAGCTTGCGGATGCGGTCCCAGAAGCCAACATAGGTGGCTGGGCAGGAGCGCGGGGTCTTGCCGATGGGGGTTTGGTCGACCTCGAGCACCCGGCTCAGTGCATGCCAGCCGGAGAGCCCCTCGCACCCATGCAGTACCGCACCCCGCCGCGACGCACCCGCCGCCGACGCGCCGCGCTGAGGACGACCACCCGGGCGCCCCGCGCGAACCGCCTCATCCGCGTCCCCCAGCAATCCCTTCAGGCTGCGCACCAGCACATCCCGCACCAGGCTGGACTTACCCGACCCCGAGACCCCGGTGACACAGGTAAAGCGCCGCAGCGGCAGCCGCACGTCCATCCCCTTCAAGTTATGCAGCCTGGCACCGCGGATCGCCAGCCACTCGCCCTTGCCCGGGGCCGGCCGGCGCGCCTGGGCCTCGCGCCCATGACCGCGGTCGCGCGCCAAAAAGCGGCCGGTGACGGAGTCGGGGGCGGCGATCAGGTCCTGCGCCGTCCCCTGTGCGACCACCCGGCCGCCCTGGACGCCGGCCCCCGGTCCCAGGTCGATGACGTGCTCGGCGCGGCGGATGGTCTCCTCGTCGTGTTCGACGACGACGACGGTATTGCCCCGGTCGCGCAGCCGCGTCAAGGTATCGAGCAGCCGCCGGTTGTCCCGGGGGTGCAGCCCGATGCTGGGCTCATCGAGCACATAGCAGACCCCTTGCAGGTTGGAGCCGAGCTGGGCGGCCAACCGGATGCGTTGCGCCTCGCCGCCGGAGAGGGTCGGCGCCCCTCGGTCCAGGGTCAGATAACCCAGGCCCACCTGGGCGAGGAAGGCGAGCCGCTCGCGCACCTCCGCCAGCAGATCGCGGGCGATGGCGGCCTCGCGCTCGGTGAGTGCCCAGCCGGCCACGACCTTGGTGGTCGCCGCGACCGTGAGGGCGGAAAGCTCGGCGATGGAGCGCCCCCGAAAGCGCACCGCCAGGCCCTCCGGATTCAGGCGCGCGCCGTGACAACGGGTGCAGCTCCGATGCTCGCTCCCCGGCTCCAGCCACTGGTCCTCCTCCCCGGTCTGTTCCCCATCGAAGCCGACGAGCTCCAGCCCGGAGCCGAAGCAGGCTGGGCACCAGCCGTGCTTGGAGTTATAGCTGAAGAGTCGCGGGTCCGGCTCCGGGAAGGCGCGCCCGCAGCCGGGGCAGGAGCGCGCCGTGGAATACGGTGTCTCAGCGCCCCAGGCACCGCCCGCCAGCCTCACCACCCGCACTAGGCCCTTGCCATGCTCCAGCGCCAGATCGAGCAGGGTACGCAGCTCGCCCTCGGCCGCCGGGTTGACCCTGACCTCGCCCACCGGCAGGTCGATGGAGTGCTCGCGGAAGCGGTCCAGACGCGGCCAGTTGCGGGTATCGACCGGCTCACCGTCGACGCGCAAGACGAACCACCCCTTGCGCAGCGCCCAGGCGGCCAGCTCGTTGTAGAGCCCCTTGCGGGCGACGACCAAGGGCGCCATGAGGACGACCGCTTGGCCGCGCTCCTCGCGCAGGATGCGCGCCAGGATCGCCTCCCGGTCCAGCGGCTCGATGGGCAGGTCGCACCCCGGGCAATACTGGGTGCCGAGCTTCACATAGAGCAGGCGCAGGAAGTGGTGGATCTCGGTCTGGGTGCCGAGCGTGCTCTTGGCCCCGCCGCGGCTCACCCGCTGCTCGATGGCCACCGTGGGCGGGATGCCGCGCACCGCCTCCACGTCCGCCCGGGCGGCGGGCTGGACGAACTGGCGGGCATAGGCGTTGAGCGACTCCAGATAGCGCCGCTGGCCCTCGGCGAACAGGATGTCGAAGGCGAGCGTACTCTTGCCGCTGCCCGAGACACCGGTGATGACGGTAAAACGCCCGCGGGGGATGGCGACGGTGAGATCCTTGAGGTTGTGCTCGCGGGCGTGGAGGATGTCGATTGATTGGACGCCAGCCGGAGCGGTTTGGAGTGCCTGCCAATACGCCGGCGCCGGGGCCTCGGCGATGGCGCCGCCCCCCGTAGGAGCGGCGCCCACGCCGCGACCCATCCCATCAGCCACAGTGCCGCCCAACCCGGTCACACCCCCGCCGCCGGCCGCTTGCCCCAGGTACTCCAGCAACGCGAGCCCGGTATGGCTCCCAACCTGTCGGGCCACCTGCGCCGGCGTGCCCACGGCGACCAGTTCCCCGCCGCCGTCGCCCCCCTCCGGCCCCAGGTCGATCACCCAGTCGGCCGCCGCGATCAGGTCCAGGTTGTGCTCGATCACCACCAGCGAATGGCCCTCACCGAGCAGTCGCCGCAGCGCCGTGAGCAGCACGGCCACGTCCGCCGCATGCAGCCCGGTGGTCGGCTCGTCCATCAGGAACAAGAGCCCCTGGCCGGTCGACCCCAGGCCAGTGCGGCCCTTGGTCCGCCCGGTCTTGCTCAGATGCCCGGCCAGCTTCAGGCGCTGCGCCTCCCCGCCCGACAGGGTCGGCACCGGCTGGCCCAGGCGCAGGTACCCCAGACCCACCGCGGTCAGCGGCTCGAGCGCCCGCGCCAGCTCCCGATCGTCCGCGAAGCGGGTCAGCGCCTGCGTGGCGGTGAGGTCCAGCACGTCGGCGATGGAGAGTTCCCCCGGCAACCGCACCTCCAGCACCTCCGCGCGGTAGCGCCGCCCGTCGCAGTCCGCGCAGCGCAGATAGACATCGGAGAGGAACTGCATCTCCAGGTGCTCAAAGCCGTTGCCCCCGCAGGTGGGGCAGCGCCCGTTGCCGGCGTTGAAGCTGAAGGTCCCGGCGGTGTAGCCCCGCTCCTTGGCGAGCGGCAGCACGGCAAAGCGCTTGCGCAGCACGTCCAGTGCGCCGACATAGCTCGCCGGATTGGAGCGCGAGGTCCGGCCGATGGGCGACTGGTCCAGCAGGGTCACGTCGGCGATCAACTCGTCCCCGTCGATGCCGGCAAACGCCCCGGGCGCCTCATCCGGGTGACCCTTGCGCTGGCACAGTGCCCGGTAGAGCACGTCGCCAATCAGGGTGGACTTACCGGAGCCGGAGACCCCGGTCACCACCACCAGCCGCCGCAGCGGGATCGCGACATCGAGCCCCTTCAGGTTATGGGCGCGCGCCCCGCGGATGCGGATGCTGGGCCAGTCCGGCGGGGGTGGCTCCGGGGTGTGGGGCGGCGCCACCCGGCGACGGCCGGCCAGGTAATCGCCGGTGACTGAGCCCGCGGCGGCCAACAATTGGGCCGGCGTTCCCTCAAAACAGAGGTGTCCGCCGTGCTCCCCGGGCCCGGGGCCGATGTCGATGATGCGATCCGCCGCGCGCATCAGCTGCGGGTCGTGCTCCACCACCAGCAGCGAGTTGCCCTGATCGCGCAGGCGATGCAGCACCCCCACCACCCGGTCCAGGTCGCGCGGATGCAGGCCGATGCTCGGCTCGTCCAGGACGAACAGGGTATTGACCAGCGAGGTGCCGAGTGCGGTGGTGAGATTGATCCGCTGCACCTCACCGCCCGAGAGTGTGCGCGACTGGCGGTCCAGGGTGAGATAAGGCAGGCCCACCGCGCACAGATAGCCCAGGCGGGAGCGGACCTCGGTGAGGACCAGGTCCAGGGCCTGGTCCAACGCCCCCGGCAAGGCCAACCGCTCAAAAAAGTCTCGGCAGCGCTCCACCGGCAGAGCCATCAGGTCTTGCAGGTTGAGTCGATGGGGCGCGTCCCCCAACCGCCACCCGAGCGCATCGTCCTTGAGCCGTGCCCCTCGGCAGGTCGGGCAGAGGTCATAGGAGCGATAGCGCGACAGCAGCACCCGCACATGCATCTTGTAGGCGCGCCCCTCAAGCCACACGAAGAAGCGGCGGATGCCATACCAGACCTTCGTTTCCCACTCACCTTCGCCGTCGATCACCCAGTCGCGGTCGGCCTGGGACAGGTCGCGCCAGGGCACGTCGGTCGGGACGCCGCGGCGCTGCGCAAAGGCTATCAGCTCTTCTTGGACCTCCGCATAACTCTCCGACTGGATCGGCTTGATCGCCCCCTCGATCAGCGATTTTCCCGGGTCCGGGACCACCAGAGCCCAGTCGATCCCGATGGTGCGACCGAAGCCGCGACAGGTCTCGCAGGCACCGATGGGTGAGTTGAAGGAGAACAGATTGGGCACCGGGTCGCGGTAGCTGCGGTCGCAATCCGGGCAGTGCAGGTCGGCGGAGAAGCGCTGCGGCGCGCCGATCTCCTGGTCCGCCCCAACCGGATAGATCAGGACTCGGCCATGGCCACGCCCGAGCGCAGTCTCGAGCGCCTCCAGCGCACGCCCGCGGTTCTCGTCCGTGAGCCGCAGCCGGTCCTGGACGACGGTGAGCACGGGGCCGTCGTCCACCAGCAGCCTTACATAGCCCTGCTGGGCGAGCATCTGCCGGACCTCGGCGGCGCCGAGCGACTCCGGCACCGCAACCTGGAAGCAGACCTGCACCCGCGGCCGCTCGGCCACCGCCGTCAGGTGTACCCAGATAGACTCGGGCGTATCGCGCCGGACCTCCCGCCCACAGCCCCGGCAGAACAGCCGCGCCGCGCGGGCGAACAGCAGCTTGAGATAATCCGCCAGCTCGGTCATGGTCCCCACGGTCGAACGGGAGGTGCGTACCGGGTTGGTCTGATCGATGGCGATGGCCGGCGGGATGCCCTCGATCCGGTCGGCCGCCGGCCGGTCCATGCGGTCCAGGAATTGGCGGGCATAGGGCGAGAAGGTCTCGACATAGCGCCGCTGACCCTCCGCATAGACCGTATCGAAGGCCAGCGACGACTTGCCGGAACCCGAGACCCCGGTCACGACGATCAATTCGCCTAATGGCAGGTCGAGATCCAGGTTCTTGAGATTGTTCTGGCGGACCCCGCGCAGGCGAATGCAGTCGGGGTGGTGCGGCATGGGGGGGACTAGCCTCACTTCAGAACGGGGCCGAAGCGTAGACCGGCAGTGGCCAGCAAGATCTCGCGCAGGAGCATGGTCAGCGCGCAGATAAAGGCCAGCATCGCCGAGATGAACAAGATGGCCACGGCCGTGCCGGTGTTGAATGAGAACAAGGCGCTGAGAAACATCAAGGCGATCACCGCGCACACCAGGAGTAAGGTGAAGGTGCAGAGCGCGATGGACAGACTGATGACGCGGGCCCGCCGCTCCAGTATCATCATCTCGGCATGGAGTGGGCCGTTGTTGTCCGTCTCAGCCGGGACCACCCCCTCGACCACCCGCGCCCGATCGACGATGCGCGACAGTCGGGCGGCCATGACCCCGAGCACAGAGCCGACCCCGGCGATCAAAAAGACCGGCGCGACCGAGAGCTGGATAAGATGTGAAATATCCGAGATCGCTGGTTGTGTGGGCATAGTGAACACCTAGCAGCATTCGACTTCAAGCGTTTCAAGCAGTTCGGCCAGGTCCGGTTCATCCCAGCGCTCGAGCAGGTCGCGCAGGTCATTTAAGTGGCAATGCAGATGGTACAGCTCATCATGGGCCGGCCCCTTGGTGCCATTGAGCTTGGCCTGGAAATAATCCCAAAAGGGGTCGGCTCGCCCGTCCCGGCCAATCGCCTCGCACAGGGCCGCGACGAGTGCCCCGGCCTTGGCGTCGCAGTCGAGCCCGACGAAGCTGAGATAGCGGTCGGTGGTCCTGTCGTTATTCGATTCAGTTTTCAACACCGGCCACCTTATCCCTTGCGCCCAATCAGTTCAATCGCATAGCCGTCGGGGTCCGCCACGAAGGCAATGATGGTGGTGCCCGCATTCATCGGCCCCGCCTCACGGACGATCTGTCCGCCCAGCGCCCGGATCTGGGTGCAGGCCTGGTAGACATCATCCACCTCCAAGGCGATATGACCGAAGCCAGTACCCAACACATAGGCGCTCGTATCCCAGTTATGGGTCAGCTCGATGACCGCCTGATCGGACTCGGCCCCGTAACCCACGAAGGCCAGTGTGAAGCGGCCCTCCGGGTAGTCCTGACGGCGCAGCAGGTTCATCCCCAGCACCTTGGTATAGAAGTCGATCGACCGATTCAGGTCGCCGACCCGCAGCATGGTATGTAGAAGTCGCATAGCGTTCTCTCTATTTTGCGTTGATTTTCGGCTTGACCGATCATTATTGGTTAATAGGCACGCCGGACCTCCAGCACATCGGGCGTCTGGGCGAGCTTGGCAAGTACCCGCTCCAGATGGGCCATATCGCGCACCTCGACGGTGAAGCGCATGGCGGCGGTGTCGGTGGTGCGCTCCGAGTGTGAGTTGACACCCAGCACGTCGATGTCCGCGTCGGCGAAGACGGAGGTGATGTCGCGCAGCAGACCTTTGCGGTCGGCGGCGATGACCAGCAGGTCCACCGGATAGATGGCGTCAACCGGCTGGTCGGCCCAGCGCACGCGTAGCAGTCGGTCGGCCGCCTCCAACGGCAGGTGGCGGACGTTAGGGCAGTCACGCCGATGGACGGTGATCCCGCGCCCGCGGGTGACATAACCGACGATGGCGTCATAGGGGACCGGCTTGCAGCAATGTGCAATCTGGGTCAGCAGGTCGTCGACACCCTCCACCACCACCTCGCCGACACCGCCCTTGGGCTTGGCGGTGGGTCGACGCGGCTCCGGCTCCCGCGCCTCCCCACGCCCCTCACCGCGCCCCTCCGGGGTACGCGGCTCGCCCACCTGACGGGCGACGACGCCGACGCTCAGGTCGCCGCGCCCGATGGCCGCCAGCACGTCGTCCCCGCGTTTAAGGTTGAAGTGTGGGGCCAGTTGGTCGAATTGGGGCTTCTCGGCGATCCCGAGGCGCCCCAATTCCTTGTCCAGGGCAGTGCGTCCGGCTTGGCAATGCAGGTCGTAGTCCTGACGCTTGAACCACTGGCGGACCCGGTTGCGGGCATGGGCCGTGGTGAGATAGCCATGGTGCGGGCTCAACCAATCGCGGCTGGGTGCGGCGTTTTTCTGGGTGAGGATCTCGACCGTCTCGCCGCTGCTCAACCGATAGATCAGGGGCACGATGCGCCCGTTGACCCGCGCCCCCCGGCAACGGTGGCCGACCTCGGAATGGACCTCGTAGGCAAAGTCGAGCGGGGTCGAGCCCTTGGGCAGTTCGATGACCTTGGCCTGGGGGGTGAGTACATAGATATGCGTGGGCGCGAATTCGGACTTGCCGCGCTCCAGGATGCCGCTGGCGTCCTCGCCCTCGCTCTTGATCTCCAGGAAGTTGCGCATCCAGCTGATACGGCGCTGGAACTCGGCATCCGGCCCCTTCCCGGCCTCCTTGTAGGCCCAGTGGGCGGCCACCCCCAGTTCAGCATGGTTGTGCATTCCATGGGTGCGGATCTGAATCTCCAGCGGCTTGCCGCCGGGGCCGGTCACCGCGGTGTGCAGCGACTGATAGAGGTTCCCCTTAGGGCTCGCGATATAGTCGTCGAACTCCTGCTGGATATGGTCCCAGAGCCCGTGGACCAGACCCAAGGCGGCATAACAGTCGGCCACCGTGTCGACCAGGACGCGCACCGCGCGCAGGTCGAAGATCTGTGTGATATCCACGCCCTTGCGCTGCATCTTACGCCAGATGCTGTAGATGTGTTTGACCCGACCGCTCACCTCGGCGGCGATCCCGGCCTCGGCGAAGGTGCGCTCCAGCGTTGCGATCACGTCATGGATATAGCGCTGGCGCTCCTCGCGCCGCTCGTCGATGGCGCGGACGATGCGCTGGTATGCCTGGGGCTCCAGATAGCGCAGCGCCAGGTCTTCCAGTTCCCACTTGACCTGCCACATGCCGAGCCGGTTGGCTAGCGGGGCATAGATGCGCTGGGTATCGCGGGCGATGCGGTCGCGCCGCTCCCGCTCCAGGTTCTTGACCGCCCGCATGAGGTGCAGGCGCTCCGCCAGGACTACTAACACCACCCGCACGTCCTCGGCAATGCCGAGCAGGAGGCGCCTGAGGTTTTCCTCATGCTCCTCCTGGTCCTTGGCGGCGATAATCGCCTCCACATTGGCGATCTGGCCGATCCGCGCGAGATCCCCGACCATGCGGGCAATGCCGGGACCGAAGCGGTCCGCCAATTGCGCCTCGGTAGGCTCACCCTGCCCCAGGCAGCCGTTGAGCAGGGCGGCGATCACGGTCTCGTGGTCCATGTGCAATTGCGCCAGGATGTCCGCGGTGGACAGCACGTGGCGCACATGGGTCTCGCCGGTCTCGATGCGGCGATCCCCCCGGCAGCGGGTGAGTGCGGCGCAAGCCCCGGCGATCAGCTCGTGCTCCTCGCGGGTATAGTTGGGCGCGAGGTTATCCAGCCAGTGACGGATAGCGGCGTCGTCCTCGCTGCCCTCATCGGGGAGGTTGTAGACTGCTTTGACCATAGGGGAGTGCCTCCGGCGGTTAATACAGCGAAGCACAGGTCCCGATACCATTCGGGGGCCTTGATCATCCTAGCCAATTTCCTGCCGGCTACTGGATAGACGAAGTGGTATCGGGAGTTCCGCTTGGCGGTATTAGTCCAATACGTGACTGACCAATCCGTCCGCCAGCTTGGGCTCGAACCAGGTAGACTTGGGCGGCATCACCTCACCGCAGTCGGCGACCGCCATCAACTCGTCCATCGCGGTGGGGTGCAGCGATAAGGCGATGGCCATCTCGCCCGAATCCACCCGTGCGCTCAAGGGACCGAGGCCGCGGATGCCACCCACGAAGTCGATCCGCTCATCCCGTCGGGGGTCCAGGATGCCGAGCACCGGGCCGATCAGGTTGTCTTGGAGCAGGCTGACATCCAGCCGCGCCACTGGGTCCGTAGCGGGAATGAGTTCGGGGTTCAGGGTCAACCGATACCATTGACCCGCCAGGTACATCCCAAACTGGCCATGGGCGGTCGGCTGGAGCGGTTGCGCGACGGCCTCGATGGTGAAACGGGTGGCCAGGTGCTCCAGCAGTGACTTGGGGGTGTGGCCGTGCAGGTCACGCACCAGGCGGTTGTAGGGCAGGATCTGCATCTGGTCGTGGGGGAAGATCACGGACAGGAAGAAGTTGTAGGACTCCGCTCCGGTGTGGTTTGGGTTGTCGGCGTGGCGCGCCGCTGCCACCCGGGAGGCAGCGGCGGAGCGGTGATGCCCGTCGGCCACGTAGAGTGAGTCCAGAGCCGCAAAGGCGGCGGTCAACCCGTCGATGGTCGGCCGGTCGGCGATGGCCCAGAGCTCATGGCGCACCCCGTCCGGGGCGGTGAAGTCCACCTCAGGGGCGGCAGCGCTCACCCGGTTCAACACCTGGTCGACGGTGGGTGTGGCCCGATAGACCAGGAACACGGGGCCAGTCTGGGCGTTGAGCGTATCGATATTGCGCACCCGGTCGTCCTCCTTCACCGGGCGGGTGAACTCGTGCTTCTTGATCCGCCCCGCGTCATAGGCGGCCACCGCGGCGGCCGCCACTAGGCCGGTCTGCACGTGAGCGCCCATGGTCAGGCGATAGCAGTAATAGTGCGGCGCCGGGTCGCGCACCATCACACCTTGCGCGATCATCCGCTCCAGATTCTCCCGCGCCTTGGCATAGACCGCCGCAGCATAGGGGTCGGTGTCCGGCGGCAGGTCCACCTCCGGACGGGAGATGTGCAGGAAGCTCAGTGGACGGCCCTCCACCATGGCGCGCGCCTCCTGCGCGTTCATCACGTCATAGGGCGGGGCGGCCACCTCGGCAGCACGGCCGGCAGCGGGACGCAGACCGGCGAAGGTTTTGATTAATGGCATGATAGAACTCGCATTACACTCTTGATTGTCGATTTGTGATGGTCTATTTAATAATCGACTGAGGAAGCGCTTTTCTTCTCAAGTCGAAAATCTGCAATCACAAATCCAAAATTCATTAGCGGGCAGACGGGGCATATAAGACCCCGCCATCGCGCCACAGCGCGTTGATTCCGCGCGTGATCTTGAGCGGCGATCCCTCGCCCAGGTTGCGTTCGAAGACCTCATCGTAGTTGCCCACCTGGCCGATGATCCGGTAGCTCCACCCCGGGTCAAGCCCGAGCAGCTTGCTGGTGCGTCCGTCCACGTCCAGCAGCAGCTGCATATCCTCCGAGCGGGCACGCGCACGCGCCGTGTCGACATTGCTGGAGTCGACCCCGGCCTCCTCGGCGTTGATCAGCGTAAAGAGCGTCCAGCGCACGATATCGAACCAGCGGGCATCACCGCGGCGAACCGCCGGTGCCAGCGGTTCTTTGGAGATGATCTCAGGGAGAATGCGATGGGCGTCCTCGCCCGCCATCTCGGCCCGTAGGGCATAGAGTTGAGACAGGTCTCCGGTCAAGGCGTAACAGGCGCCGTTCAGATAGGCCTTGGCCGCCGCCGGGGTGTCGGGGAACTCCTTGAGATCCAGCTCCATGTGGTTACGAGCGAAATAGTCGCGCACGTTCTCCGGCCCCCGCGGCGCGGCGGCGCAGACCGGCTGTTTGGAGAGCTCCCGGGCGCTCATGGTGCTGGTGCTGCGGTGGACCATGAAACCTTGGCCGTCGTGGTAAAGCACACCGACGAAGGTGACACCCGGAGCAAGGTCTCGCGACAGGGTCCAACTGGTGTTGCGCGAGAGCAGGTCCACACGTCCCTCGCGCAACGCATCGAAGCGTGTCTCGCTGGGGATAGGGACCAACTCCAGCTTGTCCTTGTGCCCGAGCACGGCGGCCGCCACCGCCCGGCAGAAGTCCACGTCGAGCCCGCTCCAATCACCCTTGGTGTCTTTGAAGGAGAGACCGGGAACGGCGCCATTCACGCCACAGCGCAGGACGCCACGCGCCTTGACGTCCTGGAGGGTGTCGGCCGAGGCAGGTGTTGGGGTCAGCGGCAGTAAACACAGGAGGATCAGGGCAGTAAGCCAACGGGAGTGTTGCTTCATCGGTGCTCTCCAGACGGGGCAATGTTCAGGCGCTGGCCGCGCGGGGTCTTGACGCGCGCCGATCGCCGCCGGGCAAGGCGAGGGCGACAGGTTCACGGGCGTTGATGTCGTAAGCTTACCGTGAAAGTCGCATGGGCGCCCGGTGGGCGCGGTTTCAGCCGCAACGCCACCACGCGCAAGCTGCCACGCCTCCCGCGGGGTACTTTCATCGTCCCGCGTCGCTGACCCGCTGCCATGAACGTCCGCCTGGGTCGGACCGCGCGCTATGGTATCAGCATGGGCGGTAGCGGGCGAAGGGACCGGCCGGGTCGAGTCCGCCAACCTGTCGGATGGTTGCCCCGGCTCTCCCGCGTCAACCCGGCCCGGATGGCGAGAAATCGCTGGACCCGCTGGTGCAGCAGCTCATCCACCAGATCGAGTAGGCGGCTCTCCTCGCTGGAGACGATGGTCACGACGGGATCGATGGCGCGGATCGAGGTCGCGATGTCCTTGGTCGGAGCGACCTCGTCGAGTATTCGGAGGGTCTTGATCAAAAATCCGCCCATCCCGGTTACGCCGCCACCGGCGTCAGCTCGGCGGGCTTGGGAGCGGTACCCGCGAGCTGGCCCTGCTACTCGCTCTTGAGTCTTCGCGAGCCTTCAATGAGGGGGTGCCACCCATAGACGAGCGTGGCCATGAAGCCATCCATGCGCAGCGCGTCAGGGGCGTTATCGTTGATCGTCGACTTGTAACCGAGGGTCAGATTCAGGTTACTATTGATCGCATAGCCGAGCGTGAGGCCGACACCGATGTTATTGAGCGGCTTGCCGGCGACACCATTGATGGTCGCCTTGCCGCCGCTGAACCAGGCGCCGTCAAGCGACGCCCATAAGGTCTCGGTGAGGTCGCGTGTCAGGTGTGCATCCAACTGAAACATCGGAGCCGTCTTCATCGTCTGTCCGACAAAGTTGTTATTGTCGCCAAAGAGCCAAACGGCCGGCAGCAATTCCAGGGTCGTGCGCCGGCCCGGCACCCAGGGGCCCAGCTGCCAGATGACGGGCAGACCGAAGCGCCCATACCAGCGATTCTGACCAAGGTTCAGTGGTTGTTTGCTGTTGTATTCGCCGATGGGCAGTGCCAGATCGGCCAGCAGGTCCACGGAGAATCCCGGCTCGTAGCGCATGACGTCGGGGATGTTCTTCTGCGCCGGCGGCCCCAGGACATTGATGTTGAACTCAAGCATCGGGTCGCCAAAACCGCTGGCCGATTGGCGGAACGTCCTGCCGGCCACGGTCACGTCGCCCGAGATGCGTCCCATGGGCAGGAGGATGGCCGCCATGGCCGAGCGATCGAACAATGAAAAGGTGCGCGCATAACCCGCGATGGCCATGGTGGCGCTAAAGTCCGCATTCGGTGTCACGATATGCGCCGGATCGAAGGGATTGGTATTGCCATTGATCGATTCGAAGATGAGCGGCACCGCATTGGAACCCGACAGCGTGTCCCAATAGAAGCGTGCCGGCGTTTGCGCCAGCGCCGGCCTGAGCGCGCCCATGGTGAGCAGCGTGATGACGGCCAACCAGGACCACCAGGGCGCCTGTTTCATCTGAGCGTCGTTTATGTGCATGAGATCTCCAACCGTCTTAAGGATTCGTTCATTTTTGGATCGGCCACGCTCAAGGCTTGGGATCGGCCAGCATATCCGTGGGTGGCACGAACTGTCGCTTATAGATCAAGGGCGGATAGCCAGGGTCGTCCGGGACACGCGGCGGCAGCTGATCCTCAAGGGTTTCAAAGGTGGAGCGGCTGGGCAGGATCACGTTATTGGTGCGGACATAGCTGTCCCAGAGCCCAACCATCTGCCGCACCTTGTCGGGGCGTTCAGCGGCCAGGTCCTTGCGCTCGGCGGGGTCCGCCGCGAGGTTGAAAAGCTCCCACGCGGCCTTGCCAAACGGCTTGTATTGCCAACGCAGCTTCCAATCCCCCTGTCGCACCGCACGATTGCCAAAGATCTCCCAAGCAAGGTAGTCCTGTGTACCACGCGGCGCCGGCGCCTGGCCGCTCAGCATCCGGCGCCAGGAGCGACCGATGAGCTTGGGGACCGGTCGCCCGGCGTTGCTCGTCGGGTAATCGACACCGGCAATCTCCAGCAGGGTCGGCATGATATCGGCCACGTGCATGAGCCCATGGTTGATACTCCCCTTTGGCCGCTCGACCGTCGGACCACTGACGATGAGCGCGTTGCGGATGCCGCCCTCCGCGACCCAGCCTTTGTATTGACTGAATGGCGTCATCGACACCTGAGCCCACATCGGGCCATAGCTGACATAGGACCCCGGATCACCCCAAGCATTCAGGTGGGTCTGCGACCACTTGATCGCCGCGAAGAGGAAGTCACGCGACCCGGGCGAGCCCGCGATCATCTTAAACAAATCGTTGCCCTCGGCACCATTGTCGCCGAACACGATGAATAGCGTATTGTCATACTCACCGATCTTCTTCAGATGATCGATGAGCCGGCCGATGTGGAAGTCCATGTTCTCCATCATGCCGGTATAGAGTTCCATCTTCTTGCCGAGGGTGGCCTTGGCCGCCGGCGCCAGCGTGATGGGATCGGGGACGAACCACATGCGTTCGGCGAGCGCCGTGCCCGGGGGCTGAATGCCAAGCGCGATCTGGCGCGCCAGCCGCTCCTGGCGCACCGCGTCCCAACCCTTGTCATAGGCGCCGACATGGCGCGTGCGCCATTCCCTTGGGAGATGATACGGATCATGGGGCGCCTGGTGGGAGACATAGGCGAAGAAGGGTTTGCCGTCGCCATGATTGGCATCGATGAATCCAATCAGCTTGTCGGTGTAGGTCTTGGTCGCATAATAGTCCTTAGGTAGCGCCGTGAGATAACGCCCATCCTCGGTGAAGACCGACTGTGGCGCGGCGCCGGTGAAATTGGTCATGTCCCAGTAGCTGCCTGCCCCGTCGAGCAGCGAGAAGTCGCGCTCAAAGCCACGCGCGGCCGGAATCAGCTCCGGCGCCTTGCCCAGGTGCCACTTGCCGACCATGTAGGTGTGATAGCCGGCACCCTTGAGGAGTTGGGGCAGCGTGAGTACCTGGTGGTTGAGGTAACCCTCGTAGCCGGGTACTTGGCGTTGATTGGGCGCGGTCCACTCGTCCATGTTGCCCAGGCCATTCACATGAGTATCGACCCCGCTCAGCAGCATCGAGCGGGTGGGTGAGCAACTTGCGTGGGTGTAGAAGTTGGTGAAGCGCACCCCCTCACTGGCCAGGGCGTCGAGGTTCGGCGTCCTGATCTCGCTGCCAAAGGAGCCCATATCGGAGAACCCCATGTCATCGCCGAGGATGATGACGATGTTCGGCCGGCGGGCCCCGCTGCCCGCGGTGTCGGCAGGCGCGGCCAGACAGACCGCCAGACCGAAGAATCCAAGCGCGCAGATCAGGTTGCCCGCCTTTCGCAGGGTGGAGCGCAGCGAGCGCGGCAATAGGGTCGTCATCAGCAATTCCCGTTTCAACAAAAACGTTGCAGCGCCGGCCGCAGTGGCCAGCGACTGGGCAGCAGCCGGCCCGCCGGCTGGGCAAAGCGGCAGCGCAGGGTTCCCAACCGCTCAAAGCAAATCTCGATCGCGGCGCCCGGATCAAGGAAGTCGTCGTGATCGAGACCGGTGCAATCCGGAATGGTGCCGAACCCCATGACCGTTCCGGGCTTGATGGACGTGATGAATCCGAGCCAGGCGAAGACCTCCTCGGCCTTGTGATCGATCTCGGTCGTCGAGCCCTGGTAGCGGACCTGCCCATCGACCTTGACCACGACCTCGAGCGCGTACGGATCGCCGACCTCGTCCGCGGTGACCAGGTACGGGCCGAGCTGATTGCCCTTGTCCATGTCCTTCGCCAGGCAGAAGCCGCCGAAGAGCTCCTGCGCCTGCACGTCGCGGGCCGAGACGTCGTTGAAGATGCAGAAGCCCGCCACCGGCTGCTGCGGATTGCCGTAGACGACGGCCAGCTCGGGCTCGATGTCCAGGCGTGACGTATAGAGCGGCCAGGGAATCGTCTCGCCGTCGCCAGCGATCGAGTTCATGTTGCACTTGTAGTAGGACAGGCGCTCGGGCACGCCTTCGGGCGGCGCCGGCGGCTTGGTCAGCACCATCTTGGCGAAGGCTTGCAGCATCGGGGCGGTCTGCGGGTTGTCCTTCTCGTATCTCATCATGGTTTCAGCAGAGCTCTTGAGATGCCGCGGCGTCAGCCCGAAATCGAACAGCGCAGTCACCTCGACCGGCTCGTGCAGCCGCACGTCCTGAACCTTCGGTTTCTCACCCTCGGGCCACTCGACCAGACGCGCCTCGCCCCACGCCGCCAACTCGCGCGCTGCCAGCTCGCTCGCCGGCAGGCCGGCCAGGTAGGCTCGGCTGTCGCTCAGCTCGGGCGCGGCGACCCCGCTGCGCTGCGTCAGGGTCGTGAATGCGACCGCACGGTCGCCGATGACGATGCCGAAGCGGGGCTTCGAGTCGCCCTGGGAAAAGCGGATCAGTTTCATCTTGGTATTCCTTGTCGTTGGGTTTCGGGTCAGAACTCGACCGCGATGCCCTTGGCCTTGGCCACGGCGAGCACCGCGTCGAAGACCTGCGCGTGGTCCCAGGGTGCATCGGCGGCCTCGTTGCGGAACTCCCGGTAGGCGCGCTCGACGTTCATGTACAGGCGCGCCGGACCGCGCCACCCGCCATAGGGTCCGAAATCGATCGCCTTGGAGGCCGCCAGGGCGCTCAACCCCTGCCCGAAGCAGCGCCTGGATTCCTCTCGCACGTATTCCAGATAGGCCTTCATCTCGATCGCCCCCTCGATCCCGCACACCGGTCCATGTCCCGGCACGATGGCCGTCGGCTTCAGCGCGATGATGAAATCGAGCACCTTCAGCCACTTCTCGTAGGTGCCGTTCCAACCCATGGGGGTGCAGGCGCGGAAGATCACATCGCCGGCGAAGACGACGCCCTCCTTGGGCACATGGATGATGGTGTCGCCGATCTGGTGGCAGGGCCCCACGTAAATGAGGTGTACTTCCGTGCCGTCCAGGTCCAGCAGGTGTCGCTCCTCGAACACGGTAGTCGGGAGCACCAGCTCGATGCCGTCAAAGTCGTAGTCCTGTTGCAGTTGCCGCGCGATGGCCAGCACGCCCGGGTGCAGGGCCTTGAGCAGCATCCGCGTGAGGAAGCGGTCGGCCCCCTTGAGCAGTTGCCGGGTCTCCCGCGGGTCGGCGACCTTGGGCATCAGTTCCCTGACCGTGCGGTGCGCAATGATCTCGGCGCCCGCGAAGAGCTGGTTCCCCCAGACGTGGTCCCCGTCCTCGTGCGTGTTGATCACCCGCTTGGGCATCCCCGGCCAGACCGTGCCGAACAGCTCGATCATCTGGCGCCCGTGGGGCAGGTCCGATTGGGTGTCGATGACCACGCCGCCGCCGAGATTGATGAGCCCGGAATTCGCATCGCAGACACGGTTGCTCTCGTTGAGCACCGCGAAGCAATTTTCGCTGACTTGCTGAAGTTTCATTGGGTTGGGTCGTTGCGGTGCGCGCCTGGTCCAGTCTCGCCTGACCCCGGACGGGCCAGGCGCTCCGGCTCGCTAGACCTGAAGCAAGAACGGGTTACACTAGGGCCAGGCACCTGGGCCGTCTATCGGAATTCCGCAACGCCAACATTCGTGATGAGCCGCATCACCATCGACTCCCCCGCGGTCCGGGTGACCGAGATCAACGACCCTGCGTCGGCCGACGCGGGGCTGGAGCTGATCGACCTGGATGCGGTGCAACTCCAATCCAGGCCCCTGCGGGCGCGGCGCGTACTGGTGCGCCTGGGGAGCGCCAGCGTGCTTTTCCAAGCCAGCAACCAGCGGCTGCGCACCAACACCAGCGTACACCGGGGGCTGCTCGGCTATGCCACCTTCGGCCCGCACGCGCGCGGGACGGTCAACGGGGTGCCGGTCGGCCCCGGCATGCTGTTGGCCGCGGCGCCGCAATCCACGGCCAGATTCGTGGTCGAGCCCGGCTGGGAGAGCATCAGCTTCCTGCTCCCGCCCGCGGAGCTCGCGCTTCATCGCAGGTTGCGCCAGTGGGAGGGGGAACTGCGTCTGCCGCAGGGGGTGGAGACCCTACAGGCCAGCGCGGCGCTGGTGTGCGGGCTCTTCGACTGGGGGAAACGGCTGGTGGAGACCGCCGCAGAACAACCCGCGCTGTTCAACGGACGGGAGACCGCGCGCGCCGCCGCGCAGGGCGAGTTGATCGATGCCCTCCTGGCGACGCTGCAGCAGGCCAAGGATCGCGAGCCCGGCCGCGGCGACCGGACCCGGCGCTCGCGCAGCCAAATCGTGAAGCACGCGGAGGAATACGCCGTGGCCCTGACCGGTGCGGATCTGCGCGTCAGCGACCTCTGCCGCGTCGCGGGCGTCAGCGAGCGCACCCTGGAATATGCCTTCAAGGAGGTCATGGCCCTGACGCCGGTGGCCTATCTGACCCGGCTGCGGCTGCATCGGGTCCGCAAGGCCCTGTTGGCGGCGCCGCCGGGGGCGACCACCGTCTCGGCGCAAGCGCTCGACTGGGGCTTTTGGCATTTCGGCGAGTTCGCGCGCGCCTACCGGGAATGTTTCGGCGAGCTGCCTTCGCAGACCTTGCTACGCAGGCCCGAGCGGCACGACTAACCTGCAGCGCCCACCAACCGGGCGCGCATGCGCATCATGACTGAGCGCAGGTGGCGGAACAGGCGCGACACCGGGGAGACGCTCGGAGAACGCGACAGAGGCTGGTATGCTGGCCCCCAATTCAGCCCGCTCGCCCATCCCGAAAAAGCCGATGCCGCCAGTTCAAACGAGACGTCGCCGCGCCGCCCGTTCAGCCCTCGTGCTCGGCTTGCTCGCGGGTTGGACCTTCCCAGCAACAGCGCCGGCCGCACCGCGCCTGCACTGCCAGGTCGAGCAGGGCGGCACCTCCCAGTCGCTCGAGTTCGCGCCGGTGGCCGATTGTTAGCGGCTGTCAAAAGCCGCGTAAAAATGGCGAACTCACCTGCGGATCGCACACGTACCATGGATCGAAAGGCGGGCGCTTACGCAGGAGCGCCCGTACGTGACGGATCAGAACGGATCGAGAGGATCGCCGGGGTC
>NZ_CAJAXH010000115.1 GCF_903946935.1 uncultured Thiodictyon sp.
GAAACGCTGTTCGCGCAGGTGCTCCAGCGCATGCCGTTGCCTCCGTCACCAGCGCGCCGACGGCCCCGTCCGCCCAAGTCGTCCGCGCTCCTGCTGGTGGCGGCGTAACCGGGGGTGGCCGGAACGATGATCAAGGCCGATCTGGATCGTGGCTCTACCCGACGGTATTTCTTGGCGAGCTTGGCGCCTTGGCGTGAGCCATTCCCGGGTTTCGGTTTACCGCCGCGGCCCCGCGGTGGCACACTGCCCGGACCAGCCGGAGAGACACCAGATGCCATTGATGAACGCCATCGCGCCGGACGCGCCGACCGCCAACGCCCGCGCCTTACTGTTGGGCCGCCGCCTGGATCTGCGCCACCTCACACACATCGAGCCGCTGGCCCTGACTCCGCTGGCGGTTGCGGTGAGCGGCGGCGGTTGGGCGGTGCTGATGCGCTACGGCGCGGCGGTACTGTTCGACGTGTCCCCCGACGCGGAGGCGTCGTTCCTGCAACTGCTGGCCCCCTGCGTCCGCGAACCCCTGACGACGCCCGAGACCGAGACGCTCGACATCGTCATCGACAGCACCCGCGGCGACCAGATGGAGCGCGACCGGCTGATCCTCTGCGACACCGACGCGGCACGCCTGCAGATCGTGGCGGACGTGCTGGGCAAGAGCGTGTTGCTGGCGGACCAGGAGGCCCAGGTGGCCCGCGCCTTCGACCGCATCGAGCCCTTGGCCGAGGAGCTGCATCGGCATGGCCGCGGGGCGCGGCGCGCCCGCGGCCTGATCCGCCATATCGGCGAGACCCTGCTGATTCAGCACCGCCTGGTCGGGCGGGCCGAGGTCGGCGACAAACCCGAGGTGATCTGGGAGCGGCCGGACCTGGAGCGCCTGTTCCTCGGCTTGGAGGCGGAGTTCGAGGTCCGCGAGCGTCAAATCGCCCTGGAACGTAAACTCACCGTCATCCACGACACTGCCGGCACCCTGCTCGATCTCCTCCAGACCAAGCGCTCGGCGCGGGTGGAGTGGTACATCACGATCCTGATCCTGTTCGAGATCGTCCTGACGCTCTATCAGTTGTTCGGACGGGGGGCGGGCGGCTGAGGGCCTTGAACGTCAGTCCGCTATATTCTGGAGTCCAAGGCTTCAGCCTTGGTCCTTGTCCAGCCAAGGCTGAAGCCTTGGACTCCGGCCTCGGGGTGGCCGGAACGACGATCAAGGCCGAAATCGGCGGGCTCGGGCGGCGGTGTCACCGCGCGCAAGCCGTCCAGGCTGTAGCCGTAGGTGGGATCGAAGGGATAATTGTGGGCGAATGGCATTGTTGAGAAGTCACGCCAAGATGTCCAACGCACTACGTGCGTGCGGGTCGAAACAGGGCGCGCAAGATGCGTCGGTTACCCTTGCCCTGGAATCCATCGAACACCTGATCGAACGCCGCTCGGGCCTGTTGCTGACGGGCGAGTAGGTCGCCGATCAGGGCGCCCATGGCCAGCAGGGTCTCGGTGGGTGCCTGGTCCGCATCACGCATGCGTTGCGCCATCGCACGCAGATGCACTGCCTGCACCGCCAGGTCCTGATAGCCGCCGAGGTTGTCGAGCAGGACCTTCATTCGCGCGATCACGGCGCGGGTCTCGTCCTTGGGGTAGAGGCTCTGGAAAAACTCAATGAGGTAACGCAGTTTCTTGCAGCTCTTGCGCAGTTCGTGCAGGTCTGCGGGGGGCGAGTCGGTGCGGATTGCGCGGCCCTCGCGCCGCACGCGCTTTGCCATGGCCCAAACTCGCCGATCTGCCAGGTCCTTGATCGGGCCGGCGCCATGCGGGGTCGCCGCCGCCACGGGCGCCTCCAGAAAGGCCCGCCAGTCGCTGCACAGTTGGGTAAAGCGGGTCGATGCGAGTGCCTGGACGAGCAGGTCCCGTTCGCACTGATAGCGCGAATGCAGGAACGCGCGCAATGGTTCGAGGTCGGCGCCCAACTGGCTGGGTAGATCCCGCTGATAGGTGTCGAAATCGAGCAGGTAGACGTCGAGGTCGCGGATGGGGCCGGTGACCAGTTGCAGCCAGGCGAACTCCTCCCGGAAGCGTGCCACCCGGTCGGCGGGAAAGACCCCGCGGATTTGGGCCAGGGCCGCACGGGTGCGTCGGGTTGCGACCCGTAGATCGTGTAAGAACTCTGAGTCAAGGTTGGCCCGCGCCCCGTCCAGATTGGCCTCCAGGGTGTTCAGCAGTCCAAGCAGGATCTCTTGGGCGACCCGATCCGCGCGTGCGGTCGGGTCGAGACGGTAATCCAGCTTGGAGCTGTAATCCACGGGTCGCCGCCCGGCGGCGGCCAGGGCCTCCAGCAAGAGGGGCGAATCCAAGGGCTCCAGTCCCGCAGCGCCGGCCAGTGCCTCCTGCAAGATCGCGGCCTCGCGCGCGCAACCGCGCACCGCGACGACCTGTAGACGCGGTCGCAGGTCGCCGGCGCTGCCGCCGCGCGGGTCGTTGAAGCTGGATTCCTCGATCGTCAACCGGGCAACTGTCTTGTCGTGATGGTTGCTCAGGTCAAAGTGCCTGATCCGGGAATGGATTCCCATGAGAGGCAACAACCGTCGACATGACGTGGTCTCGATCAACCGTGCCTGTACCGGTCCGGGGGGCAGGTCCGCGGGGAAGGCGGGCTCCCGGGGTGCGACCTGTATCAGTGCGTCGTCGGCGCGCTCAAGGTCGCTCCAGATCAGGACCGGCGGCAGTGCCGTGCTGCGCCATTCCAGGGTGGCGCCGGTCAGGTAGACCGACCAGTCGAAGGTATCGAAATAGGTTCGATGCAGGGTCTCGGCAGTCGGCTGCGTCAGTCGCCACTGTCCTTGCACCAAGGGCGCGATCGTCGCGATTCCGGCCAGGTCTGAAACCCAATATTTCATTTTGATGACAATCTTTCGGTGGTGCCGTCAACGGCGGCGGTACGACGCACCAGGGCAGTCTAGCATAAAGTGTTGTCAGTCGATTCAGCGTCTCCCGCCGGGTCCGCTGAGTCATGCGGCTGTCATATTCGTCTGCGATGATCCTGACAAGTGACGACTCATCTGGAGGCGACAACCTTGGAACGCTTCGCTGACGAACTTGATCTGGCGCAGTTTCGTATCGACCAGGTGACTGAGCTGGCCATTGCAGCGATTCGCAAACACGCCGGTCTGACGGTCGGTCGGGAATACTGTATCGATTGTGGCGAGCGCATTCCAGATCAGCGCTTAGTGGTGGTGCCAACCGCCACCCGCTGCGCGGTCTGCCAGGATGACGAAGAGCGCCAGGCAAGCACGTTGTCCGCGACCCGATTCCGCACCAGCCACATGGCAGGCCCCGCCTTATCCGCAACGCCCGGACAAGTGTTCGGTGTCTCATCGGCGATGGGCACTGGGCGCCGGCGGCGGGTTAAAGATTAGGGCGCAATGCGCGGACTAACGTGCTCAGGATGGAACGCATGTCGACTGTTCCACTGAGTCAGTCGCCGAGCTGCGGTGTCTCAAGGCCATCGGTCTGGAGTATGGCCAGGGGCTATTGATCGCACGACCGGTCTCGCGGCCCTCCAAGACCCCGTCGGCGGAGGCCCTGCGTGCCATCGCGCCGGAACACTCCACGACGCGCTCTCATCCTTCCGGCGACCAGCCTCTGGGTGACAGCGTAATCTTGCGACCGGTGGGGCCGGTGTCGCCGCATACCTCCAATGCCGATGTGTCGGCCGCTTCAAGGCCGACCCGGCGCTGGAGATGGTGCCGGTGGTGACCGAGGGCGTGCCGGTGGGGATGATCACCCGGGCCGCTATGATCGACAACTTCGCCCAGCCTTATCGGGCCGAACTCTATGGGCGCAAGCCGTGTCGCCTGCTCATGGATCGGGACGCCTTGATCGTCGATCATGCCATCACGCTCCCGGCGCTCAGTCGGCTGGTCAGCGAGGGTAGCCCAAGCTATCTTGCCGGCGGACTCATCGTCACAGCCAACCCCGAGATGGACTTCATCGGTCATATCGGTGGGGACGATTTCATCCTGGTGTTGCGTCGCTCGGATTGGCGTGCCTGCTGCATTGACGCGCTGGCGCGTTTTGATCATGAGGTGCGTCGTTTCTTCAGTCCGGACGACATTGAGCGCGGCGGCCATATCGCCGAAAATCGCAAAGGCGTTCCCGAATTCCAATCCTTGGTCTGTCTCTCCATTGGTGCAGTGGCGGTTGGGGGTGATGCCAGTGGTTCATCCCAGGCCAACAGCCCACTCGCCATCTCGCGGTTGGCCTCTGTCGCCAAGAAGCAGGCCAAGGCCATCCCGGGCAGCGCATTGATGTTGTTGGTGGCAGAGTCAGATCACATCAGGGATCCCTGCGAGCAACCTGTCCAGCAATAGGCATGGCGCGCG
This sequence comes from uncultured Thiodictyon sp., assembly GCF_903946935.1. Taxonomy (GTDB): domain Bacteria; phylum Pseudomonadota; class Gammaproteobacteria; order Chromatiales; family Chromatiaceae; genus Thiodictyon. Next base: position 4,368 of record NZ_CAJAXH010000115.1, read on the forward strand.
CAGGGTGATGGTCCGGAATATAATAACCCGATGGATTCCGAGATCTCTCGGGACGGCGCTGCGGTTGGCCGGGCGATGAAGTAACCCTGACCATAAGCAATGCCCAGGTCGCGGATGACACTCAGTTCCGCCGACGACTCGATACCTTCGGCAATGATCTTTGCGCCGGCCTTGGCGGCGATTGCCTGGATCGAGCGAACGAATTGTAGCTTGACCGGGTCGAGGTGGATATTGTGGATAAAGTGCTGATCAATCTTGACATAGTCCGGGCGAATTTCAGACCATAGGCGCAGCCCTGAGAAGCCTTCGTCAAGGTCGTCGATGGCAATCTCAAATCCCATGGTTCGTTTGAAAGACAGGATGACGGGGCCAGATGACGCAACCATGACCAAGGCGATCGTTTAAAGGCGTGCCAACCCCAACCCCCGCCACCGCCGGCCTGGTCCTTGGGACTGCTCATGGTGCTGCGGTTTGATCGTCAAGCGGCGCGCGACCTTCGGCGATCTGGCCGATCGGATCAGTCCCGCTGCCACTGCGCCAGGGCCAAGACCAGGCGGTTGACGATGGCGCGCGTGGGCGCAATGTTGTCCGGGTTGTGCAGGATCAGGTCGCGGTTGATTTCGATAGTGAGTGGTTGCTTGCCGCGCAGGTCTGTCGGTTCAAAACGCTTCAATGAATGATTGCCGGTGTAAGGATGATTGAAGCGGATCACGTCGCAGAAGTTGAATTCCACGTCCAGGTCGCCGATGCTCGTTTCCACGATCTCGGCTAGGGTAAGCAGCAGTGCGTGCTCGGCAAAGCAGTCGTTTGACGGCTTGCCCGTTTGGTCGCCGGCATTGCCAAACACGAAGAGCGGGCGCAACTGTCCCTTATCCGCGGCGCCCCGGGTGCCGATCCCGGGCATGGTGTGGCAGAAAGCGACCTTTTCGATGGCGGGGCTGGCCACCAGTTCGGCGAGTCGGCCGCGATGGGGCCGGATGTAGCGGTCGATGACCTGCTGCCGCACCGGGGCAGGGAGACCGCGATCGGACTGATAGATCTTGACTCCCAGGCTGGTCAGGGTCTTGACTGTTCCATCTGCATCGAGGTCGTCGCACAAACGGTTGGGGTCCGCGTGGGCGCGCCAGCTCATGAAGCGCAGCACATGGGGCGCGGCGGGCAGCCCCAGATAGAGCTCGTCGGTAAACTCATCTGAGTCCTCCCGGCGATCCCCCGGAGTAAACATGGGGTGTAAGTACGGTTTGACCTCGGGCGGAGTGAGATGGCCCCCATGAGGGAGCTCAAGCAGGACTGGGATGCGGCCCTCCTGGTAATCGAAGGCCGGGATGTCGAATGGCTGGCTCACGGATCGCTTCCCCATAACAGTTAATGCGCAGCGAAGACGCGGCTCCGGCCAAGGGTTACCCGACCAGTCGGCGCCGCGATGGGCCAACGAATGATCCAAGCTTAGACGGGTGCCGTGACCGTTTGTTTAAGGTTAACCACTCGGCCGTTTCTCAAACGGTGCGCGTACGACTGATCCAGTGCCTGATCGCGTCATACAATTCTTTGAGCCCGATGGGCTTGCTCAGATAGTCATCCATGCTGGCGTCCAGGCAGTGTTCCCGGTCGCCCGGCATGGCGAGCGCCGTGAGTGCGATGATCGGGGTGCGTCGCAGTGCCGGTTCCGCACGCAGCCGCCGGGTGGTCTCCAGTCCGTCCATCTCGGGCATCTGCACATCCATCAGGATCAGGTCCGGGCGTTGCCCCTGGGCCAGTGCGATGGCGGCGCTGCCGCAGCGGGCGGCGAGGACCTCGCAGCCCCTGATCCGCAGATAGGTGGACAATAGGTCCAGGTTGCTGTCATTGTCCTCGACCACGAGGACGCAGGGTCGCTGCAACGGCTCGGACTGAGTCTGCAGGTCGCCCACTGGGTCCGGGTCCTGCCGGAGCTGGTCGGCGCTCTGGAGCTCGGCGTCCCAGGGCAGGACGATCTCGAACCGACTCCCGTGCCCGACCTCGCTCTGGACCTCGATCCGGCCCTGGTGCAGTTCGGCCATCCCCGCGGCAAGCGCCAGGCCGAGCCCACTGCCGTCATACTGGCGCGCGGGGCGGCTGTCCAACTGGACGAAGGGCTGAAACAGTCGCTCAAACTGGTCCGACGGGATGCCCACACCGGTATCCCAGATGCCGATCCGCAGCTCGTGCCGCGCAGCGTCGGCGGTGACCTCCAGCCCGATCGAGCCGCCCGCCGGCGTGAACTTGACCGCGTTGCCCAGCAGATTGACCAGCATCTGTTTGAGTCGGCGGCTGTCGCCGCGCACCAGATGCGCCTGGGGGTCGAGGGTGGTCGAGACGCTCAGCCCTTTGCCTTTCGCCGCGGGTCCGATCAGCCGCAAACTGGCGTCACAGAGCTGGCCCACCGGCACCTGATCCCAGCACAGTTGCATCTGCCCGGAGGCCACCCGCGACATGTCCAGGATGTCATTAATGAGCTCGAGCAGATGGGCGCCGTTTTCGTGGATGGTATGGACGGCCTTGTCCTGCTGCGGGCTCAAGGCACCGAGCAGACCGTCGCCCATGGTCTCCGACAGCCCGAGGATGGAGGTGAGCGGGGTGCGCAGCTCATGGCTCATGGCCGCGAGAAACTCATCCTTGGCCTGGGCTGTGCGGGCCAGTTGCGCATTGGCGCGATCCAGTGCCAGGGTGCGGCGGCGCACCCGTTCGGCCAGTTGTGAGCGCTCCTGTGTCAGGGCGTCGTGCGCCGTGCGTAAGGCCGCCTCGGCCTCCTTGCGGGCGGTGCTGTCCGAGAAGGTGACGACCGCACCCACCAGCCGGCCATCCTGATGGATGGGGTTGGCATGGTAGTCGACCGCGAAATAGCTGCCGTCCGCACGCCAGAATACCTCGTCATCGACCCGGGCGGCGATGCCCTCGCGATAGGTCCGGGTGGCCTGGCAGCGGTTGGCCGGATACTGGGCGCCGTCGGCCTGCGAGTGATGCACCGTCTCGTGCATGTGCAGGCCATGCAGCTCGCGCGGCGTGCGGTAGCCGAGCATCCGCGCGGCGGCCGGGTTGCAAAAGGTGCAGAGCCCATCCGCGTCGACCCCATAGATGCCCTCGCCGGTCGATTCCAGCAGCAGGCGGGCGCGCGCTTCGCTCTGGCGCAGACTCGCCTGGGAGTTGGTCAGGCTCTCTTGCATCGTCTTGAGTGCGGCCAGCATCTGGGCGGGTTCGTCGACTCCGCCCGTCTGGATGGGGGTGGAGAAATCGCCGGTACTGACCCGGCGGGCGATCGCCGTGGCCATCGCGATGGGCCGGGCGATGCTGCGGTCGACCAGCCAGAGTAGAAAGAAGACGGCGATGCTCATGATCGCGACCATCGCGCCCAGGATTTCGCGCTCCAGGGCACGGGTCGAGCGCTCGATCCCGCTCAGGCTCGTCTGTTTGCGGGCCAGCGCCGCGGTCACAACCTGGTCGAGCAGGTCGGTCGGTTCCCGGTCGATGCTGCGCACCAGCCGATCGACTTCCGATTGTGACGTCGGGTCCTGCGCGCGATAGGACTTGAGCGCCGCGCGATAGTCCTCACCGAGGCGCCGATGCGCCTCCAGGAAGCGGCTGGTGATGCGGTGCGACTGCCCGCTCGCGGTGAGTAACCGGATCAGCTGATCCAGTGTCTCGCGCGTGTGTGCCTCCTCCTGCTCGAATTGACCGAGATAGGTATCGAAGAGCCCCGGTTCCTGCCCCCGCAGCAGGATGTTTTTCCACTCTTGGACCTGCTTCTTGAAATGGACCTGGGCCGAGAGTGCGGTGGTGACGATGGCCTCGCTGGTGTCGCGCACCTGCGACTCCCGGTCGGCGGCCTGGCGCAACAGGTAGAACCCGAACAGGCTGGCGGCCAGATTGACGATGAGGACGCAGATCAGCCCGACTGCGAGTTTGGTGCGGATATGCATGGTGTGCCGGTTATGACGGAGACGGCGGCGCGCGGCCGAATCCTGAGGGATCAAGAAATTACACCACCTAAGGTCGGGTGGGGTGCCGATCTTAGGCGTGTGCGTGGCGCGGGGCAAGGGCATTTGCCCTGCAGGCGGTCGCGGCCCTGCGAAACCGGCGAAGGCGGGGTGCATCGCGGATGGCAGGGCGTCCGGGTCCGGGGCTCCGCCACAAAACCATCGGTGGCGCCTTCTCCTCGGGGAGCCCGCCGTCGGCAGCGATGTGCGAAAAAGCCTTGCGTTCGCCAAAAACCCGGGACTAGAATCGATCCAGCATACCGCTTATGTTAATTTTTTTCCTTAATTCTCCAAGATTGGTCGCACCTAAACTATCCCTGGAATACGGAGCCAAACCGCAAACAGAGAAGAGGGCATGATGAACCAAGAAACCGAAGGAAAAGAGCAAGCAACAGTCAACAACAATGCCAGCATTGCCTGTACCTGGCTGTCCGATTCAAACTGTCGGGACAAAGGCTGCAAGCTGCATGGCTCGCTGGCCTGCCGATGGGATGCCGGCGAATATAGCTTTCTGATGGGCGTCGTCCAAATACCTCCGGCACTTATAATGACCTTCACTTTGGTTCTGGTGGGGGTGGCTACCGGCAATTGGTGGGGAATGGCCATATTCGCCTGGCTGGTTATTATTTGGCCGTTGGGGCTGGAGACCCTCGTTCTCTGTCGGCACTGCCCTTTCTTTACCGACAATGGCAAGACGCTGACCTGCTGGGCCCTGAGGTACTGGCCAAAGTGGTGGAAATACAGCCCCAGGCCGTTGCAAGGGTGGGAAAAATTCGTCGTGACCTATTTGCTTTTCGGCCTTCCTTACGTCTGGCCGGTGGGGTGGGCGGGGTACGGCATTTACCATATCACCGCCAACTATTCTGAATTCGGTCTGGTTGCCCTGCTGGGTATGATTGGCGCTTGTTTCGCCACGATCGTCTCCGGTGTTCAGTTCTTTTTGATTCTCTGGGCCAAGGCCTGCAACAGGTGCGTTAATTTCTCCTGCCCTTTCAACGAGGTGCCCAAACAAAGGGTGGACGCCTACCTCGCCTTGAACCCGGTTATGAAAGCGGCCTGGATAGATAGCGGCTATGAATTCGGCAACTCACAACGGGAGAAGCAAGAATGAACAATGCACAGCAAGAAAAGGCCTATGAATCGTTGAGCCCGTTCGAACTCAAGAACAAGCTGATCGCCATGGCCAGCAGCCGCCATGAGAAAATGATGCTCAACGCCGGGCGCGGCAATCCGAACTGGGTGGCCACCGAGGCCCGCGAGGGTTATTTCTTGTTCGGCACCTTCGCGCTGGAGGAGGGGCGCAGGGTCATGAGTCGGCCCGGTATGGCGGGCGCGCCGGCCCCGGCGGGCATGGGTCAGCGGCTCCAGGCCTTCTGTCGCTTCCACGCCGAGCAGCGGGGCGCGCAGTTCCTCGCGGACGCCTATCAATTTGCCGTCGGCCGGCTTGGTATGGATGGCGACGCCTTCGCCGGTGAGATGGTCGACGCCATCCTCGGCGACCATTATCCGGTCCCGGATCGCGTGCTGACCCATACCCAGGAGATCGTGCGTGCCTATCTGGATCTGACGATGTGCGACGGCGCGCCGCCGGCCGGAACCATGGACCTGTTCGTGACCGAGGGCGGCACGGCGGCGATGACTTATACCTTCAACACCCTGAAGGAGAACGGGCTCCTCAACGCGGGCGATAAGATTGCGATCGGCACGCCGATCTTTACCCCGTACCTGGAAATACCGGTCTTGAACGACTACGAACTGGTCGTACTCGAGGTCAAAATGGATGAGGACAACGACTGGCAATACCCGGACGCGGAACTCGCCAAGCTTGAAGACCCCGCGGTCAAGGCCTTCTTCCTGGTCAACCCGTCCAATCCGCCGTCCGTGAGCATTGCCCCGGCATCGCTGCAACGCATCGCCGAGCTCGTGAAGACCACACGCCCCGACCTGATCCTCCTCACCGATGATGTCTATGGCACATTCGTGGATGGCTTCAAGTCACTGGTGGCGATTGCGCCACGCAATACCATTCTGGTCTATTCGTTCTCGAAGTATTTCGGCGCCACCGGCTGGCGGCTGGGTGTGATCGGCATCTATCAGGACAACGTTTTGGACGAGCTGATTGCCGCGTTGCCGGCCGCGCGGCGCAAGCAATTGCACCAACGCTATGGCTCGATCAGCACCGATCCGGATGGGCTTAAACTCATCGACCGGTTGGTCTCGGACAGCCGCGCGGTGGCACTGAACCACACCGCCGGTCTGTCCACACCGCAGCAGGTGATGATGGCCTTCTTTGCGCTTCAGGAGTTGCTCGACGAGAGCAAGTTGTATCGCAAGGAGGCCCACGACATCGTGCGCGAACGCTTTGATGCCCTGTATGCCGCGCTCGGCGAGCCGGCTCCAGACACCGCATCCTGCTCGCGTTACTACACCACCATCGATATACCCAGACTGGCGCGCCAGCGCTTTGGCGAAGCCTTCGCGACCTGGCTGACCTCCAGCCACGAGGCGATCGATTTCGTTTGGCGGCTCGCCGCGGAGAAGGAAGTGGTGTTGATGGACGGCGGCGGTTTCGATGCCCCTGAGATGTCCGTGCGGGTGTCCTTGGCCAACCTGGTCAAGGCCGACTATGAGAACATCGGCCGCGCCATCAGCGAGCTACTGGAGGATTACAGAAAGGAATGGGCGGCGGCGCAATGATGGCCAGCGGGTGCCGCCAGAAACCATACTCGTAGTCCCCCCACCCCAACCCTCCCCCACATGGGGGGAGGGTGCAAGAAGATCAGCGGCTTGTGCTCGGTCCTGACGCTTGGACCAATCCAAAAAACGGATGCCAACATGCAAGAACTCATTCTAGCAATCATTGATGTCTGCCGGGCGAATCCATCGCTTCTGCTGTTTGCCGCGCTGGCGGCTGGCTATGCGATTGGAAAGGTCAAGATCGGCGGCTTTGCGCTTGGTTCCACCACCAGCGTGTTGCTGGTCGCCATCCTGCTCGGGGCGCTGACGCTACGGCACACAGAGCTCCAGTTGGGTGTGATCAAGACCGTGTCCTTCGGGCTCTTCATTTTTGCCATCGGCTATAAGGTCGGCCCAGACTTCATCGGCGGGCTCAAACGCGGCGGCGTTAAGTATGTAACGCTTGCGGTCTTTTTTTGCGTCACCGCACTGATCGCCGCCATCGCGCTGGCAAAGGCGTTTGGACTGAACGGCGGCTATGCCGGTGGCATCCTCGCCGGCGCCTTGACGCAATCCTCGGTGATTGGCACTGCCGACAGCGCCCTGCAGCACCTCGCCAATGGGAGTGTGGTGGCGGACATGAATCTGCGCTCCGATGTCGCAGTCGCCTATGCGGTGACCTATATCTTCGGCACGGCGGGCCTGATCCTGTTGTTAAAACTTCTGCCGCGCCTGTGGCGGATCGACCTGCCGGCCGCCGCGCGCCAAGCCGAGGCGGAACTCGGTGGGGGAGAGGATGAAGACTCCACGGAGGCATTCCACTGGTCGAATCTGATCTCGCCGCGGGTCTATCGTGTCGACAACGCGGACATCATCGGCAAGAGCGTGCGCGAGGTGGAGGCCCAATTTCCCGAGCGCGTGGCCATCGACATGATCAAGAAGGGTGGGCAGGTCCTCGACCAGGTCACCACCGACATGATCGTCGAGGCCGGCGATCTGGTGGTCCTGAGCGGTTACCGCCGCCGCATCTATGGCGCCTGCCAGAAGATCGGCCCGGAGGTCAACGACGACATGGTCAAGGGCATGCTCGGCGAGATCATTGGCATCTGCTTGACCAACAAGGCATTGGATGGCAAGACCCTGGCTGAGGTCTTCGCGCAGGATGCGGATGGCTGCTTCATTCGTCGGGTGACGCGCCAAGGCCATGCCCTCCCGCTCAACAATGGACTCACGCTCTATCGCGGGGACATCGTTGAGGTGATCGGTGCCCGCAAGGATGTCGAGACCCTGATCAAGCGGATCGGCTATCCGGAACGCGCCATTCAGTCGACCGATCTGGTCGCGGTCGGCGCTGGTATCATGCTCGGCACCTTGGTGGGCCTGTTGGCAATCAACGTCGGTGGCATACCGATCACGCTGGGGGTCGGCGGCGGTGTGTTGGTGGCCGGTATCTTCTTTGGCTGGCTACGCTCGGTCAGGCCCACCTGGGGCCAGATTCCGGCGCCGGCACAATGGGTCTTCATGGATTTGGGGCTAAATCTATTTATCGCCTGTGTCGGCCTGTCCGCTGGACCACGGGCGCTGGAGGCCGTACAACAGGCCGGCGCGACCATCTTCCTCGCCGGTGTCAGCCTCACCCTGATCCCGCACCTCCTGACCTGGCTGTTTGGTCTGTATGTCCTCAAGCTCAACCCCGCCCTGCTGCTCGGGGCGATGACCGGTGCCGGCACCTGCACCGCCGCGCTGAATACGGTGCGCGAAGACGCGCACAGCGGGGTGCCGGTGATCGGCTATACCGTGCCCTACGCCATCGGCAATGTGCTGCTCACGGTGTGGGGGGCGCTGATCGTGTCGATCCTGTGACCCACCGAGCAGTTTCCTGTAGCCTGGATGGAGTGCAGGGCAATCCTGGGTTCTACGGTAAATCACTGCTCTTTCGGCCTCGGTCATAATCCCGGCCATCGTGTTAACGGCGAGGTCGTTGGTCCGCACAGCGGACCCTACGGGCGCGGCGCAAACCGTAGGGTCCGCTGTGCGGATCGATCCTCGCTGGCCGGAGTTATGATCAAGGCCAATCGTTCGGCGTCCCGCGGGGCTGCGCCCGGATTGCTTTCGCGCTCCATCCGGGCGACGCAGGGCGGTTTGCGAATACTTTCACAGCCTCAGGGCTCGGGTATGAGAAGGATCGTTCATCACGCCCCTCTGCGCTCTCCGCGGTTGGCGTCGAGCACGCTCTGATAGCGCTCGGGGTCGTTTTTGAGCATGAGCACATAGTCCTCGACGAGTCCCTGCCAACCGAACCCGCCATGTTCCTTGAGCTTGAGTAGCGCGACCAGTAGCAGCTTGGCGGCCGCCCGGGTTTCGCGATCCTGGCCATCGCCGTACCAGGCGACGAGGTCGTCGTAGAGTGCTTCCACCTTCTCTATGGGGGTCATGGTGTATTCTCTGGTCGCGGTGAGCCGGAGGATCGGGTGTGATGCTCAGACTGGAGCCGGGAACTCATTATGGCAGCAAGAAGCCCCAATCCGCCTCGCTCTTGAGGAGCTCGCCGAGTCGCTTACAGAGTTTGGGTCGGCGCAGAAACAGTTGGAGGCTATGCTTGCGCGACTCCTTGGCGAGCGTGGAGGGGTCGAAATAGGCCTTGGCGTTGTTCACCGTCAATACGAAGGGGGGCTTGCCGTTGCGCGCCAGCATGGCGCTCATGATCAGGGCGCCGGTGCGGTGATTGCCCTCGATGAAGAGCTGTGGCCGGCTCATTATCTGGATGTAGGCGCATGCGGTCTGGCGCCAGATGGGCTGGTCGCGATGAGAATCGAGCCAGTTCATCAGCTCCCTGACCCCGCCGGGGCCGTCGTTATAGAAGCGCGCCTCGGTCTCCGCGATGTGTTTGGCAGCGTCCTTGATGGCCGCCTGGTCCGTCCCACACAGGACCAAGTGATTGAGTTGCAGCAGGTCGGCGGAGTTGCCTGGCGTGAGTGGGTTGCGGCCCTGTGCGAGCAAACGGTCCAGATAGGCATAACCCGTCATCAGGTTGCTGATGACCTGATCGCGGAGCGGGTCGCGGCGGGTTTCCAGGGTCGCATTGATCCGCTTGAAGTCGCGCTGCACCGCGCGCAGTGATTGCTCAATGGCGGGGAGATCGAAGCGTATGCCTCCCTGCGTATTGCGCTTGGACTCAGCCTTGGTCGGGTCCGGGGCCGGGGCCGGGCGTGCAGCGATGGGACGCCCGGGTGTTGGGCTCAAGCCCCCGCTAGGACCGATGGTGCCTTCCATGCAGACGCGGTCCGGATCGGATCAACTGAACTCGCCGGAGATATATTCTTTGGTGAGCGTCTCCCTGGGGTTCTGGAAGATCTGCTCGGTGGGGCCCATCTCGACCAGATAGCCGGTGCGCCCGCCCTTGGAGATGTCCACCGAGAAGAAGGCGGTGGTATCCGCCACGCGGGTCGCCTGCTGCATGTTATGGGTGACGAGCGCCAGGGTATAACGCTCCTTGAGCTCCAGCATCAATTCCTCCACCTGGCGGGTGGCGATGGGGTCCAGCGCCGAACAGGGCTCGTCCATCAGCAGGACATCGGGTTCGGTGGCGATCGCGCGCGCGATGCACAGGCGCTGTTGTTGACCGCCGGAGAGTGAGAGCCCGCTGTTCTTGAGCTTGTCCTTGACCTCCTTCCAGAGCGCGGCGCGCTTCAAGGCCTTCTCCACCCGCTCGTCCATATCGCCCTTGTAGCGGTTGAGCCGCAGACCGAAGGCCACGTTGTCGTAGACGCTCATCGAGAAGGGGTTGGGCTGCTGGAAGACCATGCCGATATAGCGGCGCACGAGCACCGGGTCCACCTTCTTGGCATAGACGTCCTGGCCGTGATACATCACGTTGCCCTCGAAGCGGAAGATCGAGATCAGGTCGTTCATCCGGTTGAGGCTGCGCAGCACCGTCGACTTGCCGCAGCCCGACGGGCCGATAAAGCCGGTGATCTTCCGCTTCTCGATGGGCACCTGGCTGTCGCGTACCGCGAGGAAATCGCCGTAGAAGATTTTCGCGACATTGCACTCGATGACGACCTTACCCGCCGCCTGATAGGGCGCGGCGACGAACATCGTCTCTGCTGCTGCGTTCATGGGTCAAATACCTTGAGAGTCAGTGAAATCAGACCTTGGGCTGGCCGATCAGGCGCGCCAGGATGTTGAATCCCAGCACCATCAGCACCAACACCAACGAGGCCGTCCAGGCGAGCTCGATCTGATTGGGGAACGGCATCCCCGAGAAGTTATAGATCAGGATCGAGAGCGAGGCGGTCGGCTCCGACAACTGGGAAATGTAATAGTTGCTGAAGAGCGCCGTGAACAGCAGCGGTGCGGACTCCCCCGCGGCCCCGGCCACCGCCAGCAGGACGCCGGTGAGGATGCCCGGCAACCCGGTGGGCAGGACGACCTTCCAGATCACCTGGGTGCGGGTGCAGCCCATGCCATAGGCGGCGTCCTTCATGCGCTGGGGCACCTGGGCCATGGCCTCCTCGGCGGCCAGCACTACGGTGCGCAGCATCAACACCGCCAGCGCAAGGCCGCCCGCCCAGGCCGAGTAGCCCCAGTGCGCGACCAACACCGCGTAGACGAACACGCCGGCCATGATGGATGGCACCCCGGTCAGCACCTTGGCCAGGAACCGCGAGGTGTTGGCGGTCCAACTGCGGGGTTCCAGCACGCCGTTGTAGATGGCGGCGAGGATCCCGAGCGGGATGCTGATGAGCGAGGCGATGCCGACCATCGCCAAGGTCCCGACGATCGCGGGTCCGATGCCGCCACCCTGCTCGAAGCCGGCGGGGGGCAGTCCGGTCAGGACCTCGACGACCCCGGTCCCGAATAGCCGGGCGCCGCCCTGCATCAGGAGCATGTAGATCACTGAGATCAGCGGAATGGCGGCGAGCGCTGCGGTCAACCAGGTGAGCCCGGTGAGGATGCCGCTTTTGAGTGCGCGCACCTCCAGGCCCTGGCGTGCCAGTTGGGGGAGCGGGCGCTCGGCCTCGTCCACGGTCAGGTCGACGGTGTTCATCGCTTGCCCTCGAACTTGCGGATGGTGTACTGCTGGACCATCTGTCCCATCACGTTGACCAGGAAGGTGATGGCGAGCAGCACCAGGGCGGCATACATCAGGGCCTGCACCTCCAGGTGGCCGGCCTCCGGGAAGGTCGAGGCGAGCAGGGAGGCGAGGGTGTTGGCTGGCGAGAAGAGCGACAGGCTGATCTGGTTGGCGTTGCCGATCAGCATGGCGAGCGCCATGGTCTCGCCCAGGGCGCGGCCGAAGCCCAGGACCAGGGCGGCCAGGATGCCGGAGGAGGCGGTCGGCACCATGACCTTGAGGATCGCCTCCCAGCGGGTGGTCCCCATCCCGTAGGCGGCCTCCTTGATCTTGTAGGGGATGCGATGGAAGGCGTCCACCGTGATGGCGGCGACCGTCGGCAGGATCATGATCGCGAGCACCAGGGCGGCGGGGGCCATCCCCGGGCCGGCCAGGTCGGTGCTGAAGAGCGGGAACCAGCCCAGTTGGTCGTGTAGCCACTCGGCACCGGGTTTCAGCAGCGGGATCAGGATATAGATACCCCACAGGCCGAAGACCACCGAGGGGATGGCAGCCAACATCTCGATGACCGTGCGAAAGATCATGGCGAGACGGTGATGGATGAAGTCCTGGGTCAAGAAGATGGCGATGGCGATGCCGAAGAGCCCGCCCAGGGCCAGCGCTAGCAGGGAGGAATAGAGGGTGCCCCAGATCTCGGGCAGCACCCCGAACTCGCCCTGGTTGACGTTCCATTCGGTCCCGGTGATGAAGCCGAGCCCGTAGGCCTGGATGGCGGGGGCGGCCTGACGCCCCACCTCCCACAGGATGAAGCCGGTGAGGGCGATGACCAGAAAGGCGCTGGTCCAGGCGATGCCGCGGAAGATGCGGTCGTTGGCGTACTCCAGCGCGCGCGGCGGACCCGAAATCGGGCTCACTGAGTCCGCCGCCTCAAACATATTGGTCATGGCCGTTACTTGATGAAGGCGGACGCGGCCAGGACCTTCTGCACCACGTTCGCGGGCAGCGGGATGTAGCCCATCGAGTCGGCGATCTTCTGGCCCTCGGTGGCGCCGTACTTCACCATCTTGCGCAGGGCCTCCGCCTTGGCGTCGTCCTGGTCCTTATAGAACAGCATCCAGGTGAAGGTGGCGATCGGGTAGGACTGCTCCCCGGCCGGGTCCCACACCCAGGCGATCAGGTTGGGCGCGTCGCTCCCGGGGAGGGTGCCTTGCGGGAACTCGGCGGCGGCCAGGGCCGCGGCACCGCCCGCGGGTCCGGCGGCAACGAACTTGCCGGACTTGTTCTCCAACTCGGCGATCTGCTTCCAGCCGGTCAACTTGGCATAGCCGTACTCGACATAACCGATGGCCCCTTCGTTCTGCTGGACCTGGGAGGTCACCCCGTCGTTCTTGGGCGCGGCGATGAACTTGCCGTTGTTCGGCCACTGCGGCGACTTGCTCTGGCCGACGGCGCTCTTGAAGCCGTCGCTGATGGCGGCCAGGTGCCCGGTGAAGACATAGGAGGTGCCGGAGGAGTCGGAGCGGGTCACGACGGTGATGGGTTTGTCGGGCAGGGCCGCGCCCTTGTTGGCGGCGGCGATCGCCGGGTCATTCCATTTGGTGATCGTGCCGCTGAAGATACCGGCGTAGGCCTCGCGCGACAGCTTGAGGTTTTTCACGCCCTTGAGGTTGTAGATCAGCACGATCTCGCCGGCGGTCATCGGCAGCAGCACTACTCCCTGCTTGACCTTGGCCTGTTCTGCGGCATTCATGGCCGCGTCGGAGGCGGCGAAGTCGACGGTGCCGTTGATCAGGTCCTGGATGCCGGCGCCGCTGCCCTTGGATTGATAGTCGATCCGGACCTCCTTGGTGGCGGCGCTGAAGTCCTTGAACCACTTGGAATAGATCGGGAAGGGGAAGCTCGCGCCCGAGCCGTTGAGCTTGACCTCGGTGCCGGCCTGGGCGGAGATGGCGAACAGGGCGGCAAAGCCCGCGGCGACCGCGGTCTTCAAGAGGGGCGATTTGCGCATTGCTGACTTCCTCAAACTGTGGATAGTTCGGTGGCTGATCGAACCGGTGGGTGACAGTATCGCGGACGAGTTGGATACATTGATGAACGTTGCATGACGATTGTGTGACCGTTTGTGTGACCGCGCCGCGGGGGAGAAACGCAGCTACGGCGGTGTATAGTGCGGCCTCGGACCCGGACCAGAACGAGGGGGTGCTGCAATAAACCAAAAGCGAGCGGTTGTCACGCCAAGGCGCCAAGCTCGCCAAGGCTTTTCAATGCGTTACCAGCGTTGCGCTGGCCACCCGGAGGGTGATCCGAATAGTGTCTCTACCCGATTGTATGTCTTGGCGAGCTTGGCGCCTTGGCGTGAGCAATTCCCGGATTTAGAATAAAATGCCCGTCTCCCGGCTGGTCCTTGGCCCCAACACCACGAGAACCGAACCGACATGGCCTATGAATGTGTGATTGACGGTCAGATTTACGTCTTCGAGGCGCAGTATGGCGAAGAGCTGGAAACCTCACGGATCATCGTGCGTTGCGCCGCGGGCGGCCCCGAGGGGCTCTTCCTCGTGCAGCGCGACGGCGCCTTGGAGCCAGCCGATGACCTCCCCGGCTTCGGCCCGAACCCGGTTGCCGTGGATGGGGTCTGGCCCCTGCCGCCCGCTCAGGCGATCGACGACGCCCGGCGGATGGCCGAGCGGAAGGGGCTTGACGCATCCACCTAAATCCGGCAATCGCTCACACGGAGACACAAAGAACACAAAGAAAAACACATCATTGGCACTGTTGGGCCGATCACCATGCAGGCGACTCCCTCGATCAATATATCCCGTTGAAAATCTTTGTGATCTTTGTGTCTCCGTGTGAGAACTGCTCTTTCTAGGATGAATCGCCAAGGCGCCCGCCACTTTCATCTTGCGGGGTAGTGCGGGCGCCATGGCCGTTAGTCCATTGCATAGACCTCGACAATCGCATACTCAGGGTCCTCGCTGCCCTGATCGTAGATGAAGATCAGCGGTTTGCCGGCGGCCGCAATGGCCTCATGGGACGCCGCGCAAACGCTTGCGAAGCGCACCGATCCTTCCGGCGCCCATTGCGCGTTATGGCTGCGCGAAAGCCGAACATCGGCATACCAGTCATCCTTATGTCCCTTTTGTGGGCCGCTCCATTGGGCGTCCTTGACGCGCGCGCCGCCGGCCCAGACGTCGACCGCCTCACCGACGCGGTAGCCATGGGACCAGACCTCTTTGAACTCCTTCGGTGCCTTATCATCGCCGCAAATCTTGGTTGGGTTCGCCTTGGGCACGGCCTTGCTGGTGATGTCCATCAAGACCCAATCGGTCTTGGCGCCCTTGACCAGTCCCTTGTTTTGGGCCAGCTTGACGACGACCGGCCGGCCGGCCAATTGCAGCAGCTTGGGCCAATTGTCGGCACCGGCGGAGAAATTGAGTGCGGTGTCGCCAGCCAGGCAGGTGGATTCCACTGACTTGTCGGCGCTGCTGAACCAGCCCTCGTTAGAGCCCTTGAACGAGGTCTTCGCTAAGTCGCAATTGAGGATGCGCTCCACCGGCGCCGAGCCGGCAATGGCGACCCCGGCCGTGTCGAAGGTGCCGGCCAGGAGCGGCACGGCGGTGGTCAGGAACAGGGCCGATAGGGTTGTTGTTGACCATTTCATCACAGGCTCCTTAAGCTTTGGTGTTGGTGTGGGTATTGACGCGGTGAGTGCAATCTGGGGCTGATTTATGCAGAAACGAGTGCCGTGGCCGGTGCGGCATGCCGGACCTGATGGAACTGCCCTTGGACCAGGGGTCGACATCGCCGAGCGCCACAGAGGCCAAAATGCTCTACTGGGACAGGCTGGCGAAAGGCTGTGCCCCCGCCCGAAAACGGGCGCGCGGCCGCCGGTATCCACCGCTGGCATGATAAGCCCTTGTCGTGCATCATGCGCTCCCGAGTTCCACTCTTGACTCTTCATTGTCGCTGGTGCCAAGTGAAAGGCTTGATACGATTTCTAAAATACGTGACTGTCGGCGGCACGACGTTTCTCCTCGATCTGTTGCTACTGTATCTGTTGATCGATTATTTTGAGATCTATTATGTCGGGGCGACGGCCTTGGCGTTCAGTATCGCGGTTTCAATCAATTATTTTGTCAGTCGGCGCTTCGTCTTCACTGGCACCTTGCGTTCGGTGCATGCCGGTTACGGCATCTTTATCCTCATCGCCGGCGCCGGTATGGTGGCAGTCACCGGGTTGATGGTGGTGTTAGTGGAGTTGTTTCACCTTCCTTATCTTCCCGCCCGGGTCATCGTCGCCAGCATTGTGGGGCTGTGGAATTATGGCATGAATTTGTATGTGAATTTCAAGGTGGCAGGGAAACACTGAGGGGTCGATGCGGCCTTGCGACAGTCGCTGGACGCGCTGCTTGGGCATGATCTTGGTCTGGCCCGGGAGACGGTTGCCGGCGATGCGGCAATCAATCGGCAGCGTCGGCTGTTGGAGCAAGAGGCGCTGCTGGTGTTGGCGGCCTATCAGCCGGCGGGTCAGGACCTGCGCATGATCGGGGCATCAATGGAAATGGTCGCGGAGCTGGAGCGGATCGGCGATTACGCGGCGGATGTTGCCGGGATTCTGCTCATCCACCCGGAAGAGGAGTTCCCAGCCGTCTTGGTCGAGCACGTCGCCGCCATGGGCGAGGCCGCTACGGCCATGTTGAGCGATGCCATGGGGTCCTATGGACGTGGCGATGCGGCGGCGGCCAGGGCGGTCGCGGCCCGGGATGACCAGGTCGACGCCCTCCAGCGGGCGATGATCGAGGCGATTGTGGGGCTGATTCTCATCGAGCCGGAGGCGGCAGCGCCCGGTATGGCACTCTCCTGGATTGCGCACCATTATGAGCGTGTCGCCGACCGTGCGACCAATATCGCCGAGCGGGTGGTCTATATCGCCACTGGTGACACGCCCGATCTCGATTGACTCCGGCGACTGCGTTGCGCGATCCGATTCATGGCCAAGCCGCAGGTGGTGAGTTCAGGCCGCGGTCTCTGTAGACGGCGCCTTGACGTAGTGACTCAATATCCAGCGGGTCTTGGTCTGCGCTGAACAACTTGGCGATGCCTTTTTCGCCGGTCACTACCTGTTTGATCGTGCCCTTGCTCACGGGCACCGTGAGTGAGGCCGATGTGATTGTGCCCGTCTCGCTCAAGTCGCGCTCCAACTGGAAGCCGTCGCATTCGCGCCACATGGCCGGTATGTCGGCCGCGACCACCGGATTAAACTTGACCGTGCTGTCGTGATCGGCGCCGCTGATACGGCGCGCCCGGGCGATGATCCCCGCCTTGAGTAGGGTGAGGTCCGGGGTGTCGAAAAAATAGATGTGACTTGGGGCATCACTGTCGACGGTGAGTCCATAGCGGTTCAGTACCCCATCGATCATGGAGTTCGCGATGCTCGCCTTGAGCGTGATCGTGTCGGTCGGTTGCCGGCCTATGTGATCGCGCTTGGTGGTCTCTTTCTTGGTCTCAGGTTGGGCGACGGTGGTCTTCACGGTGAGCATCCTTAATGGTGCCTATGGATGGGTGAGCGATTCTAGCACCCCAGCGGCATTGCTTGCCGCTGGTCAAGAGCGGATCATGGGTTCAGGCTGCGGCCTGCCTGTGTACCGCTGTGAGGTCATGCCCCAGCGCCCAGCGCATCTTGGTATGGTGTTTCATGTTCCGTTCGGCCCCGACCATGTGTATGAAGGCCCGGAAGCCGGCGATGGCGGCCTCCGCCTGGGCCAGCGGGACCTTGATGGCGAGTTCCATCAGGCGTGCCCGGTCGGCGCGTTGCCATAATTCGGCGGTCATGTGCCAGGGGCAGGCCGGGTCGGCGAGCGTCCAGCGCTGGCCATCCACCGGGCCCAGGACGCACAATGACCCATAGTCGATGGGTTGACCGCCCACCGCGCTGAGAAATGCTTGATGCTCCCGGCTGAATAGCTTGGCGATGCCCTTCTCGCCGCTCACTACATCCTTGATCAGGCCCTTGGGCACCGGCATACTCAATGATGCCGCCTTGTTCACGCCTGCCTCGCTGGCGTCTGCCTCTAACTGATAGCCGTCGTACTCGCGCCACCTGGCCGGCACCTCGGCCGGCACCAGCGCCATCGGCTGAAATTTGATCGTGCTATCGTGATCATCGCCGCTGATGCGGCGCGCCCGGGCGATGACGCCGACGTTGAGCAAGCTCAGGGCCGTGGTATCGAAGAAATAGCTATGGTAGCGCGCGTCACGCTCGAGCGCAAGACCATAGCGACTCAATACCGCGTCGATCTGGGCGTCCGCGATGGTTGCGTTGATTGTAATGGGGGCGGCGAGATGTCGGTTGGTCTGGTCGCGGCCGATGGTCATTTTATTGGTGTCTGATTTGGTGCTGTGCTTCATGCTTGGTAGTCTCTTGCCGTTCTCTATAATCTTTATGATCTTGGCGGTGTGAAGTGCCGACTCTATATTGCGGCCGTGCCTTTAACCCGGCAGTTCGGCCGAGCTCAGGAGTCGGTGGCGTTGGGGCGGTGCCGGCCGTCCGGTTCGCAAGTGCAGGCCGAACTCGACCATGTTGAAATAGTCGACAACACTGGTGAGTGGCATGGCGTGATTCTCCCTGGGGTGGGATTGACTATACCGAACCGATGTTGCAAGTCCGCGAGCACTTGATGATGGTCATGTGGCCGTGCTGACAAGCGCGCCGGGGTGCTGGGCGTATCGCTCCTCGGCCGCCGCGCTCAGGGGGCGGGCGCGCAGCAGTGCGCGTGCGGCGGGGAACTGGCAGGTGAAGCGTGAGCCCTTCCCGAGTGTGCTGGCGATCAGCAGGTGCGCGTCGTGCCGGTTGAGTACGTGCTTGACGATGGCGAGCCCGAGCCCGGTGCCGCCGGCGGCGCGCGAGCGGCTCTGGTCTACTCGGTAGAAGCGCTCGGTGAGTCGCGGCAGGTGCTCAGGCGGGATGCCCTCGCCGTCGTCCGTCACGCTGAACCGCGCCCCGTTGGCGTCCGGATTCCAGCGGATGCGGATACGGGTGCCGGGTGGGGTGTGTCGCACGGCGTTATGGATCAGGTTGGAGAAGGCACTGCGCAGCTCGACCTGGTTGCCGATCAGTAGCAGGTCCGCCTCTGCCCTGCACTCGATGCGATGCCGGCCCTCGCTCAACACCTGTGCCTCGTGGACGATGGGCTCCAGTTCGGCGGCCACATCCACCGGCCCTTGCGCCCGGTCCTGGTCGTCCATCTCCAGCCGCGAGAGGGTCAGGAGGTCCTCGATGATGGAGCTCATGCGGCTTGCCTGGTGCTGCATGAGTGAGAGCGGTCGCCGGTGGGCGGTGGGGGTGGCGGGGGCGTCCGCCAGGTTCTCCAGGAAGCCCGCGATGACCGTCAGTGGGGTGCGTAATTCGTGCGAGGCATTGGCCACAAAATCGCGTCGGATCATGTTGAGGTGATAGATCTTGGTGATATCGCGCGCCACGATCAGACGCTCGCCCTTGTGCTCGCCGAAGGGGGCAATGCGCAGTGAGACCATGAGCGCGCGGTTGTGCTCGGGGGTGATCTCCAATGGGCGCAGATATTCGCCGACCTCGATGAAGGGTGTGAGGTCCGGTTGGGCGAGCAGCTCCGAGAGCCGTCGACCCTCGTCCCGCGGCCAGTGGACGTCGAGCAAGGGGGCGGCGGCCGGATTGGCCCACTCGATGCGTTGCAGCTTGTCCAGGATCACCAGTCCGTCCGGTACCGCGTCGGCGGCCTGGCGGAAGCGCCGGCTGAAGCGGACCTGACGCTTGCGCCCCTTGCGCCCGCGCTGCTGGTAGCGCGCGAGGCTGCCATACACCTCGCCCCAGAGCCCGCGCGGGAAGGGCGCGGTCAGGCGCTGTCGGCGGCGGATCAGGTGCGCCAGCCGCGTCAGGTGGTAGAGATGGCGCAGGACATAGGGCAGCGGCACCAGCGGCCAGACCCAGGCCGGCGCCGCGCCGAACAGGAGCAGTACCGCCCCGACGACGAGCGTGAGCGCGAGTGCAGCGAACTCAAAGATCATGGTCCGCAAATGAACGCTAATGAAGGCAAATGAAGAGACTCATTGCGGGGGCGGCTCCGGTGGATGATGTCCGGATAAAATCAGAGTCAAGACTGGCATGCCTATCAGCTCCTTTCTTATTTGCGTTCATTAGCGTTCATTTGCGGACAAATAATCCTCTTGGAGTCAGGGCTTCTCGGAGAACCGGTATCCCACCCCGCGCACCGTCTGCAAGAGGCGGTCGTGACCGGTGCTCTCCAGGGTCTTGCGTAGGCGTCTGATGTGTACGTCGACCGTGCGCTCCTCCACATAGACCTGGTCGCCCCACACCCGATCGAGTAACTGTGAGCGGCTGAAGGCGCGGTCGGTGTGGGTCATGAAAAAGTGCAGTAGCCGATACTCGGTGGGCGCGACCTCCACCGGTTGCCCCTCGGCGCTGACGCGGCGGCTGACATGGTCGATGCGCAGGCCCGCGATCTCGATGTCGTCGGCCTCGTCCGGCCGGGCGCGGCGCAGCACGGCGTTGACCCGGGCGACCATCTCGCGGGGTGAAAATGGCTTGGCGATATAGTCGTCGGCCCCGGTGTCTAGTCCCTGGATGCGGTCCTGCTCCTCGCCGCGGGCGCTGACCATGATGATGGGGATGGCGCGGGTCTTGGGGTTCAATTTGAGCTGCTGCGCGAGCTCCAGCCCGGAGCGCCCGGGGAGCATCCAGTCGAGCAGGATCAGGTCGGGTTGCTCGGCGGTGAGGCAGCGGCGCGCGTCATCGGCGTGCCCCGCCTCCAGTACGCGAAATCCCGCGCCCTCCAGGGCGAAGCGGATGACCTCGCGGATGTCCGGCTCGTCGTCGACGACAAGGATGGTAGCCATGGTGATGGGTCCTGGTAGGTCCGG
The DNA here is from genome assembly GCF_903946935.1 of uncultured Thiodictyon sp. Taxonomy (GTDB): domain Bacteria; phylum Pseudomonadota; class Gammaproteobacteria; order Chromatiales; family Chromatiaceae; genus Thiodictyon. The sequence continues at coordinate 25,029 of NZ_CAJAXH010000115.1, forward strand.
TGTGGTTGGTTGCCGGACGGCATTCTAGGCGAGCCGACGCTAACCCGGGCTCTAGCCCGAATATCTCACGCCAAGGCGCCAAGCACGCCAAGGTTCTAAGTGTGAAGGCAATATCATGAATGTTGGCAATTTCGTCAGCGCGTCGATCCGGGAGCCCGTTATCGACTAATCGATTGTTTTCTTGGCGATCTTGGCGCCATGGCGTGAGACTTGTCAGCAATCTGGGCTAGCCGGGCCGGTGTCTGAGGGCTTCGATCAGGATCTCGCGGTTGCGAAAGCGCACGTCCTGACCCTCGGCGACATAGATCACCTGTTCGGCGATGGCGCCGGCGTGGCGGCCGATGTGCTCCAGTGCATGGGCGATGTTGAAGAGCGCCCCGATCTTGGCCGGCGGCAGTGGCGTCTGCGCGGGGGAGCACAGTGCCAGATGGACCGTGTGACTGGCCTCGATCAGCCCGGGTTCGTTTTCAAAGATGACGAGCGCGAGTTCGCTGTCGAACTGCGCCACGGCGGCGATACTGCGCTGGACGGCGCAGCACACCCGTTCACCTTGGGCGCGCAGGCCATCGCCGATCGACGGCGGCAGGGCGGTGTCATCGGCCCGGAAATCCAGGGTGCCGCGGGCGATCCGGGCGGCCTTGTCGGCGGCGCGCTCGGCCTCGCCGGCGATCCGGGCCAGGGCCAACACGACCCGCAGGTCGACGGCGGTGGGCTGGCGACGGGCGATGACCCGGAACACCTCCTCGTCGGCATCCAATGCCAGATAGTCGATCTGCGGCTCCCGGTCCAGCACCCGATAGGCGTTGCTCAGGTCTTCCCCCAAGAGTGCGGCGACGGCGCCCTGCGTCTGTTCGACCACGCGCTCGCCCATCTCGATGATCAGGCCACGCAGGCGCGTCAGTTCGCGGTCATAGGCGCGAACCGTGTGTCCATTGACCAGATTGGTGCGGACGACCGGGCCTTCTGCCTCGGTCATCAGCCGAACCGCCCGGTAATATAGTCTTCAGTCAATTGGTGCCGGGGATTGGTAAAGATCTGATTGGTCTCACCCACCTCCACCAGGTCGCCCAAATGGAAATAGGCGGTACGCTGGGATACGCGGGCGGCCTGCTGCATGGAGTGGGTGACGATGGCAATGGCGTACTGTTCGCGCAGCTCGTCGATCAGCTCCTCGATGATGGCGGTCGCGATGGGGTCGAGCGCGGAGCAGGGCTCGTCCATCAGGATCACCTCCGGCGAGACGGCGATGGTGCGGGCGATGCACAGTCGCTGTTGCTGCCCGCCCGAGAGCCCGGTGCCGGGTTGATCGAGCCGGTCCTTGACCTCGTTCCACAAGCCGGCCTTGCGCAGACTGGTCTCGACCAGCGCGTCCAATTCCGCCTTGCTGTTGGTGAGACCATGAATCCGTGGTCCGTAGGCGACGTTCTCATAAATCGATTTGGGGAAGGGGTTGGGCTTCTGGAAGACCATCCCGACCTGGGCGCGCAACGGCACCGGGTCCACGCGCTTGTCGTAGATCTCTTGGCCATCGAGTTGGATCGAGCCCTGCACCCGGCAGCCGTCGATGGTGTCGTTCATTCGGTTGAGACAACGCAGGAAGGTGGACTTGCCGCAGCCGGAGGGGCCGATCATCGCCACCACCTGGTTCTTGCCGATGTCCAGGCCCACCTCCTTGATGGCCTGTTTGGCGCCATACCAAACATTCACGCCCCGGCAGACCATGCGCGGGTCCGGCGTGGTGATGTCGCCGATAGTGCCGCTCACCCGCCCGCCGCGGGCCAGGTCCGCCGCAGTGATGGCACTGGTGTCGCGCACGATTTCGCTCGCTAATGTACTCATGACTAACCTCGTAAACCCTCGACGGTGCAGTGACTGCAAACCATCCGAGCGTTACCAGCAAAAGACGTTTTGTCCGCAAATGAACGCCAATGAACGCAAATAATACGAATCAATGGTGTGCATTTGTTGTTGTTTCTGATGTGCGGCCGTTTCGCGAACGCGCTAAGGTCGCCGTCTGGACCGGAGCACATGGACTCAAGTTCGGCGTAATGACTGCCTGCTCCAGGTCGCATTGTCTTATTTGCGTTCATTAGCATTCATTTGCGGACACTTACTCTTACCAGCGCCGCTCGAAACGCCGCCGCAAGAGGACCGCGGCCAGGTTCATCAGGACCAGGAAGCCGAGCAGCACCAGGATGGCGGCGGAGGTGCGCTCCACGAAACCGCGCTCCGGGCTGTCCGCCCATAGATAGATTTGCACCGGCAGCACGGTCGCAGCGTCGGTGAATCCCTTGGGCACATCCACGATGAAGGCGATCATGCCGATCATCAGCAGCGGCGCTGACTCACCCAGGGCGCGGGCCATACCGATGATGGCCCCGGTCATGATGCCGGGCATGGCCAGCGGCAGCACATGATGAAATTGGGTCTGTAAGGGCGAGGCGCCGACCCCCAGTGCGGCCTCGCGGATGGACGGCGGGACCGATTGGAGCGCCGCCCGGCTGGCGATAATGATGACCGGGAGTGTCATCAGTCCGAGCACCAGGGCGCCGACCAGGGGGGTGGAGCGCGGTACGCCAAAGAAGTTGATGAAGACCGCGAGCCCCAGAAGCCCGAATACGATGCTCGGCACCGCCGCGAGGTTATTGATATTGACCTCGATCAAATCGGTCCAGCGGTTCTTGGGGGCGAACTCTTGCAGATAGACTGCGGCGCCCACACCGAGCGGGAAGGACAGGATCAGGGTCAGCACCAGGGTATAGAAGGTCCCGGCTAGGGCCCCGGCGATGCCCGCCAGTTCCGGCTCGCGCGAGGTGCCGTTGGTGAAGAATCCGGTGTTGAAGCGCTTCTCGACACGCCCTTGCTCCGCCAAGCGATCGATCAGTGCAATTGAACTGTCCGTGATGCCGCGGTCGGCCTCTGGCAGTCTCCGATCGAGATTGCCCTTGACCAGCATGTCGACATCGCCGCCCGCGATCAGCCAGACATCCGTGGCGGTGCCGATCACGTTCGGGTGGCTCAGTACCATGGATTGGAGTTGTTGCGGTGCCCCGGCGCTCACCAGGGCGTAGACCTCGCGCAGTTGGCTGCGCTCAGTCAGATCCGGGAACAGCTTGCGCAGGGACGCCTTGAGCACGGCCAGGTAGTCCGCGTCGGCCAGGGTCCGGGGGTCGCGGGTGCCCTCCGGGTCGATAATCGCGGGGTCGAAATCCACCGGCACCTGGATATAGGTCTGTTCGAAGGCGGTATAACCCTTGAGGGCGATGTCCGCGAACAGGGTGGCGACGAACAGGAGTCCCAAGGTGACGGCGGCCGCGCCCATGAAGCGAAAACGCCGCTCCCGCGCATAGCGCTTCTTGAGACTCGCGTTGACGATATCGATAGTGCGCCGCGGGGTAGTCGGCTGTGTTTGGTCTTGCATAAATCAAATCAACCTGCGAACTGGCGCAGAGTAAGAAGGGAAATGCTCATACCAAGGCGCCAAGACGCCAAGGGTATTCGTTGCAGGATCCGCATTGCGCCATATCCGACGCGGGGGCTTTGATACCGCCTAGACGCCTTTTTTTTCCTTGGCGCCTTGGCGCCTTGGCGTGAGAAAATTCCGCAGCTCAGGTCACTCATACTGCTCACGATACTTGCGCACGATGTGCAGCGCGATGACATTGAGTACCAGGGTGACCAGGAAGAGTGTCAGGCCCAGGGCGAAGGCGGCCAGGGTCTTGGCGCTGTCAAATTCCTGGTCGCCGGTCAATAGGGTGACGATCTGGACCGTGACGGTGGTGACGCTGGCGAGTGGGTTGGCGGTCAGATTGGCCGACAGCCCGGCGGCCATGACCACGATCATGGTCTCGCCGATGGCCCGTGATACCGCCAAGAGGATACCGCCGACGATGCCGGGCAGGGCGGCCGGGATGACGACCCGGCGGATCGTCTCCGATTGGGTGGCGCCCAAGGCATAGGAGCCGTCGCGCATGGCCTGGGGTACCGCGTTGATCACATCGTCTGAGAGTGAGGAGACGAAGGGGATGATCATGACGCCCATCACCAGGCCCGCCGCCAGCGCGCTCTCGGAGGCGACCTCCAGACCCAGCGACTCGCCGATTGCGCGGATGACCGGGGCCAGCGTAAGCGCGGCGAAGAAGCCATAGACCACGGTCGGGATGCCGGCCAGTATCTCCAGCAGCGGCTTGGCCACCGAGCGGACCTGGCGCGGGGCGTACTCGGAGAGATAGATCGCCGCCATCAGTCCGATGGGTACTGCCACCGCCATGGCGATGAATGAGATCAGTAGCGTGCCGGTGAACAAGGGGACGGCCCCGAAGGCGCCCGCCGCGGCCACCTGATCGGTACGCATGGCGGTCTGGGGGCTCCACAGGGTGCCGAGGAAAAAGTCAGCCGGGTGGATCTTCTGGAAGAATTGGAGCGACTCGAAGAGCACCGACAGAATGATGCCGAGCGTGGTCAGTACCGCAATCAGGGAACACAGGAACATCGTCCCCATGACGATGGACTCGACCCGGTTACGGGCGCGCATTCTTGGTTTGGTCTGGCCCCAGGCCAGGACCATGCCCCCGCTTGCGGCGGCCAAGACCAACAGCCACATGGCCCAGTTGGCCAGCCGCTGGAGTTGGGCAAAGTGGTCCGCCGCCGCCTGGATCTCCGGTGTCACCGTGCCCCCGACGATGCTGCCGGAGGCGAGATTCTTTACATCATTGAGCAGCAGTCCCAGGGCGCCATCGGATAGCCCGGACAGTGTCTGCGCGGGGAGTGCGGACTTGACCAGGCCGGTCACGACCGCGTCTTGGATACCGAGCCAGAGCCCGAGCAACAACAGGGCCGGGATACCGGCCCAGAGTGCGGCGTAAAACCCATAATAGCCGGGCAGCGAGTGCAGGGTGCTGATCTGCCCGGCGCCGCCCGCGCTCGTGATGGCGCGTTTGCGTCCGCCGTGATAGGCCAGGGCCATCACGGCAAGCAGGACAAGCATTAAGGTCCAGGTGTGCATCGGGCTCGGCGATTTATCATAGACAAGAAAGAGGGAAGGTCCGCAAAGGAACGCGAATGAACGGAAATAAAGAGAATGGTCTTGATGCAGTGAGGTCCACACCCCGAAAGGGGCGCGGCGGCTCACTTTACGGACGACATTCTTCAGACCACTAAGCGAATTTACTATTTGCGTTCATTTGCGGACAATCTTCCTGATTTAGTGCGCCGGCTTGGGCATCGGGGTCATGGCCTTCGCACTGGCGGCAGCGGCCTTGCGGTCCGCATCGGGCAGCGGGATCAAGCCCTTGTCGGCCAGGTAACCGTCCGGCCCCCAGGCCTTGTTATTGGTGAATTCGGCCACGTATTCCTTGATCCCGGGGATGTTGCCGACATGCGAGTTCTTCACATAGAAAAACAGTGGGCGGGAGATCGGATAGGAGGCATTGGAGATGGTGTCATAGGTCGGGGTGACGCCGTTGACCTTGGCCCCCTGTATCTTGTCCGTGTTCTGCTCCAGGTAGCTGTAGCCGAAGACGCCGATGGCCTTGGGGTTGGCGACCAGTTTCTGCACGATCAGGTTGTCGTTCTCACCGGCCTCGATATAGGCACCGTCTTCACGCACGGCCTGGCACACGGCCTTGTGCTTTTTCTCATCGGTCTTCTTGAGGTCCTTGATCGCTGGGAAGGTATTGCAACCGCCCTCCATCGCCAGTTCGGCGAAGGCGTCGCGGGTACCGGAGGTGGGCGGGGGCCCGAGTACCTCGATCTTGGTGTCCGGCAGGGACGGATTCACGTCCTTCCAGGTCTTGTTGGGGTTGGGCACCAACTCGCCCTTGTCGTTGGGCACATCCTTGGCCAGGGCCAGGAAGATGTCCTTGAGGCTGAGATCAAACCCCTTGCCGGCCTTGGACTGGGCGAGCACGATGCCGTCGAAGCCGATCTTGACCTCGGTGATCCCCGTGACCCCGTTGGCGCCGCAGGCGTCGAACTCGGAGGCCTTCATGGCGCGGGAGGCGTTGGCGATGTCCGGCGTGTCGACCCCGGACCCGGCGCAGAAGAGCTTGATGCCGCCGCCGGTGCCGGTGGACTCGACCTTGGGCGTCTTGAAACTGCCGCGGCCGAAGGTCTCCGCCACCGCGGTGGAGAACGGAAACACGGTCGATGAGCCGACGATGTTGATGGTGTCGCGTGCGAAGGCCTGGCCGGAGAGTGCGGCCGCGCTGAGGGCCAGGACGGCGCCGATGGATGTCTTGTTCATGGGTGTTGCTCGTTCAGGGTGACAGACTGATCGCCGCCATGCTAGGCGGGTTGTCTTACCGATGGGTTAAGCGCGGGAGTCGGAATGATGACGAGTCTAGGTCGCCAAGATGACAGCCGCGTGACAGGGGCATGACGGTTCGCCGTCGTCCGGCGCGGCTGACCGGGGCAAGAAACTGGGGTAGTGTCCCCTTCGACGCTGTTTCAGAACCAATTTTGGTCGACGTTCTGGCCCTGGCGGGGGCGTCTGGCTGCGGCGCCGGCGCGCCACCAACCCGGCCCTGCACATCGTGGATGTCTGCGACGGTCTCCGGCTGCGGCGTACACCGTCCCTGACCTTCAATCCACCGTAGGCTCCCAACCCTGGCCCGGATGGTAGGTGTGGATGGCGGCCGCGGCGGCAGCCGTGTTCGGCCCTAGTACCTGGTTCCGACTAGTCTTGTGCCTGTTCAAGCCCCGAAGGGGCGCGACATACCAGCCCAGGGAACGCCCTGGGTATGACGGCCACTGTTTTCAGCACGGCCAGCAAGGTCCGCAGTGTCGGGTTGCCTTTGGGTGACAGGGAACGGTACAACGACTCCCTGCTGATGCCGGCGTCGGCCGCCACCGCCCCCATGCCGCCATGGGCTTCGGCTACGGTGCGCAGCGCAAGGAGCCCCGCGGCTCGTTCGTCGGGAGCGTCGAGCGATTCCATTGCGGCTTTCAGATACGCGACAGCCAGTTCCCGGTCGGCGCGAAGTTCGGCGACCTCGCGCTCGTGGTGCGAGACCACGCCTTTCAATCGACTCATGTTTGTCTCCGTTTCCAACCATTCCGTGAAAGGTTCACGGCCGTCTTCGCGCTGATACCGGAGGAGCTCAATCATGGGCAAAGTGTAGCTTAAAGGCTACTGGCGTTCACCGCAAAAGGATCTGCGAGTGTAAGCCCGACCTCTACTCGGTCGGTGCCCACAGGTCATCCAGTCTGATCGTCACCGCCTCAAAAGGCGCGGCCGACACCGGTGCAGCGCCGGCGAAGCGTCCGATCTCCCGCCAGGCGTCGCCTTCCAAGGCGGGTTCCTGAACGATCCACCAGCCGCCGGGACCCCCGCGTCCGCGCTCGAACGGTCCGAGCAGTTCATAGCCCAATTCAGACGCGGCGAGTACATGCGGGCCGCTCGGGCGCGGCTGGGTGTAGAGCTGGCCGTTGAGGATTTCCCCGGTCAGTCCTTCCGGCAGGGCCTCGAGCAGTTCGTAGAGACTGGGGCTGGTCTTCTGGTGCGCGTGCATGGCTCGGGCTCTCGTACCGGTTTGTCTGGCGAAGCATACCCCGCAGAGAAACCGGGGGCCAACCGCGGTTTCCGGCGGGCAATCGGGGAAATACCTCAGCGCGGTGCGGGGTTTGAAATCCTGTCCCGAACAATTTGTCCTGCGCTTGCCGAGCCCGTGACCCCGCGGTGGGGTCGAAACGGTCGGGACGGGGCGAATGCCCCGTCCCGCTTGGGGTCCAATTCTCCCTCCCGTTTTGGGGGAGGGCGAGGTGGGAGAACGGCCAAGGCGCCCGCCATTTTCATCTGTCGGGGTGGTGTGGGCGCCTTGGCCGTTAGCAGGATAGTCGGTAGAGGAGGCCTTGATCATAAATCCGGCCAAGACCTAGCGTAGGGCTTGGTGAATCACCGCAGGAGAGCGGCAGGACCCGCGAAATTGTGTACCCTTGGAAGTGCAAACAAACCGAGGGTGAAGCACCATGTTCGAAGGTCCTGC
>NZ_CAJAXH010000116.1 GCF_903946935.1 uncultured Thiodictyon sp.
AGATCGTGTCGGTCGAGTTTCATGTGCGCGTCAGGCTGAACGGTGGGGTCCCCGCGACGCCACCAACTGTTGGGGTGCTATCCTCCAACACAATGCCCCCACGCCACCGCGTTCCGGAAGGGGGGGGTCTGAACGATTACGCACAAAGGACACGGAGAAGAATGACTTTGTGCTCTTTGTGTCTTTGTGGTGAATCTTTAAAGACCTTGCAGTGAAACGATCAGAGCAGATGACAATGACGGAAGAAACCCTCGCGCCGCTGTATCGCGCGCTGCGCAACCAGTATCGGGACTTCGGTTCGGCGCATGACCTGCCGAGCGACCATGAATACCTTCAGGCGGGGCTCATCTGGGGCGAGGTCGACGGCAACGAGACGCCCCGTATTCTGCTGATCGCCCTGGCACCCGGCCACTGGGACACGTCCGAACCGGCGCGGCTCGACGACCTGGCCATCGGGCTCCTGGCCGCCCTACCGGGGGACACCTGGCCCGTCTTCTGCCACCTCAAAGACGACAGCCACGAGCGCTGTTACGAGCTGTTCGGCGCCAGCGGCACCCAGTCGGTCGATACCATCCCCGGTATCGGCCTGATCCGGGAGCACGAGCGCCTGCGCAAGGATCAGACCTTCACCTGGTCCATGAAGATTTATACGCGCCTGATGCACCGGCTCGACGCCTTCCACGAGCAGGTCTACCAGAACGTCAAGGACCGCGTATCGGACAAGAACGACATCATTGAAGAGGTCGCCAAGCTCCTGTTCCTGGAGTCTTTCCGCTGCCATCACGGTGAACACTTGAGCTTCGACTACCAGGGTCAGCAGCTCAACTTCCGTGAGGTCTTCAGTTACGCCTACGTGAAGGCGCACGGGGCACTCGCGGTGGAGCAGATCCAGGCCGCATTCGATGCGCTCAAGTCCCACCCGGACTATGTCATCACCGCGGACGACGGCACCCAAAGCCCCATCTTCGACCCCAAGACCCACCTGCGCCTGACCCAGCCGCGCAACTACGAGACCCTGCTGGAGGCGATTCAGGACCTGGGACCGGTTACCGACAACCAGGGGCGCCCGATCCCCGGCAAGGATCAGGGGACCCTGGCCGATGTCTCCGGCGACGTGCTGGGGCGGGTGTTCGATGTCTTCCTGCGCGCCAACTTCGAGTCCAAGGGCGGCCTGGGTGTCTACCTGACCCCCAACCCGGTCAAGCAAGCCATGCTCGACATCGCCTTCCACGACATCGCGCTGGACACCAAGTCCATCGAGGAACTGACCGCCGGCAACTTTCGCTTTTGCGATCCCACCTGCGGCAGCTTCGGCTTCGGCTCCGTTGCCCTGAGCCGACTGCGCCAACTGATCTGGGTTCAGCTCGCCGCCATCCCTGATGCGGAGAAGGAGCCCATGTACCGTGACATCATCGAGCACGGCTTTGTCGGCGCGGATTCGGCCCCGCGCATGGTCATGCTCGCCCGCGTCAACATGGCCCTGCAAGGTGCGCCCAAGGCCAAGATCTTCTACACCGACAACTCGCTGACCTCCCGCGCACTCAAGCCCAACAGCTTCAGCCTGATCTGCACCAATCCGCCCTTCGGCACGCCCAAGTTTGGGTCCGACGCCAAGGGCCAGGGGTCCAAGGCGCAGTACGAGTCCAACATGGAGCAGATCCTGGGCGGCTTCCGGCCCGCGGAGCAGGTCGTCCAATCCTATAACGCCTGGTACAACTGGGCCGTCAAGGCCTGGGTCGACACCGGTGATCTGTATAAGGACGAGCACGGCGACCCGATCTGGGCCGGCTACCGCACGGATCTGCGTAAGGTCTCCGGCGGCAAGAAGCCGCGCTACGAGCTGCACCCGAGCACCGGGGGCCTCGCGCTCGGCAGCAAGCCGGACCGCAAGGACAATTGGCAGCCGGTAAAGGGCGGCTCCATCGACCCGGCGGTGCTCTTCATCGACCGCTGTCTGCAACTGCTCAAGCCCGGCGGACGGCTGTTGATCGTCCTGCCGGACGGTGTACTCTGCAACTCAGGTGATCGCTATGTGCGCGAGTACATCATGGGGCGCAAGGACGAGCAGACCGGTGAGTTCGTCGGCGGCAAGGCCATCGTCAAGGCGGTGATCTCGCTGCCGTCTGATACCTTCAAGCTCTCCGGCACGGGGGCCAAGACCTCGATCCTGTACCTGCAGAAGCGTCATGCCGCGGCCGACGACCACAACCGGTTCTTGCCCGAGCCACAGACCGATGTATTCATGGCGGTGGCCGATACGCTGGGATACGTGGTCAAGAACAACATTGAGGACTACTCGGCGGGGGTACCGAATGACCTCGACAAGATCGTCGGCACGTACAGGCGCGGCGAGTAGGACTCACCACAAAGGCACGAAGGACACAAATAAGACAATGAATATCAAAGGCGAAAATTAGAGCGCTATTGGAAGGACAATAAATGTTCGCATTGCGAGTATCTTGCGCTGATTTTCAGCACCGTCTTGACTGTTGGTTCTATAACCCGCGCGCGTTAGAAGCGACTAATTTACTTTCGTCGCGGTTGGCGGTTGAGCGATTGGCAGTTCTTGTCGACCCTGATAGGTCAATCACCAATGGGGTGAGGGGGCCGGATTGGCAAGACTCCATATTTAAACTGATTCGCTTACAAGACTGTAAGGATTGGATCGTCGATACCGAAAACGCCGCTTCAATTTCTTTTCAGCAATTTGAAGAAAATCGCAGGTGCAAGCTGGAGGTTAACGCATCCCGTTACACACAACTTTAGGTGTACGGTGTAAAATTCAGTCTTCAGATAGTTTCTGGGGGCACCGTGAGCTGGGCAGACGAGGAATTTCTGGCGATTGACCTGGGCGACACGCGTCGCAACGAGCGCGCGAAGCGG
>NZ_CAJAXH010000117.1 GCF_903946935.1 uncultured Thiodictyon sp.
CGTCGTGCTTGATCCGCACCAGGGCCGGGGTCGGCTGCTGCCGGGCGCCCTGCCCCGTGGGGGCGTCCAGGCCGTTGAGGAGCACGCCGGTGAGGATGCTGCCGGCCGGGATGAACAGTTCGCCCGGGGCCGGGGCGGCGGGTCGACCGGGGGGCGGTGCCGGCGGCGGCGGGGCACTGACCACGCGGATGTCCATGGCACGGTTGGCACCGCTGGCGCGCGACCCGGGCACCGCGGGGCTCGGCCCCTTGGCGGTCGGCGGGCTGAACATCTGATCCATCGGCCGCTCACCCTGCGGCGCTGGCGCTGGTGCGGCCGGCGCCGGGGTCGGCGGGGTCGCCGGCTCGGGCAGTCGCCCCGGGGGCCGCAGGGCGGCCGGCGATCCGGGCGGGGGCGTCTGCTTGGCTACCTCCATCTGGCGGCGCAGGCTCTCCAGCTCATCCTTCAACTGGGCCATTTCGACGCGCTGGGCCTCGACCACGGCGGGGTCGACCGGGGGCACGTCCGGCTTGTCCGGCGGTTTTGCCAACGCCTTCTTCACGTCATCGACGTGCTGCTCCATGCGCTCCAGCCGGGCGGCGAGGCCTTCGATGCCCAAGGAGCGCGGATCGGTGTCGGTGAGCAGGTTCCGCACCAGCTTGTCCTGGGCACTGCCCCGGTGCGTAGGCGCCCCGGCGCTCTGCACCGCAATCGCGGCCAGGAGCAGCAGCACGGAGCCGCCCGCACCCCAGGCAACCGCACGCTGGACGCCGGGCGAAAGGGATGCCCATCGGCTCTTGAGATTGATCACCGCGGTGTCCCGCTCGGGTCAGCCGCCACAAAGCCTTCCTGGAGCACCAGGAAGACCTCGGTCTCCTGCCCCGGCGCCAGGGCCTTCAACGGCCAGGCGCCGACCGCCGCGACGATGCCCTTGTCCAGGTCGCAGGCCGACTCGTTGGCCGGCACGGTGCCGGTGCCGGCATTGCGCACGCCGAGCGTCAGCACGCTGGCAGTCGCCCCCTGGATCAGCTGGGTCCTGGTGATCTTGAGCCCCGGGACACAGTGCGCCTTGGGGCCGCGGCCCTTGACCTGGAAGCCGGCCGGCAGCCGCCGCTGCGCCATGGCGCGCAGCAGGTCGGTCAAGGCGGCGACATAGGAGGTGTTGCCGTTGCCCTCCCCCGCCGTGCCCGGTAGCGACGCCGACTTGCCGCCGTCGGGTCCCGCGCTGCTCACGCCCTTGCCGCGATACCCGGGCACGGTCAGGCGGATCTCGCGCGGGGGCACGTACCGCGGGGCCAGGGTGAGCGACAACGCCAGGTCATTGCTCTGCCCGTCGCTGATGTATAGGGACACGGGTTCCTCGGTGGAGGTGGCCACGTAGACCACATGGCCATCGACGCTGGTACTGGCCGCCGCGACGGTCCGCACCACCGGGTTTGCGAAGGGGGTGACGATACGGTTGAGGTGATCGATGGCGATCTCGATCAACGCCGTGGTGCCCGGGGTGATGCTGACGTTGCGGGGTCCCAACTCCATGGCGACGGCTGGGGCTTGGCCTGCCGACGGACCCATGGCGACGCGCAGGAAACCGCCACGGCGCTCGGGGGCGCTACTGGTTCGGCGGGCGGCCAGGTCGAGTCCGCCGACCTGGCGAATGGTCGGTGCGCCACCAGGGGAACTTTCGCCGGTCCCGGCCGGGTCGGCGCGGGGTCCCGCCGCCACGGTGCGGACATCCAACAGGTCGCAGGCGACCCGCGGGATCGCGGCCCCGGGGTCGGGCTCCGGCGCGGCCTGGGCGGTGCCGAGCGCGAGTGAGACGCATAGGGCGAGCAGGGTCGGTTGACGGGTCATCGCGGGCTCCCAACGGTTGCGCCGACGCGCGGCTCCCCGGGATAGGAATCCAGGGGTTGACCCGGTTCTCCAGCGTCAGCCCGGCCCAGGTAGCGAGAAATCGCTGCAAGTTCATGGTAGCCACCGCCGACAAAATGGATTGGGGGTGGTACGCCCACGCAGGGGCAGCAGGCCGTACCAATAGAGGAAGTGCAGCGCGTGCCCGTCGGGGCGCCGCTCGCGGTACTTGGAATACAGGCGCACCAGGAGGACGCCCAGGACGATCAGTTTAAACATCGTGCTGGGGCTGCCGGTGAAGATCCCGATCACCAGGCACAGGACGATCGGGACGAGATCATCGACGCGCCACAGCAGGATCAGCGGTGGGTCGTCGATGTACTTGGGGATTTCGGTTGGGTCAGCCATGGGCGCAGTGTGCGGCGCGGCGGGCGGGGACCGTGAGAGCTGAAGATGCGGATTTTTGGGGGGAATGCGGGAAACGGGGTTGGGCCAAGGCCGAGAACGGCCGCAGCGGGCGCTCGCATCCTTTCAGGGTGCTCGCCGAGACGCACCCACCAGACTCTCCTCAGGCCAGTAACGATCGACATCCGCAGAACCTGGCCGCCCGCGCGAATCGGTTGAGTGAGCCCCCCCGGGGTCGGTCGCTCAGCACGGAACGGCCAGGCGTGAAGGCGCCCCGAGCCCCACGACGATCGGCCCGCCGCGCCTTCAACCAAGGTCCGTTGAGTCAAGGCAAGCCTGGGCGGCGCTGCAACACGGCCTTGCCCAGGCCCGCCAAACCATGAGGTGGGGCAGCAAGAGCGCTGACGGACACCTTGAGCATTCCGTCCAGATTCGGCCACTTACACCCACGAAGGCATCACGGGCCCGGTTCCCCAATCCTCTGGACAACCGACAACGTCTACGACTGACGTATACTATCGCCGAGAATCGCCCAGAACTTGCTCGAGCCCTGAAGGAACCGTCGGGCCGAGACAACCCGTTAACCTAGCCAACGATTTCTGATCCGATGCGCGTCTAAGAGCCGAATAGCGGAATCATGCGCCGTCGAAACCTAGTCGGGCAGCAATAATGACGGATGGTTACACTATTTATGTCTGATGAGCCCCAAGAAGCCGTGAGAAACATGACGTCAGCATTCGCCGCGTTGACGCGTATTGCAAAGCCAGGCAAGACTCTTTGTCTTCGCTTGGCCTTTTCCATGGAATCTCCTGAAACGTGTGGTGTTCTTCTCGAACTTCTACCGGATGGACTAATCTTCGATACTAGCTCAGGGACCGAGTGGATACCGGCCACAGATATCGTTGCATGGCGAGTACCCAGGCAATCGCCATCACCCGCAACCACCTCGCAACAGACATCTCCGGACTTTTCGGGCGAAAGCCCTGAAGAATCTATTAGATACGATCCAGAATCGGCCGAGCGCATCTCTACGGCTCCGGCCGAAAATCTGCTATCGCTTGCAACTAAGAGCCTGCCCACCCCAGCCGATCTGGAACTTCTTTTCGCGGGTGATCCATTTCTGCCTCTTTCCGCACCAAGTTTTAACATCCCATCGCTCTCCAAAGATATTCAACAGGAAATCAACCGATGGAAAAACAGGTATGACTACGCACAAAAGGTCCACGAACCGGCGCGTATGAGCCAGGACGCGGCACGAATAGCAGAACTTGCAGAAACCCTTGAAGAGCCTTACCTGAATTATCTTGCCGGTTTGTTAGCAGATTACAGTGGATTAGGCATATCACGCGCAAGAACATATTTTCAGAAAACTCTGGAATTAGAACAAAATCACCAAGCTGCAACCGTTGCGCTTGCAACATTAGCAATCCGAGAAAATGATTGGCAAAATGCGATAAAGTTCCTTCTTTGGGCTACCCATCTTGACGGTGAATCTGACAAGATAAACCTTGTCCGCTGTCTCGGTCAGTGCGTGCTCCGATTGAATGAGGCGATCCATTCACCTATTGGCGCACTGCTTTCCTTAGACTTGTCCGACACAGGACGACGCCTTGTTTCCAGTATTGTTGCTCTCGCAGTAAGAGAAGATGCTGATGGGTACAGTGCGGCCTTGTCTGGCGATATTGAAAAACTACGTCAAACTAAGATCGGAAATGATCTGTTCCCCTGGAAAGATAGGATCTCCGCACCTGTAGAGCCTAGGATAACCAAACCCACGAAGGTATCCGCCCGGGACGCAATACGTCGAGGATGGGTATCTGCATATTATCCTGGTAGGAGCTTCGGTTTCCTTGTAGAAGATTCGACCGGACAGACATGGTTCTTCCATCGAAACGAAGTAATTAGTCCATCGCTCCTGCACTCCCTAACCAAAGGTAATGTTCGTCAGGATATCACCTTTTCCGGAAAGACGGACGCGCTTTCCGGGAAATACCCTTTAGCGAACCAAATCAGCGTTCTAGCGGAAGACACGCATCTTCCGTCGGAAGCAACCAAACGAGCCCCACTAAAGTTGCGGCTCCAAGCAATACCAAAAGATGGCAGTTGGTTCGCAAAAGCAATGGCAGCGGAACAGCTTGATCAACTCGACGAGGCAGAGTCGTATTACCGCAAGGAAATTTCAGGACGCGGAACTCACTTTAAGAGTGCGATAAAGCAACTCGCAGCTTTAAGGAGCCGCAAAGGAAGACCTGATGATGCAATAGAACTATTGGATAAACATCGCTACAAATTTCTAGAAAGCGAGGTGCCTTCCCTTGATCAGATGCTGGTGCAACTTCTGGTTAAGACAAAGAACTATTCAAAGGCAGGACAGCTATTGTCTGGATTGGCGAAACAGGCGACGGACAAGAGCAAGCGCATCGCTTACCT
Organism: uncultured Thiodictyon sp.; assembly: GCF_903946935.1. Classification (GTDB taxonomy): domain Bacteria; phylum Pseudomonadota; class Gammaproteobacteria; order Chromatiales; family Chromatiaceae; genus Thiodictyon. Next base: position 4,663 of record NZ_CAJAXH010000117.1, read on the forward strand.
GCGCCAAGAAGCATATTGCATGCTTGCCGCAGGGCAATTTGATTCGTCAATACGAATTTTGAAGCTAATTCTTACATCTAACCCCTATGACAATGCCACTGTGCTTCTACTCGAAAAAGCGAACGACGCTAAAGAGACAGGGATCATTCCAATTGGAGATTCGGCAGGCGAAAGCGAAGACGAATACAATGATTTTATTTCTAGTTCTCTGGGCATATCGTTACTTGCACGCCGACAATTAGAACATTGCGAACTGCGTGGAATTGATACACGTACCAAGGAAAGCGGGAGTTATCAAACTCAGGACGTTCGGCAGGTTCAGGTGCTGCTGGACAGACTCAAGGGACGGCGTCCTAGAGAGCGCGCAGACTATTTGCTAACACTTGCTTGGCTATGCGAACATGCTTCCAATGTGACAGAGAGTAGGAGCATACACGAATATCTGAGACGTCATTTTCTCGCTGTCGCTGAAGCTGCAATGAGTGAAGATTTTCAGAGAGATTCGGTTCGTTGTTACGCCCTTGAGTCCCTCATACTCTGCCCTATACGCCTCGAACCGGGTCGTGAAGCCCAAACCAGCTTCGAAGCCGCGTGGGTACTATTGCTCGGAACCTATCTGTCCAATATGGTAGAACCAAGCGCATTACTACAGCCTGATACCGGAAAACGGTTACCAAACGTCTTGAATCTTCTTACTGAGTGCCCAGATGACTGGTCACGCTTTGTTAATGATGCCCCTTTTTATCAGATTAGAGCACCATCGGCATATGAGCACTTCACCTCGGTTTGCGAAGCCAGGTCTGATCTTAAATTGACACCACAATGCCAATCAAAAGAGCGATTACGTCTAAGAGAGCTTGAGAACGCCTTGAAGTGTTTGTCTGGCGATGCACTTTCTGCTGACGGCTTACGCAGAGGAAAAGAAGCTGTCGCCGAGCAGATGGTTCTTGTGCGCTTCGAGCTTGACCGTAAACGCCTTACGGACCTAGTGAAGCTATTTGGTGATGCGTCTGATTACGCACTGGAGAGGCATTTCCGTGAGCGCGAGACCAAGTTCCTGAGGTTAGGAGCGGATATTGCGCGTCATATTGAGGAATTGCAACGTCACCCGACTCATCTGTCTATCGAGCGATTGCTGCCAATTCTAGTTTCTTTGCTTGAGCTATTGAAAGCCGATTTTTCCCGGGCAGAGACTGCCAAGCCTAGCCTCGAACTAAGAAACGTTCTCGACAGCGATTTTTACGTCGTGAACGATGGCACCGTTGCGTTGAGACTCCAGCTTATTTCCAAGGATGAGAGCTCGCCCCCAATTGAGGCGATTGGTCTTGTCCTTGAAAAGGGGCATGGAGATCCTTGCCACTCACCAGATCCTTTACATGGCGGACAGACCAGAGAGATCGAACTGGCAATCAGGCCATTGGAGCACCAAATAGAAGATGGAACATTCTCAGTTCAAATTGCCGTAGAATATCGAAATCGCAAAGGAGCTACGGAGAAATCACAACCGTTTTCTCTTGCAGTTCGCTTAGGCGAACAGGGCTTTGAGGAAATCCCGAATCCCTATGGCCGCTACTCAGGTGGATCGCCAGTGGAAGACGAAGATATGTTCTTCGGCCGCGCTGCACTCATTGACCGTGTTAGTCGATATTTGTCTTCGGGAAGCCTCGGGCAGTGCTTCGTATTGTATGGACAGAAACGGTCAGGCAAATCCTCCGTTCTGAAACAAGTGGAACGGCGACTTGGAAAATCGGTATTTTTCGCTCCGATGTCCGCCGGAACGTTCACGCCAGGCAACTTGTGGGGTAGCTTCGCCCGTTTGTTCGTGCAGGAAGTGACCTTCTGTCTAGAGGACGCCAATGTGGGAATTCCCGAGAATTGGCCGAGTCGGTCAGAGGTGGATGCAGGCCCCCTTGAGGCGATTAGGGATGTAGCGCGTGGTCTTACGAAACGAGGACATCAAGTCGCCGTTGCAATTGATGAATTTACCTACATATTTGAAAACGCACACCGTGATGTGGAAGCCTTTATGCGCGGTTGGAAAGCATTGCTTGAGGCGAGAACCTTCAACGCCCTCTTAGTGGGGCAAGATACTATGCCGCGCTTCAAGCAAACATTCCCTAATGAATTCGGAGTGACACATGACGAGCGTATTAGCTACCTCAATGAAGAGGAGGCGGCAGCGCTAGCATCGAAGCCGATACTATTGAATGGATCGTCTCGATACCGGGGCCAAGCGCTGCATCGTCTATTCGATCTGACGGCAGGCAGTCCGTTCTTCCTGCAAATCGCTTGTGACCGTCTTGTGCGACACCTGAACTCGCGGAATGCGGCATTTGTAACAGAGGCGGATATTGATCAAATCGCCCGAACGCTAACAGTTGGAAACGAAGCACTGCCGCCGGAGCGGTTTGACGCCCTAGTAACAGCTGCGGGTGAGAAAGTCGCGACTGTGCCTCGTGATGACCTCTGGCGTGTCTTGGCTCGTATAGCGCGGGAATCACTTCATTCAGAGTGGTGCTACAAAGATGCTCTTTCCGAGCTTCTGAGGAGCGGCGAAGCGCTTAAGGATCTTATCGACAGGGAAATACTCGCGGTGGAGGGCGAGCGGGTAAGCATTCGCGTCGGACTTTTCGCTTCATGGCTTCGTGCAAACCAATAGTTGAGTGAATCCAAATGCCACCAGAGAATCCATTTAGCGGTCGAGGTTCGCCCGTCAGCGGAAGTCGACTTGTCGGGCGCAGATCAATGCTTGATCGGCTGGCAATGCGAGTGCGCTCTGAGGCCCATTGCAGCCTAGTTGGACTCCCTCGAATGGGGAAGACAAGTGTTGCCAGAGAGGTGCTGCGAAGTCTTGATTCAACTGTAACAGGGTTGGTCGGCGGGTACATTACTCTTGACGCGATCAGAGGACCAATCCAAGCATATAACAGAATCCTCGAGGAAACCTCACCAGCTGAGTGGGACGCTCAGACAATTGTGCGAACTAGCGATCACGACGAAGCTTACGAATGCTTTCTGCGAACATTGCGTAAGCGGCGGCGTTGTGGTCAGAGATCAGCAATTGTCGTAGATGAAATTGACGCTATTTTACAAGACGGTTTCACTGATGCGTCACTATTCATTGCCCGGATACGCGAGGTGGCTAATGACCGGGATCGCTATGGAGTTACCTTTATATTTGTATCGAGACGTTCGCTTGATATGATCCAAGGGGCGGTAGATTGCTCGACATTAGCGGGTTTGTGCGAGGTTATGTACATGCGACCCTTAGAGCGGGATGGCCTCGATGCTCTATCCGCGCGAAGTCCTGTTCCTGTGGACGATCCCGGACGTGAAGCCTTATGGCAAATCACAGGCGGCCACCCCTTCTTAGCGGAAGTCGTGATGTGTGAGGCTGTTGAGAAAAACAACTCACACCTAAGCGACAAGTCAATCAAGGACGCACAGCACGCGCAGTCGCACGAGTTCACGAATCAATATCGGCAGTTGGAGAGCCTGCTAGCGCATGACAAGATGTTTGAAGCGATGTGTGAGTTAGTAGTGGGGCCGCGCTGGCGTGCTATTGCGCCACACACTGAGTGTCTCTTGAAACACTATGGCATCCTTCTTAGTAGCGATGTAGTTTCTGGGAGTGTTGCATGCATGTCCGAACATTTCAGAGACTATCTGGTGCTGCTGACACGCATGACCCCTTCCTGGCTTTTGCTTGGGGATGCGGAGCGCCAACTCAGATACCTAGTTCAGGATCGAATGGTTCTTGCATATGGTGAGAATTGGTTCGATGAGTTGCAGAAGAAGCTCCCCAGATTGAGTGCTGCTCTAGCCAAATTGATCGAGCAGCGAATCCGCGAGAAACGGATGTTCGGCGATGCTGCGTCGGACTTTATTCTAGACTATGCATACATTAGCGACTTGAAAGACTTCGTGTTCGCTGAGTGGGAGCAGTACCGGTCGATTCTTGGCGGAGCTAAGGCGGAGTGGGACAGGAGATTCCAAGACATAATTAGGGCGCGTAATCCCATGGCTCACCACCGACCTATACCAGCAGATTTTCTTCAAGAAGCAGAGCGCTCGTGCAGAATTCTGCTATCGCGACTTAAGGGAGAGGAATGTAGCAACAAAATATAGCCCTCCGCGGAGAGTCGGGAAATAGGAGACGGACCAGGAGAAAATTCGTCCTTAGTTCCCCGCCCCCGATAGCCCGCCCGCTCAAGCCGATCCGCCAAGGACCTCCTTCAGGCTTTGGCACTCCAGTACGCGATCGGCCCAAGCCTCAAGCTCGGCCTCGCTGCCCTGACCTAGGCGCTCCGCAGCTCATGACGGCAGGGGGTCGAAGCGGCGAGTGAGTAGCTAATCTCGCCCCTGCTGCCTGCCTTCACGCAGACCCTCATCCTTACACTCCTGGGTCCAAGTCTTAAAGCGTTCGGCCAGCATGTCGTGAAGCTCTTGTGGTTCGCTTAAATTGGGTGTCTCGGCGTCGAGCACACGCGCCGGGAGCAGCATCGGCTTGAACCGGACGACGAATGCGGCATTGCGACGCGCCGTGTCTGGAGCCCATTACCCGCGGGACCGAGGATGCAACGCTGGCCTACAGCCGCTTCTGACTGTTGGCAAGCACGAGCCCCAAGAGCACCGCAACAACGGCCACCCCAACCGGCACGCCCGCGGCGGGTAGCGGGATCGGGGCAACCAACAGCATCAAGGTCCCGATCAGTATCCAAAGCAGGGCCCGCACCGACCAGAAATGAATCAGCGGACTGGCATAGGAAAAGCTGTGCTGCCGGATGCGCCGCCGTAACAACGCATCGTACGCGGCGGCAGCGCACAGGATCAGGCTGAACGGCCACCAGAAGAGCAGGACCGCCAGGCGCTGACAGGCCTGCCCGAGTGACCACCACACCACCTGCACCCGGCCGGCGAGCCAGGGCCAGACCGGGCTGTCCGCCAACTTCTCCAGCCCCGCCCCCGCCGTCCGGTGATCGGGGACCAGGACGTGGTAACTCCACGCCTCCAGGCCGGTGCGCACGCAA
>NZ_CAJAXH010000118.1 GCF_903946935.1 uncultured Thiodictyon sp.
CCCTACGGGCTCCCTGCGTTTCCTCCCCCAGCGCGTCGACCAGAACGTGTTTCACATGCGTTGCCATCGGTGATCTCCTTCAGACCGCCCTACAGTAATTTAACCGGGGGGTGCTGTCTCACCTACATTGGCACAGAGGGAGCGCGGATCTCGCCGAACCGCCTGGTCGCCTCGCCGCTGAACGGGAGACTCGGCAGCCAGCCAAGCAGGGTCAGCAGCCGTGCGCGGTTGTCCTCAATCTTCAAACTCTTCGCCACCCCAAACCACAGTTCGCCCTCCACCGGCGCGCACAGCCGCAACTGCGAGCGCCCGACGCGCTGCACCTGCCGCAGCAGCGGCGGGTGCCCCTTCATCAAGGCAATGGCTGCGTTCGTGTCGAGCAGGTACGGCATCAATCGAGGGCCTGGCGCGGCGCGTCGAGACCCAAGTCGTCGTCCGCGATGTCGTCGGGAAAGTCGTCGCTGAGCCCGCCGGAGACCGCCGCGAGAAAGCGTTCGGTGTCCTGCGGGTCCGCAACGGCGGGGAGGGCCACACCGTAGCGATCCTCCAAACCCTTGATGTAGGCAAGCGCCTCGCGGGCCGCCGGCTCCGGCAGGCGCAGGGTGTGTGCGTAGATGACCTCGGCGAGTGACATGGTGGGGGCTCCGCGGACTCTGGGATTTTGGCGTCGTCGAATGTCGGCAGTATAGGGGTTTGTTCACGTGCCGGGGCTTTCGGCCCGGCAGGTCGTCTTGGCGGCTCTGCCGCCCGTGTTGCCTCGCACTGTCGCTTTGGTCTGGGGGCAGAGCCCTCAAGACCCGGTGCCGAGAAGAGCGCTGTCGACACAGGCAGATGAGTCGCTCCGATTATTTGTGGTCTGGCCCCGAATACCCCCAAATACCCCTGAAGCCAGGAAGCAGGGAAGGGAGGAACCCTTGAAACCACGAAACAAAGTTCGATCAACCAGGGAGTTAAATCCGTGCCAAACGTCGTCGCCATCCTCAACGACGAGCCCGCGGGACCGGCCGCGTGGGAAATTCACCACTTGCTCAAGCAAATCCAGGAGGCGTTCGATGTCTGAACCGCGTTTGAAGGTCAAGCCTCGTCCGGGCCAATCCGCCGCGGGCAGCGGTACACCGTCGGATCTGGCGCCGCTGACCGCGTTGGCCGCGGAAGAACCCACCGCGCGGCTCAACGTCCAGATCCCGGCGACGATGCGCCAACAACAGAACGCAGGAGCTGTCTGGCGACGGGTTTCGGCCAGAAGGCGTCGCCCGTGCCTTCATTTCGAGCGGCAGCATCAGGACCGTCAGCGGACGCTTGTCCGCACGACAGCCCGCCCGTACACTGAAAACTTGGCCAGCGTACACTCAAGCGGCGTTGGCGACGCCGCGTGCGGACTCATTCGGGAAACACAGTAGAGACGTCCACCTCGCGGACACAGTATCGTCAGGAGGGTTGCCGGCGGAGGAGATTGTGGTACGTCCCCTATTTCCCGCTTGCTAAAAAAACCAACTAGGTTAGTATCTGGTGATGGAGAAACGAACCCCTCACTGCAAGCTGTCCGTTGTCAAAGCCTTGGCCGAGGCGGGCAAGGTGCGCACCACGCACACAGCACGCGTCGGCGCGAACGCCCTGGGGTTCGACTATCCCGGCATGTTGGCGGTAGTGATGGCGCTCACGCCAGCGGATTTCTACAAGAGCATGACCAGGTACGCCGATCACACGATCTGGCAGGACGTCTACCGCCCGAACACGTCAGCCGGTGATGTGTATCTGAAGCTAACCGTCATTGATGACGTCGTGGTCGTGTCCTTCAAGGAGCTATAAGCATGAAATGTCCTGTTTGCGGCGCGGCGGAACTGATCAGTGACGTGCGCGACCTTCCCTACACCTACAAGGGCGAAACCACGGTCATTGCCGCGGTAACGGGCGACTTCTGCCCGGCCTGCGCAGAATCCGTCTTGGCTGGGGCGGAATCCGATCGCGTGATGCGGGAGATGCGCGCCTTCTCGAAGCAGGTGAACGGCGCGATCGTTGATCCTGGTTTCATCACCAGCGTGCGCAAGAAACTCGCCCTCGACCAACGCGAAGCGGCCGAACTGTTTGGCGGTGGCGTCAATGCGTTCTCGCGCTACGAGACCGGCAAGACCAAGCCGTCGTTGGCCTTGGTGAAGCTGCTCAAGGTGCTCGACCGTCACCCCGATCTGTTGAACGAGGTACGGTCGGCATAGGGGCCGGCGTGTCAGGGTATCGATGACATCAACGCGGATGTTCGTCCGTGACGTAGGCGCCTGGCCGGGCCGTCATCCGGTCGGCCGTACCACGGCGTGGGCCTTGATCATAAGTCCGGTGATCCTGGGGCTAGGTCACAGCACCGGTACTCATAAAAGACAAAGACTTGCATTTTTTCAGCAAATTATTTGCTTATTGTTTTGGCTGGATTTATGATCAAGGCTTAAGTAGCGTTGGCGACGCCTCATGGGAACTCAACTTTGAAACAGAGTAGAGAAGTCTGCCTTACGGACGCGGTATCGTAAGGAATCTGTCGGTGGAGGATATCGTGGTACGTCCCCTATTTCCCCTGGATCGATACGTGGCGGGGAAACCAGGGGCAGATGCGGTTTCTTGTGAGATTAGGCCGGAAACCGTTGTCTGTCCCCGATATTTTGCCGATATTTTGCCGATATTCTGTTGGCGACGGCTCATGGGGACTCGGCTCTGAAGCAGACTAGAAGCCATACTCACGGACGCGGTCATAAGGAGTATTGTCGGTGGAGGGTATCGTGGTACGTCCCCTATTTCCCAGACTGTTGACGAGGTGCTTCGGTGCCCGGCTCCGTGAGGATCAGGAGTGGCGACCGGGCAGGGGCTTGTCAGGACCGAATCAATTCAGCGGCCCTCTGGGGGAAGATCGTCTATAACCCGGCCCGGTCAGTCGCCCGATTCCTGCGAGCGGCAGTTCATCAATGCTTGCCGCGCAGAATCGGTTCGCTTTTCATCTGTGTTGCGATATCCGTGGTCTGTCGCCGATATCCCTGCTTGCCCTTCAGGTGCTCCCACTACGCCTGGATTTGATCTCTGCAATGATCTCTTTTGCCGTCATGTCCCGGAACAGGGACTCGCGCTCAACGGTGTAGTCGCCGCTACCGGCGCGGAATTGATTCAGGAAGCGGATGGTATCAACGACCCCCAGCTCTCCGATAAGAGCCTGATTAGCCCGCAGGTTGATGTCAGCGATCGGTTGAATGCGTACAGTCATTTGAGAATCTCCGCTATGATGCCCAGGAGCGGTGCTACCTGACACTGAAGGTGAATGCTGGCGCGACTCTTACGCAGCAACTTGTCATCGCAGGTTACGAAAAAATCCGCACCGGCGCAGGACGCTATGGCAAGATGGACGGCATCCATTGCCGCGATCCCGTCTTTCTCCAACAGATCGGACATCAGCTCCATGTCCTCCGTAATCATGAGCCGCTCGGCGGCAAGCGACAACAGCGCCATCGACTCGTTGCGCCTGGTCGCGTCGGGAATTCTGCTGAGTTCATAGTCGAGCGCCTCGGAACCCAACAAGGCGACATCCCCGCTTTGCACCGAAGCGAGTATTGCTAATACCGCTTCGGTTTCAACCCTGATCCGCGGTTGGGTTTGATCGTCATGCGGGCGTTGCAGACAGCAGCAGTCAAGATAAATGCGCATACATGCCCCGGCACGTTGTTGACTTCGAGGGATGGCGAAACTAGATGTCATCAGACCATCGGTAATGGGACTCGAACGACCGTCAATCGAAATCCATCCACCCAGCAACGACCATGTTCCTCACGGGAGCCCCAGTTAGTAGCGAACTGGTCCAAATTCGCGTCGATCCCGGGCAGATTCGGGTTTACGGGAATGGCGAGACAGGCCTCGGTCAATCCGGACTCCCCTGTTGCGCAGTCGCCACCCTGAGCAGCCGGCTGCGCTAGGAGCCTGGCGTATCCGATGACCTGATAAAGATCCGACGTGTTAGGCCCTTTTGGCTTGTATTTGGCATCTACCACGAGTTTTTGCTGTGGTTTATCAGCTTCCTCAACCTTCACGACGAAATCGGGCCTGAAGTAGTGTGATTGGCCTTCTAGCTGGAACTCGCGATTCCGGTTCTGGCTCTGGCCCTGAACGGATACCCAAACACCGGGCTGGTTCAGTTTGTTCAGACAAACCCCGACCCATCCCTCAAATAGGCGATTCGCGTCCAGAAAGAATGGTAGCGTTCGCTCGGTCTCTGCCGCCTTACCCGTGGTTCGGAGGGCCTTGATCAAGATTCCGGCCACTTGGGCTCGCCGAGTGCGTAGTCAGGCCATCTTGGCCTGACACCGTCAGGGCTGGAAGCCCTGACTACGCACGCCGCTGGCCGGGATTATGATCGACGCCGTTCGGAGATGCAAACGGGTAAGTACCAGCCGCGCCAAGGCCAGCGGGGTCGCATAGGCGGCCATCAGCCCCTTGTTGCGAATCCGGGACCAGTCCCTTGGATGCGGCTGATAATCCGGCACCGACGCGAGCGCCGAGCGGATGACATGGACCCAGCGTTGCAGTTCAGGAACAACGCCAGGCGTCCCGGACACATAGCGCGCCGAGACCTCCAAGGCTGCCTTTAATAACCGATTTTCCAGGGTATCCAGATTGAACCGCTGAAACTCGCAGATCATCTTATCCGACCGTGCCCGAACGACATTCTCGCGGACCTGGGCGCTGATGAGGATGTGCCCGCGCACGCGGCCGACCAGATTTTCCTGAACCCGTATGAATCCTTGTCGCAGGTGACGTTGAACAAAACGGGCCGTCATCGCCAGAAAGGCGGTCACCTCCAGCAAGGTCAGTTGTGGCAGGTGGTTCGCTTCGATTGTGGGCTGATCTGGATCACAGCCAAACAGCCGATGGAGTTCCATGCCGGTGACGTCCGCCGGCGCGGCAAGCACCGCCGCGAACATGGCGCCATAGTCAACACGCTTGAATCCTCGGCGGGGTCCGACCACCAAGCGGTGGTTCGTACCCCCAAGGGGGAGATTGACCGCGCCAATGAAATGGGAAGGGGAAATCCTTCCGTAATCCATCCAATGCAAGCCGAGCGTGCGTGGATTATCGCTCGTATACTTGCGATCTTTGTCGCCGTCATAGGTATCAAGCCAGGGATGGGCGGGCTCCTTTCCCAACGTACCCACGAACGCGGCTAAATCAATCGCACCGTCGCCGTCTTGGGTCAAGATGAGGCGCCACTCCCGCGCCTCCCTCAGCGACCGCGGACTGACCGGATATACCATCGCCTGTCTCCGGTCGGCTAGCCTTGATCGGCGTTATCGTCCACTTGCTCGTTTGGTTCATCCCCTCCCCCTGCGGGGGCCGCGGGTTGTCCCTGCGCTGCAGGCGCCGCTTGCTGTTGGAAGCAAGGCAGAATGGCCCTAATGCGTTCGGCCCACTGTTCGGGACGAACAGCGTTCAAGCCCTGTAACGGGATACGCAAATCGCCAAGCATCAAGGTCGCATCGTGCTTCAAGACGCCATCTTTCACGTATTCATGTAGTAATGGTAGCACTTGATAAACAAAGTCCCCCAACAGCACATCGCGACGGCTCAATTCGTTAGCATTGCGTGGATTAGCAAGGAAATATGAATGCCCTGGTTGAACATCATCTGGGAAAAAGTCTTGGGCCAGCGCCCGAGGCTCACTATGAAAAAGGCATCTGACAGCCTCGAATAGGAACATGGCGGATGCCCGCAACCCTCCGGCCTCAGGAACCTCTTGTCCTATGATGCCGGCATCCGGCGCCATGGTAATAAAGGCAAAACGCCTGCGCACCGCATAGTCAATGTGACCGATAGAGCGATCGGCTTTGTTCATCGTGCCGATGATATAGAGGTTGTCGGGAACGACCAGATTGAAGTTGCGGTCAACTTCGTAGGGAGTACGGACGGGGTCCCCACGATATTCGAGACCATAGATCGACTCACCAAGTACGGCCGCGAGATTGGCGCGATTTATCTCGTCGACGATCAGCACATACTTGTTACTCGAATCGGCGCTCGCATATTTGCACATTTTGCTAAATACGCGATGAACTGTGTCGTACTGGACCTGTCCCTTAACCGTTTTAACCTGCACGCCACGAACGAAGTCCTCATAATTGTAAGTGGGATGAAACATGAACCATGTTCCAACGTAATCCCTGTAGATCCCAAAAGCGGATCGCGTCCATGTCCGACCGATCCACAGCGGCTTGAGTGCACAAGTCCAAGAGAGAAGCGCAAAGCCGCTTCGCCTCGTAGGTCTTGCTCGTTCCTGGCGGCCCCGTTAGAATGATTTGACGTGCATGGAGAAGCAACTCTTTCATCTGACTGACCTGTTGAGCGAATATCTGCCGATAGGCATCGGGACTGAATTGTCTAACCCACGCTAAAACTTCGGCTATAGTTTGATATGGAAGCTCCACGATACATTCGTTGATACCGAACTCGAACGTATTGAGCGACTGGCCGTCCGGTGATGCCACTAGCCATTCTACACCTATACATTGACCGAAATCCTGATTGGGTTCAGCCCTGCGGTTACAAAGCCCAACTCCCCGAACATACATCCACGTAAACTGATAGGTCGACCTAGCAACGATGAGGTCGCCAACAGCTATGACATTCATTCTTTGGACAAAATCCGGGTGCTGAACGGCGTCCCAGCCTTGGCAGGCGATATGTTGGTCGCGAAAGTTGGCCCAGACAGGGTCGACTCCATCGAAGAAAATACCAATCGCCCACGCACGCATAGTGAAGTTTCCTTAATGATAGGTTGGAGAAGGTATTCCTTGTCGTTTACTATGCCAATTCAGAATACAAGATTAGGCTTGAAGGTTAGCGAGTTCGACGAGGCTCAGGGTAGCAGCGCCCCCCGGCCCGCGCAAGGCACCGGTCATGGATCGGACAGACCTTGACGCATCGGCCGACTATCATTTCGCGACGGCCGATCCGCTGACCAAACGGGCGCACGTGAAACGTCGCGCAACCGTGTTCCTGGCTGGACCTGAAACTGAGCAGTCGGAGCATCCAACATGAAACGTCGAACCTTTGTCACTGGGCTGGGCGCCGCAGGGCTCTGTGCGCCCTGGATAATCGCCGGGGGCAACCCCTTGGTAGAACCGGAATTCCGCCCCCTGGTCCCGGTCTTCGATCGGTTGCCGGATGCCTTGGCGGCGGAGGCCTTGGTGGCGTTGCCCTATGTGGTGGGCTCGCTCCCAGTGAAGGCTTATCCCCTGGTCATTGGGCTGGGCGAGGCGGCGCAGCCGCTGGTCGATCAGGCGCTGACGAACCCCCTGCTGCCGCTGGACGCGGGGCTCTATCGGACCGGGGCGGCGAGTGCCCATGGCGCCACCGATTGGCTGACCCAGAGGCTGGAGTCCTGTGAAGTGGCCGTGCTGCTGGTCGATGCCGCTGACCCGCGAGCCTTGGCCGAGTGCCGCGACTGGGCGTGGAAGCTGGCCTATGATGATGTGTTCCTGCGGGTGGCTGTGTTGCTCAATGCCAGTGGGCCAGTGGAACAGCGCGGCCGGCGCGCGGCGGTAGGAACACTGCTGCATGGCGTCATCGAGGTATGGACCCACGGAGCAACCCTCAGCGCGGCCCAGACGGTTCAGTTCTTGCTGCCGGGCCTGGCCTTTGAGCTGCCGGGCACGATCGGCGGCAGGGGCAATGCGGATTGGCTATTCTCCGAGGCGCCGGAGGCGCGGACTACGGCGGTGTGCTGGGAACATGAGTCTATCCTCCCGGCGGCGTTGGCCAACGCCTGCGGACCCTTGGACCCCCAGGGTTGTAGTGGCGCGATCCTGTTGGTTCATGCGGGCCGTGACTTCACCGCCGGTGAACTCGATGTCCTGCATCGGCACTGCGATCGGCTGGGGCTAAATTACGCCGAGCGGGAGATCGCCGTCGTGGTTCACCCCGACTGGGCCAAGCGGCGGCGGGTTCTGAGTCTGACCCTGCTAGGAAAGTGGGACGGGACTTGGCCGGTTGGTTCGAGTCTATACCCATGATCCACCGTACGACCTCCAGGAAGGACCTTTGGGGCTTGGGAAATCCAGCGCCCTGATGCTGATGAGTCGATGATCAAACACGAACTCGCGAGAAGCCAGCCCCGCGCCGATCGCCAAACTGGCGATAGGACCAGCGGGGTCTACTGTCTCGCGGGTTCACGAGCGCGGCCTGCCCGTCTCGCTGGTCGTATCAACGTATGTGAAGAAACAACTATGCTGAAAGTCAAAGTGACGGCGATCGGAAGCGCGATGGGTATTGTGCTGCCAACCGAGGCGCTTGACAAATTGAAAGTCGGGAATGGCGATACTTTGTATCTGATTGAAGATGCAGTGGGGTTTACTCTTACTCCATCTCAGCAGGATTTTGAAGCGCAGATGGAGGCCGCCGACAAGGTGCTGAAAAAATACCGCAACGCGTTTCATGAGCTGGCGAAATGACCGAGCCGCACTGGGTGTTGGATGCAGTGGTCGTTGCAGTTCATCGGTTGCTGATTACGCAGCATGGTGGAAGCCACGGTATTCGCGACCAGGGTCTGCTAGATTCCGCGCTGGCCAGACCCCGGCAGCGTTTCTGTTACGAAGCGCAGGCGACTATTTTTGAACTCGCTGCCGCCTACGGCTATGGCCTGGCAAAGAATCATCCGTTCGTTGACGGCAATAAGCGCACGGCCCTTGCGGTTGCGGCGATCTTTCTGGAAATGAACGGATTCAGCCTTGACGCGCCTGAGCCGGAGACGGTCGTGGTGATTGAAGGGCTGGCCGCCAGCGAGCTCTCCGAAATAGCACTGGCTAAATGGCTCAACGATTCATCGGTTCATAGTGCCTGACGAAGCACGGGGCGCGGCTGGCCGGAACAAGGCAATAGTGGGGAGCACTGACATCAACTTTGCCTTTACACAACACGTACGGAAAACGGGGACGGACAATACGGAAAACGGGGACGGACAACGATTTCTTGGGAAATAGGGGACGTACCACGATATCCTCTGCCGTCAAGCGGGTTGGGGGTATCGAGTCAGCCCACTGTGTCACCCACTCGGCGGGTCGGGCCACGCGCCCTACCCCGGCCCGCGGCGGCTTGATGGCCGTGCGGGAATCCCGTATCTTGTGCCCCATGCATACGGTCATCGAAACGCCAACGTTTGCCAAGCCAAGCAGGCCGATCAGATATGGAGCGAAGCCGAGCGGCTGGACTTCATCACCTGGATTGCTTGTCACCCGCTGGCAGGAGATGTGATCCCCGGGGCAGACGGCGCGCGCAAGGTGCGCTGGTCACTGTCGGGCATGGGTAAGCGCGGCGGGGTCCGCGTGATCTACTTCAACCGTTCGGCCGCGGGCCTGGTCTATCTGCTGGCGATCTACCGTAAGTCCGACCAGTCGAACATCGGCCCCGCCGACATTCCGGAGCGCGACACATGAGCAAGATCCCACTGGAGCAGGTCGCACAGGCGATCGAAGCGGATGCCGGCGAGGCCATTCCCGGGCTGCGCGAATCGCTCGCGGAGATGGCCGCCGATGAGCGGGGGCTCACCTACACCCGGGAGCAGCTCGCCCTGCGCGCGGCCCGTACCGCCTTGGGCCTGTCCCAACCGGCCTTTGCCCGGCTGCTGCAAACCCCGGTCGGCACCGTGCGCGACTGGGAGCAGGGGCGCTTTCCGCCCCCCGGCAG
>NZ_CAJAXH010000119.1 GCF_903946935.1 uncultured Thiodictyon sp.
ATCCCGCGACACCGTCGCCGCCACCATCCAGCGCCTGGCACGCAACGTCCGCCTGGTGTTCGACTACCTGGGCATGACCGAAAATTCCCGCCGTCGGCGGGGACGGCCAGCCACGGCGGGCTAGAACGGATTTGCCGTGCACCCGTGGCGGGCCAGCGTGCGGTGGTGCATGGTGAAGCACCGCGCACGTCTGGAGCGGGCAGAAAAGCTCGGGGTTGCGGCGGTCCAGTGGGTGCAGGGACAACCGCTGAACCAGGTGGCGGCGAGCCTGGGGGTGGCACGCAGTACGCTGCGCGGCTGGCGCGCGGCGGTGCCGTTGGCGGGGCTGCCGGCGGAGGTGCGGCGTGCCTGGCGACCCCGGCGGGGGTGCGGTGGCTGCACCAGCTGGTGGTGGTGATGCATCTGATTGTGATCGAATGTGACGAACTGTGGTCGTTTGTTGGAAATAAGTATGACAAACAATGGGTTTGGCTTGCAATTGACCGAGAGACCCGCGAGATTGTTGGTGCCTACATCGGTCGCCGCGACGCAGAGGCTGCCCAGGGCCTTTGGGCATCGCTGCCCGAAGTTTATCAGGAAAGCGCCGTGAGCTATACCGATTTCTGGGGTGCGTATAAGTCGGCAATTCCGCAAGATCGCCACCACGCTGTGGGCAAAGAGTCGGGGCAGACTAATCATATTGAACGCTTCAATTGCACGATCAGGCAACGCGCGTCCAGGCTTGTGAGAAAAGCGCTGTCATTCTCGAAGAAACTAGCAAATCACATTGGCGCGATCTGGTACTTTATTCACTACTACAATGCGGCACGGCCCGTTAACCAAGTGCCTTAAAGCATATAGATTGCAGTACTACCCCCGCAGTTGATCTCGCTCGGCGAGGCACTGCTGCTCAACCCCCACGGCGGGGCCGTGGCGGTGTGGTCCTCCGGCGGCTATTCCTACGACAGTAGCGCCGCAACGCTGAACGGCGCCTTCCTCGACGCCGCCCTCGGGTCAGGCGCCGAACGCCTCGGCGATGCGATTCAGGCGGCGCTCGGCAACGCCGCGCAGTCCTACGGTCCCGCGCCAGCGGCCGCGGTCTATAACCTGCTGGGGGATCCGGCGACCCTTAACCGGCTGCACTGAGCCGGTATCCGGTCATGGGCCATCGCCACCTGATGGGTCGCGGTTTTCCGCCCGGCACCAAGTCGCTGGCGGGCATGGCCGAACGCGAGCGTCACCCACCTGTCACCGCGCGCCGCAGCAGCGGCTCCACCAGGTCCAGCGGCAGCGGGAAGACAATGGTCGAGCTCTTATCCCCGGCAATGGCGGTGAGGGTCTCCAGGTAGCGCAACTGAATCGCCTGGGGCTGCCGGGCCAGGATGGCGGCGGCCTCGGCCAGCTTCTCGGCCGCCTGCATCTCGCCCTCGGCGTGGATCACCTTGGCCCGGCGCGAGCGCTCCGCCTCGGCCTGGCGGGCGATGGCGCGGATCATCGACTCGTCCAGGTCCACCCGCTTGATCTCCACATTGGCGACCTTGATCCCCCAGGCGTCGGTCTGCGAATCGAGGATATTGCGAATGGCGGCGTTGAGCTTCTCGCGCTCGGCCAGCATCTGATCGAGGTCGTGCTGGCCCAGTACCGAGCGCAGCGTGGTCTGGGCGAGCTGACTGGTCGCCATCTCGAAGTCTTCGACTTGAATGACGGCGCGCTCCGGGTCCATCACCCGGTAATACATCACCGCATTGACCTTCACCGAGACATTGTCGCGGGAGATCACGTCCTGGGGCGGCACGTCCAGGACCTTTACCCGCAGGTCCACCTTGACCATCTTCTGAAAGCCGGGGATGAGCAGGATGATCCCCGGCCCCTTGACCCCGGTAAAGCGCCCCAGGGTGAAGACCACCGCGCGCTCATATTCGCGCAGGATCTTGACCATCGAGAGGGCCAGCAAGGCGATGAGGATCAACGCAACAAAAAAGGCACTCAGCGGCATGATTGGCACTCCTTAGTCGTTTGATTGGGGTTGGGATGACGGGTGCTGCTCGGTCAGGGGTTCTACCGCTAGGATCAGGCCCTCGCGGGCCAGAACCCGGATGGCCGCGCCGGGGGGGATGGCCTGGGGGCTGTAGGCACTCCAAATCTCGCCGTGCAGATGGACGCTGCCCGCCCCCGGGAAGCCGGAGACGGCGGTGCCCGGGGCGCCGATCAATTGCTCGCCGCCGGTCACCACCGGGCGGCGCTGGGCCTTGATCGCCATCCCCACCACCAGCACCAGCAGGACCGCGCTGGCCACCGCGAAACCGATAATCAGCGGGATTGAGATCGCATAACCCGGGGCGTCGGTGTCGATCAGGATCAATGAGCCGATGACGAAGGCGGTCATGCCGCCCACACCGAGCGCGCCGAAGCTCGGCACGAAGGCCTCAGCGATCATCAACCCCAACCCGAGCCCGATCAGGGCCAGCCCGGCCCAACTCACCGGCAGCAGTTGGAAGGCATAGAGTGCCAGCAGCAGACAGATCGCCCCCACCGTGCCGGGGAGCACGGTGCCGGGGTTGGCGATCTCGTAGACCAGCCCATAAAAGCCGATCAGCAGCAGGATGTAGGCGATGTTGGGGTTGCTGACGACGGCCAGGAAGCGATCGGGCCAGCCCGGGTGGCGCTCGATCAGGGTGATCCCGGCGGTGTCGAGCACCCGTGGCCCGGCGGCGGTCACGACCCGCCGACCGTTCGCCTGGGTCAGCAGGTCGCCCACATCCGGGGCGATCAGGTCGATCGCCTGGAGCTTGAGCGCCGCCTCGGCCGACAGGCTCGCACCCTCGCGCACCGCCCGTTCGGCCCAGTCGGCATTGCGCCCGCGCAACTCGGCCAGGCTCCGCAGGTAGGCGGTGGCGTCATTGACCCGCTTGTGGGTCATGGCGTCGCCGTTCGGTTCAGGCGTCGGCTTGCCGTCAACGGCGGCGGGCGCGGGGGAGGGCGCCGCCCCAGTCAGACCGCCGATCTGCACCGGGGTGGCCGCGCCCAGATTGGTGCCCGGCGCCATGGCCGCGACCTGGCAGGCATAGAGGATATAGGTGCCCGCGCTCGCCGCCCGCGCCCCGCCGGGGGCCACATAGCCGATTACCGGCACCGTGGAGGCGACGATCGACTTGACGATGGCGCGCATCGCGCTGTCGAGCCCGCCCGGGGTGTCGATGCGCAGGACCAGCAGCGGCGCGTCCTGGCGCTGCGCCGCCGTCAGCGCGTCCGCAACAAAGACGGCGGCGGCCGGCCCGATGGCGCCCTCCAGGTCCACCAGCGGGGCCTCGCGGGCGGCGGCGGGGGGCGCCAGGATGGCCAGCAGGATGGCGGCCAGTGCCGGCAGCCAGGGGCGCTTCGATGCGAGCTTCATCAGATCAGTGCCTTACCTGCGTCCGCCAGGTGAGGGTGACGGCTCCCTCGGCCGGGACCTGGACCTGCCAGGAGGCGAGGTTGGACGCCTCTTTGGTGTGCGGCTGACTCTCCTGGGTCATCTTCCAATCCCCTGGGATCTCCTCCAGCACCTTGACCGTGACCGGCTCCGGCCGCGCGTTCTTCAACTCCATGGCGAAGGCGGCCTCGTAGGCATAGTCATAGCGGCCGCTGCCGGAGAGTTTATTGAACTCGGTTTGCTTGCGCCGGGCGGTCACATCGAAGCTCTCGCCGAGCTTCAAGGTGACTGTCTCATTCTTGGGGGTGTGATCGATACGGTCCTCGCCGATGAATTGGGCATTGCCCCGGCTGTCCTTGGAATAGACGCGCACCACACCCTTGGGCAGGGGGATACCCAGGCTCCCGCCCTTATTGATGAAGTTGAGGGTGGAGGCCACCGCGAGCTTGTTCCAGCCATCGGATGACTGGGACTGGTAGGAATAGGGCTGGCCGCGTACCACCAGTTCACGCGTAATCGGCACCCGCGGGGCGGACAGCAGGGCCACCTGTTTGGTCTGGTTGTTGCCGATGTCGGTGGGGCGCGGCAGGGTATAGAGGTGGTATTGGTCCAGCGACTCCTCTTGCGGCATGGGGGCGGCCGCGGGCATCGCCATGGTCCGCATCATCATGGGCGGCGGCGGGGCCGGACGGACCTGATTGACCTCGCCCGCCACCAACTGCACCTGCGCCTGCCGGTAGGCGACGCCGCTGGCGTTGGTGAGTGTGACCCAGCCGCTCAGATCCATGGTCTTGCCGTCGGCGGAGGCATCGGCCACATAGTCCGCCTTCCAGCCCAGCCCGCCGGTGAGATAGGACAGCTCGAAGGTGCCGCCGCCCGCCGCCGGCGAATCCAGGTGCAAGACCAGGGTGGGCTGGTCGCGCAGGTCCGCCGGCAGGTCGGGGAAGGCGAGGTGCCCGGCCACGCCGGTCTCGATGCGGTCGGCATAGCGCAGGACCACGCCGTCGTTGGTGGCGAGCACCGTGGCGTCTTCGGCGGTGCGCGTCCCGGCGTCGTTGGTGCGGATGACCTGGACCTTACGGCCCACATATTTCTTGAGCAGGCTATCGGGGGTGAGCAGGTCGAAGTCGAAGTTCTGCTCCAAGAGGCTGATCGGGAGCTTCCCGGAGGTCTCCGACAGCAGCGCGGTCTCGGGGCGGATCTTGCCGGAGACATTGCGCCAGGCCAGCCGATTCTCGCCCTGGGCGAGGGTGAGTGCGCGCAGGTCCTTCACCAGGGCCAGGTCGTCGTTGTAGATGGTGACGGCCAGGGCGCGCTGGGCCGAGTCGTCGATGCGCTGTTCGGCAACGCTGGCGGCAGTATTGGGGGTGTCCATGGCGGCTCCCGGGTGGGCGATGAGCAGACCGAGCAGGGCGGCGAGCGGGCGCAGGCCCGCGGACCCTGCCGGGGTGTAGACGGGTCGGGACGGTTTGGCGTGCGGCATGGAGGCTCCTGGCATGGGTGTCAGTGTCTAGGGTTCCACAGTGGTGGCCGATCTGGGGAGAATCCACACCAGGCTCGAATGAACGACTGATATTTGGCGCTTGCAGTCGGCGGCCGCGGACTTGCATACTGGGGGCCGCTCTATACTCACTATGCTGTTCAGAGACTGTTCATGCACATCGTCATCGCCAACCTACCGCCGGAGATCACCGCCGAGGGCATCCAGGCCCGTATGCGAGCGCTGGGGACCAATGCGCAGATCACCCTGAACCATGAGGGCGACCCGAGCAAGGTCACCGCGATCATCGATTCCGCGGGCCTGGAACGGACCGCGGCGGACCAGATCGCTTGGCGGATCAATGGTGCGATCTACCAGGGGCGGCGCCTACACGCCTATGTGCCGCTGTTTATGCAGGGTTAAACCACAGCTACATCAAGGGTCGAACGAACGTGATCGCGCACCGCCGCGGTGGTGGCGTCCAGCTCGACACAGCGTGCCTCCCGTTCCAACAAACCCTGTAAGGATGGCGGGGCCGCCGCGGTGCGGCCGATGGCGGCCTGGACCGCCTCGTTGAACTTGGCCGGATGGGCCGTGGCCAGACAGATGGCATCCGGCCGCTCGCGGGCGGCCCACACACCGGTGGCGGTGTGGGGGCAGAGGATGTAGCCGCTGGCCTCGAAGGTGTGGCGGATCTGCTCCAGGGTCTGCGGGTCGGAGACGGCGACGGCTGAAAAATCCTCACGCACCTGCGCCAAGCGCGCCCCGTCGACCGCCAGGCGCCCAGTGCGCTGCAAGTCATCGAGCAGGCCGCGCACCGCTGCGGCGTCGCCGTCGTGCAGAAAATACAGATAGCGCTCGAAGTTGGAGGCGAGCTGGATGTCCATGGCCGGGCTAAGTGTCTGATAGACCGCGCCGGCCTCATAGACCCCGGTGTGGACGAAGCGGCTGATGATGTCGTTGCGGTTGGTCGCGATGATCGGACGGTCGATCGGCAGACCCATGCGCCGGGCGAGATAGCCGGCGAAGACATCGCCGAAGTTGCCGGTGGGCACCGCAAAGCGGACGCGCCGGTCGGGGTCGCCGCCGCTCACCCGGCCCCAGGCATAGAAGTAGTAAACGGTCTGGGCCAGGATGCGCGCCCAGTTGATCGAGTTGACCGCGCCCAGTTGGTACCCGGACTTGAATGGCAGGTCGTTGAACAGGTCCTTGACGATGCGCTGGCCGTCGTCGAAGGTGCCGCGGATGGCGATGTTGTGTACGTTGGCGTCCAGCACCGTGGTCATCTGCCGCTCCTGGATCGGCGAGACGCGGCCCTTGGGGTGGAGGATGAAAATGTTGATCCGCGCCTTGCCCCGCACCCCGTAGATGGCGGCAGAGCCGGTATCGCCCGAGGTGGCGCCGACGATGTTGAGGTGTCCGCCGTCGCGCGCGAGCAGATACTCGAACAGGTTCCCCAGGAACTGTAGGGCCACGTCCTTGAAGGCGGCGGTCGGTCCGTGGAAGAGCTCCAAGACCTTGAGCCCGCCGCTGTCGATCACCGGTGTCACCTCCGGGTGGGTAAAGCCGGCATAGGAGCGCTCGATCAGCGCCCGCAGGTCGTCGCGCGGGATCTCGCCGTCTACGAAGGGGCCGATGACCTCCAGCGCCAAGTCCTTAAAATTCAAGGCCGACCAGGCACGCAGTGTCGCCGGGTCGACCCTTGGGATGCTGGCGGGCACCAGTAGACCGCCGTCGGTGGCGAGCCCCATCAGCACGGCTTGGGCGAAACCGACGGGGTCGACGCGGCCGCGGGTACTTACATAGTTCATATTGAAAAATTCCGGCGACAGCGTCTAAACGGGCGATGGAAGGGGGACGGACGAATCCGCCAGTGTAAAAGGAGCGCCGGGGCTTGGCAAAACCCACTTACCCACACGCAACGGCAGGGACAACCGGTGCATCCCCCGGCCCCGCACGGCGTTGGCCGGTCGGCAGCAGCGAAAAAGTTTGCCAAGAGCGTTGACACAACTTGCAGCGGGGCAACACAATCGGACTGCCTCGACGCCGCCCGTGGAGCCGCTTGCACCGACACCGCCGGTGCGACTAGCGCCCCTGCGTCTCGCCATCAGTCGCGAGCGCGCGGGGGCGGACGTGGCCGGCGTGCGACACCGGGCTTGCGCAAGGACTGATATGCTACCCAACGGATGAGGAGGACTCCACCGGCGGGACCGCCGGCAAGCCAACAACCTTTTTCCCACACCACAAAGGTACGTCTATGACAACTGACTCGCTCGACGCCATTACGAGCCATCCGCTTTATGCGGAACTCGTATCCAAACGCAAACGCTTTGGCTGGATATTGACCTTCCTGATGATGGTCATCTATTACGGCTTCGTGCTGGTCATTGCCTACAAGAAGGAGTGGCTGGCGATCCCCTTGTACCACGGCTCAATCACCACCGTCGGCATCCCGGTCGGCCTGGCGGTCATCATCTCCGCCTTCCTCCTCACCGGCATTTATGTTTACCGCGCCAACGGTGAGTTCGACGACCTGACCCAGCGCATTCGGGAGAACCTGCAATGAAGCGTCTGTCCCCCTGGGCCATCCTGCTCGCCCTGCTGGTCCCCTTTGCCATCGCCTCGGCCGACGCCCTGACCGGGAGCGTGACCAAGCAACCGCTCAATATGACCGCGGTGATCATGTTCGTGATCTTCGTCGCGATGACGCTCGGCATCACCTACTGGGCCTCCTTGCGCACCCGCACGGCGAGCGATTTCTACACCGCCGGCGGCGGTATCACGGGTTTCCAGAACGGTCTGGCCATCGCCGGCGACTACATGTCGGCGGCCTCCTTCCTGGGTATCTCCGGCCTGGTGTTCTTGTCCGGTTATGACGGTCTGATCTATTCCATCGGCTGGCTGGTCGGCTGGCCGGTGATCATGTTCCTGATCGCCGAGCAGATCCGCAACCTCGGCAAGTTCACCTTCGCCGACGTCGCCTCCTACCGCTTCAGTCAGGTGCCGATCCGCTCCATGGCGGCGGTCTCCTCACTGGTGGTCGTGGCCTTCTATCTCATCGCGCAGATGGTCGGTGCCGGCAAGCTGATCCAGCTCCTGTTCGGTCTGGAATATTGGATGGCGGTGGTGATCGTCGGCGCCCTGATGATGATCTATGTGATCTTCGGCGGCATGACTGCGACCACCTGGGTGCAGATCATCAAGGCCGGCCTGTTGCTCTGCGGCGCCACCTTCATGGCCTTCATGGCGCTGGCCCATTTCGGCTTCTCCCCCGAGGAGATGTTCCGTCAGGCGACCACGCACAATGTCAAGGGTCTCGCCATCATGGGCCCCGGCACCCTGATCAAGGACCCGATCAACGCGATCTCCTTGGGTCTGGCGCTGATGTTCGGTACTGCCGGTCTGCCGCACATCCTGATGCGTTTCTTCACCGTGCCGAATGCCAAGGAGGCGCGCAAGTCGGTCTTTTTCGCCACCGGCTTCATCGGCTATTTCTATATCCTGACCTTCATCATCGGCTTCGCCGCCATCACCCTGCTCGCCCAGCACCCGGAGTTCTTCAAGGAAGGCGCCCTGGTCGATGGTATGGTCAAGGACCCCAAGGGTCTGATCGGCGGCACCAATATGGTTGCTATCAAGTTGGCACAGGCGGTGGGCGGCGACATGTTCCTCGGCTTCATCTCGGCCGTGGCCTTCGCCACTATCCTCGCGGTGGTCTCGGGCCTGACCCTGGCCGGCGCCTCGGCGATCAGCCATGACCTCTATGCCAGCGCCATCGCCCGCGGCCGCGTGAACGAGACCACTGAACTGCGGGTGGGCAAGATCGCCACCTTCGTGCTGGGGCTGGTGGCCATCGGGCTGGGGATCGCGTTTGAGAAGCAGAACGTCGCCTTCATGGTGGGCTTGGCCTTCGCCATTGCGGCCAGCGCCAACTTCCCGGTGCTGGTGGCCTCCATCTTCTGGCGCGGCATGACCACCTGGGGTGCCTTCATTGGCGGTTTCGCCGGGCTCATCACCGCGGTGACCCTGACCATCATGACCAAGGCGGTGTGGGGCGATACCCTGGGCCATTTGGGTGCCGACGGCAAGTCGGTGGGCCTGATCACGTTGGACAACCCGGCGATCATCTCGATCCCGGTGGCCTTCATCGGTATCTGGCTGTTCTCGATGCTCGACCGCTCCGAGCGGGCCAACAGTGAGCGGGCGGCCTTCGCGGCGCAGCGCGTGCGTTGCGAGACCGGCATTGGTGCCGAGGGTGCCGCCGGCCATTGATCGCAGGGATGCCGACCCGGGACAGTGAGTCCCGGTGCCACTGCCGCATTGCGGCGGTGGCACCGCCGGTCTAACGCCGAGGCCCGAGATCGCCCAGCGACCTCGGGCCTCGGCGTTTTCAGAGCTAAGAATCTTTGTCCGCAAATGAACGCAAATAAACGCAAATGGCCAAGCAGCAAGCCGCCTACAAGAACGCAGTCAATGCAATAGGACTGAACGAGTTGCGTGTCGGTGTCGACGCAATCTCAGGGAGCCGGCGGTACCACCGGCACACTGCATTCTTAATTTGCGTTCATTCGCGTTCATTTGCGGACACTATTTCCGTTCTCGGTCATAGCGCCCTATTGTTACCCCAGGGGAAACCGCGTGGACGTCGAACTCATTGAAATCCAAGAATTCCTGGCCAGTCACCCACCCTTCGATCAGTTGCCGCCGCAGACCCTCGAGCGCCTGCCCAAGCGGCTGTCGGTGCGCTATCTGCGCCGTGGCAGTGTGTTTCCGCCGGTGGATGTGGATCAGCCCTATCTGTATATCCTGCGGCGTGGCGCGGTGGAGATGCGCGATGACCAGGGCGAATTGGTCTCCAAACTGGCCGAGGGCGACCTCTGCGATATGTCCTGCCGGGCCGGCGAGGGCGGGCCGCTCATGCGGGGCAGCACCGCGGAGGACACGCTCGTCTATTTACTTCCCTGCACCGACCTGACGAGTCTGCGCGAACAGCACGCCGCCTTCGCCGAACACTTCGACCAATCGGTCGCCCACCGACTGCGCCGCGCACTCGACGCGGTGGTCAATGCCCCGGCCACCGGCGCCGGGCTGATGACCTTGCGGGTGGGTAACCTGGTCGGTCGCGCATTGGTAACCGCCACCCCGGAGACCAGCATCCGCGCGGCGGCGCAGATCATGTCGGAGAACCAGGTCTCCTCGCTCCTGATCATGGTGGATGAGCGCCTGGCCGGCTTGATCACCGACCGGGATCTCCGTAACCGCTGCATCGCCGCTGGGCTGCCGACCGACCGACCGGTGCGTGAGATCATGACCGAGCGGTTGCAAACGGTGACCGTGGACTCGCTGGGTTTTGAGGCCCTGCTCACCATGACTCGGCTCAACGTACACCACCTACCGGTGATGTCAGGCAGCGCGGTGGCGGGTATCCTCTCGACGACGGATCTCACCCGTTTTCAAAGCTCCAATGCAGTCTATCTGGTCGGCGATGTGCATAAGGCCAAAGACCTGGACGCGCTCATCCAGATCAGCGCCAAGGTGGGTGAATTACAGGTCCACATGATCAATGGCGGCGCGACCGCGGATCAGGTCGGTCAGGCCATCAGCGCCGTGACCGACGCCATCACTCGGCGCCTGCTGGAGATGGCCGAGGCGCAGCTGGGAACCCCGCCGGTCCCCTATGCCTGGATGGTCGGTGGCTCGCAGGCCCGGCGCGAGCAGTCGTCCTATTCGGATCAGGACAACGCGCTGCTGATCGCCGACCATATGAAGCCGGAGGACGACGCCTACTTTGCCGCGCTCGCCGCCATCGTCAACGACGGACTCAACGCCTGTGGCTATATCTATTGCCCGGGCGAGGTGATGGCCCGCAATCCCGAGTGGCGCCAGCCCCTGCGGATCTGGAAGAAGTATTTCAACACCTGGATTCGGCGCCCGGAACCCATGGCCCTGATGCTCTCCAGCGTCTTTTTCGACCTCCGCCCGGTCTATGATCCGGAGGGGATGTTTGAGGAGATCCACGATCAGGTGCTGAATTTGTCCAAGGCCAACCAGCTCTTCATCGCCTATCTGGCCGCGAATGCCATCAAGAATCGCCCGCCATTGGGGTTCTTCCGCAACTTCGTGCTGATCCAGGGCGGCGACCATGGCCATACCTTCAATATCAAGCACCGCGGGGTGGTGCCGATCATCGACCTGGCCCGGGTCTATGCCCTCTCGAGCGGCGTCACCGAGACCAATACCCTGGGGCGTCTGCGGGCCGCGGCCGGGGTCAACGCACTGAGTAAGGATGGCGCGGCCAATCTGATCGACGCGGCGCAATTCATCGGGACCCTGCGCATGCGCCACCAGGCCCACCAATTGCGCCGCGGCGAGAAGGCGGACAACTTTCTCTCCCCGGAGGAGCTCTCGCCACTGGAGCGCGGACACCTGAAGGACGCCTTTGTTCTGATCAACACCATGCAGGAGTCGCTCGGACACCGTTACCAGACCGGGCGCTTCAACTAACAGCGTGTTCTTAGTACCCTCCTTTCTCGACTGGCGCCGCCGCTTACAGCGGCGTCGCGCCTTACCGGGGCCGCTGCGGGATTACCTCGGCCACCGCCTGCCGCGCACCGACCAGGATTGGCGGGCGGCCGATTATCTGGCCATTGATCTGGAGACCACCGGGCTGGACATCTCCCGGGACCTGATCCTGAGCGTTGGCTATGTCGTGGTGCATGGCAACCGTATCGACCTTGCGAGCGCTCGCCACCGGGTGATACGGATCGACCGGCGAATCCCGGAGGCGAGTGCAGTCATCCACCAGATCACCGACGACCAATCGGCCCGCGGCCTGGAACTGTCCGACGTACTCGCGGAGCTGCTGCCCGTGCTGGCGGGCAAGGTCATGATTGCCCACCACGCCACCATCGAATGCGGTTTTCTGGGCAATGCCTGTCGCCGCCTGTGGCGCGCCGGGCTGCCGGTGCGGGTGGTCGACACCCAGGTGGTGGCACACCGGACTTTTGAGCGGCGACAGACCGCTTTCAAGGCCTCGGATCTGCGCCTGCACTCGCTCGGCGAACGCTACAACCTGCCGCGCTATGGCGCTCACAACGCCTTGAGCGACGCGCTGGCCGCCGCCGAACTCTTCCTTGCCCAGGCCGCCTATCGGGAAACGCAGGACTGGCTGCCGCTCAAGCGGTTCCTGTGGTGAGCGCAACAACAAGGACCACCGACAGTTCATGCACTCAAGGCGGCGTTCTCCGGTACCGACCACTTCGAGGCGATGGCTTTCCTCGTGGTGTTACCACAGACTGACTGTTAAGGATTAGATTACGATGAGCTTCAGAACCGCCGAACCTGCCCTGAAAGACGTATTGGATTCGATTGCCAGGGGCGATACCCAGTTACCGGATTTCCAGCGTAGCTGGGTCTGGGATGACAACCATATCGCTTCGCTGATTGCGAGTCTGTCTCTGTCCTACCCAATTGGGGCCGTGATGTTTCTGGAGGCCGGTGGGGTACCTTTCAAACCCCGGCTCTTCGCCGGCGTCAAACTCGAACCCCAGCCGAAACCAAGAATGCTGGTCCTAGACGGCCAGCAACGTTTGACGTCGATGTACCTGGCCCTGCGTAGCGGTCAGCCGGTTAACACCAAGACCGATAAGGGACTTGAAATTCAGCGTGTCTATTTTCTGGACATGGAGAAGTGCCTCGATCCACACGAGGATCGTGAGGAAGCGGTCATTTCGGTCCCCGCGACGCTGCAGGTCACAACGGATTTCGGCCGTAAAGTGGAATTCGATATCAGCACCCCCGCACTGCAGTACGAAAAACGGGTTTTCCCCGTGGCACTAATGTTTGACACCCAGAAGTTCATGGACTGGAGGATGGGTTACACCGCCCACCATGTGAACGATCCTCAGGCAGCCATTTTTCTGATGCGCTTCGAGCAAGAGGTTTGGCTGCGCTTTCAGCAGTTCAAAGTCCCCGCCATCGAGTTGACAGCCGATACCCCGCGGGAGGCCGTTTGCCAGGTTTTCGAGAAGGTCAATACGGGTGGCGTCACACTTACAGTGTTTGAGCTGATGACGGCGACATTCGCCGCAAACAATTTCAATCTCCGAGAGGATTGGGATGTGAGACGGCAGCGTCTTTCCTCAAAGTACGATGTCTTGGAGGCACTGGACGGAACTACCTTTCTCACCGCGATAACCTTGCTCGCCAGTTATCAGCGGCACCTTACCGCCAATCCCAAGTCGCCGGTGTCCTGTAAGCGCGCCGATGTGTTACGCCTTCAGCTCCCCATATTCCAACAGCTCGAAGGCAAACTGGAGCTAGGCTTTGGACGGGCTGCTGAACTGCTCGCAGAAGAGAAGATTTTCGATAACAAGAGCTTGCCCTATGCCACCCAAATGATTCCGCTCGCCGCAATCTGCGCTCTGCTTGGCAACAAGATCGACCAGCATGGAGTGAAGCAGAAATTGTTGCGCTGGTACTGGAGCGGCGTGTTTGGCGAACTCTACGGGGGCGCCAATGAGACTCGCTTTGCGATGGACTTGCCCGAGGTTGTTGAGTGGGTCGCGGGCGGCAACGAGCCCCGCACCATTCGGGATGCCAACTTCGCGCCCACCCGTCTGCTTTCTTTGCAGTCCAGGCTTGCAGCCGCCTACAAGGGCTTGGCGGCCCTCCTAATGAAGCATGGCAGTAAGGATTTTGTTAGTGGGACGCCGATCGATCTCAATACCTATTTTAACAATGCGGTCGACATTCACCACATCTTTCCGCGCGTGTGGTGCGAAGCCAACAAGCTCCCCCGGGAAAAGTGGAACAGCGTCATTAACAAGGCACCGCTCGCTGCCGGTACGAATCGCTTCATCAGCGGCGATGCCCCCAGCAAGTATCTTGTGCGCATCGAGAAGCATAGGCAGGTCGACCAAGCATCGCTCGATGGCTTTTTGGAGACCCACGCAATCCCTGTGGTGGACCTGCGTGGAGACCAGTTCGACGCATTTGTTAGGGAACGGGCGAAGCGGCTGTTAGGGCTGATCGAGGCCGCAACCGGGAAGAAAGTTTCGGGCCGTGACAGCGAAGAGACAGTGCATGCCTTCGGCGGCGCGCTCGTCTGATAAGCGTTGCATGAGCCCCGTCGAGCTGATCGCGGCTATAGACGTGCCTGCGGAGTGCCGGGCGAGTCACCGTGCACTCTCTTTAAGAAAAGGATCGGCCAGTGAGAAACGAGACTCATAATGCGAACAGCTGAGGACCTGCTGCAGGAACTGTGCTCGGTTGACGAGTCTCATCACATTGAGGCCAAGCGCGCGAGCCAGATCGACCGCTCGGTGCTGGAAACTGTCTGCGCCTTCGCCAATGAACCCGGCCTGGGCGGCGGTTATCTGCTGCTGGGGCTGGTGCGAGACGAACAAGACCTCTTCGGTAATGCCTACCGAGTCGAGGGCGTCGTCAATCCTGATAAGCTCCAGTCCGACCTGGCCAGTCAGTGTGCGACAACGCTCAACCGTCCGGTCAGGCCGCGCGTGTCAGTGGAACAGCTGGAGGGGAAAACCGTCATCGTGGCCTATGTAGCCGAGGCCGCGCCAACCGAAAAACCCATCTACCTGACCAGTCTCGGCCTGCCGCGCGGGGCCTTCCGGCGCGTCGGTTCCACGGACCAGGAAGGCTCAGAGGACGACCTGATCGCCCTCTACACCGGCCACCAGGTCGACACCTATGACGGGGCTATCCTGCACGATGTGGACCTCTCCGACATCGACCCCGCTGCGCTGGACGACTACCGACAACAGCGACGCCAAATCAACCCGGATGCGGAAGAGCTCGCCTGGTCGGATGAGGACCTCTTGCGTGCACTCGGCTGCGCGCAGCGCGACCAAGGCCAGCTCAAGCCCACGGTGGCCGGCATCCTGCTGTTCGGCACCGTCATGGCCTTGCGCCGCTGCTTCCCGATGATGCGCATCGACTACATCCGCGTGCCGGGGCGGCAGTGGGTCGAGAACCCCGACCACCGCTTCGACACTCTGGAGATCCGTGCCCCGGTGTTCACCGCCATTCGCCGTGCCACCAACACGGTCCGGGACGAACTACTGCAATCCTTTTCCTTGCCCGAGGGGGCGCTGGCGCGCGAGGACGAACCGACGCTGCCCATGCGGGTGATCCGCGAGGCGGTCGTCAACGCCGTGATGCATCGAAGCTACCGCATCCACGGCGCGACCCAGATCATCCGCTACGCCAACCGGCTGGAAATCCGTAACCCCGGCCACTCCATCAAGGCCGAAGAGCAGCTGGGCGAGCCCGGCTCCGAAACCCGCAACCCGCGAATCGCCGCCGTGTTGCACGAGGTCAACATCGCCGAGACCAAGGGCAGCGGCATCCGCGCCATGCGCGAGCTGATGCTGGCCAACGGCCTGCTGCCCCCCACCTTCGAGTCGACCCGCCGCCCCGACCAATTTGTCGCCACCTTCCTGTTTCACCACTTCCTGGGTCCGGACGATCTGGCCTGGTTGGGCCGCTTGACGCGCGAAGTCCTGAGCGACGAGGAGGCCCGCGCCCTGGTCTTCGTGCGGGAGTTGGGGGCCATCGACAACGCGGCGTATCGCGGGATCAACCGCACGGACACCCTCAGCGCCTCTGTACACCTGCGCCGGCTGCGCGATCTGGGTCTGCTGGACATGAAGGGCGGCGGTAGCCGGACCTACTATGTGTCAAGCTTGGCGTTTGCGGCGAGCCTGTCCGCCGCCGCAGCGCCCGAGAGCAGCCCGCCCGGGGATAATGGGCACCAGCCAGAACAAAATAGTCACCACCCCACCCAGAATAGTCACCAGCCCCTGGTGACTATCCCCGAGGCGTTACAGGCCCGCGTCCCCGCTCCCGGGACCAAACCGCGGCGCGAGGTTATACGCGCCTTGATCCTGGACCTCTGCCGGTCGCGCGGCCTGAGCGCCCGGGAACTGGCAGCCATCCTGGGCCGTCAGGAGCACAAGCCGCTCGTGCGGGATTACCTCAGCCCCATGGTGGCCGAGGGTCTGCTGGCCTACACCATCCCGGAGATGGAGAACCATCCAGATCAACGCTATACCGTACCAGGCCCGATTGACTAACCACCCGCCGGGACGCGCGACACGAACCAATCGGCCTTGGAGTATTGGAGATAACCAACAGATGCAACACATCGACGCGAACAGCCCTGAATCTCACTCCGCTGACTTGCCGGCGGAGAACATCGAGCGCCTCAAGGCCCTGTTCCCGGAACTGCTCACCGAAGGACCGAACGGCGTGGCGGTCAACGTCGACGTACTCAAGTCATTGGTGGGTGACCAGACCGTGACGGATGCTGAGGAGAAATACGGGCTCAACTGGCACGGCAAGCGCCGCGCCCGCCAGCTTGCACTCACCCCCAGCACCGGCACCCTGCGCCCCTGCCCCGAGGAAAGCCTGGACTGGGACACCACCCAGAACCTGATGATCGAGGGCGACAATCTGGAGGTGCTCAAGCTCCTGCAGAAAAGCTATGCGGGCAAGGTCAAGCTCATCTATATCGACCCACCGTACAATACCGGCAATGACTTTGTGTACCCGGACGACTTCCGGGACAACATTCGCAATTACCTGGAATTGACTGCGCAGGTCGCAGGCGGCGCCAAGATTAGCAGTAATACCGAAGCCAGCGGCCGATTTCATACCGATTGGCTCAATATGATGTATCCGCGAATTAAGCTGGCCTGGAACCTGCTGAAGGGCGATGGGTTCTTCTTGATCAGCCTCGACGATCATGAGTTCGGACACCTAAGAGCAGTTCTGAATGAACTTTGTGGCGAAGAGAATTTTATCGCCACGCTTGTTTTTGATAGAAACAGGAAGAACGATGCCAAGCTTGTTTCCGTCGGCCATGAGTACATGGTGCTTTATGCCAAGAACAAGCAGTTTTTGACTGAACTCGACGTTCGCCTGCGTGCCCCAAAAGACGGCGTCGATGAAATGCGAGACCTCTTTGCCGAGCTTCGTCATAAACATGGAGATGAATGGGAGGCAATCTCAACGCGGTTGAAGGAACACTACGCGGGATTCAGTGATGATGACCCCCGCCTTCCGCTTGCGCGCTTCTCAAAGGTTGACGAACGCGGACCTTACCGGGATGATGGAGATCCGAGCTGGCCGGGAGGGGGAGGGCCACGTTACGACGTATTTCACCCGGTGACCGGCTTGCCATGCGCGGTCCCGAGTCGGGGCTGGGTTTGGCCCACCTATGACCGCATGAAACAAGAGATCGACGCCGGGAATATCATATTTGGTCAAGACGAAAAGCGAATCCCATCAATTAGAAGAAATCTGTTCGAGAAGGACGAGCAAGTCCTGCGGAGCGTGATTTTTAGCTATGCCCAGAAAGCGACCCAAGAGTTTGTCGCGCTATTCGATGGAAAGCCTGTCTTCCAAAACGCAAAAAGCTACCGTGACCTCCATCGGTTGGCAACGTATCTCACGGAACCCGGTGATTTAATACTGGACTTCTTCGCGGGCTCAGGCACCACCGGCCATGGCATTATGCTGGCGAATACAGAAGCTACGGCCGCCCGGCGTTTCATCCTCATCCAATTTCCGGAACCACTAGCATCAGAAAACAAGAATCAGCGGGCGGCCTGCGAATTTTGTGACGAGATAGAGAAGCCACGCAATATCTCAGAGATTACTAAGGAGCGTTTACGCCGAGCCGCCGCTAAGGTCAAGGCCGAATCTCCGTTGTTCGCGGGCGGCACCGGTTTCCGCGTGTTTAAACTCGACACATCCAACATCCGCGCCTGGAACCCAAATCCCACAGATCTGGAAGCCGACCTATTGTCGCACCTGGACCACTTGGTCGAGGGTCGCACCGAATCCGATATTCTGTACGAGTTGTTGCTCAAACTGGGGCTTGACCTGTGCGTGCCGATCGAAACCAAGACCATTGATCCGCAGATGACGCAGATTAACGCAGATAAAGACACGGAATTAATGCCTTATCATCTGCGAACATCTGCGTCATCTGCGGATAAGACGGCCTTGCGTATCTACTCCGTCGGCGGTGGCGTGCTGATGGCGTGCCTGGCCGAGAAGATCGTGCAAGACCAGGTGGAACCCCTGGCACAGGCCATCGTCGAGTGGCACCAGACCCTGGCCCCGGCCGGGGACACGACCTGCGTCTTCCGCGACAGCGCCTTCGCCGACGACGTGGCCAAGACCAACCTCAGCGCCATCCTTGAACAGCATGGCATTCAGAACGTGCGCAGCCTGTGACCATGGCACCCCCAATGCAGCCCAAGCTGTACCACATTGCCCATGTGGACCGGCTACCTTCTATCGTGGCGGACGGCTGCCTGTGGTGCGATGCAGAGGTGGTCCGTCGCACGCCGGCCGGCACCACGATTGGTATGAGCAACATCAAGCAACGACGCCTGACCACCCTCACCTTAAGCAGCCAGCCGGGCGTGCATGTGGGTGATTGCGTGCCGTTCTATTTCTGCCCGCGCTCGGTCATGCTGTATCTGATCTATCAGGCCAACCATCCCGAACTCGGATACCGCGGCGGCCAAGGCCCGATCATTCACCTGGAGGCCGACCTGCACCAGGTTGTGGCCTGGGCGAATCAGCAAGGGCGGCGCTGGGCCTTCACCCTCTCGAATGCTGGATCGTACTTCTTTGAAGACCGCTGCGATCTTGCGCGTTTAAGCGAAATCGACTGGAATGCAGTTCAGACGCGTAATTGGCAGTCATGCAAGGACGGCAAGCAGGCCGAGTTTCTGCTGGAGCACAGTTTTCCCTGGAATCTCGTCGAACGCATCGGCGTGCATTCCCGCGCGACTTTTCAGCTGGCAACCAATGCCCTGCCCGTCAATGGCCATCGGCCAGCGGTCGATATTCGTACCGACTGGTACTACTGAAAGAGGAGGTGTCAGCCATGATCGACTTCACAAGCGGCGACATCCTGAACGATGAATCCGAAGCGCTCATCAATACCGTGAACTGCGTGGGCGTGATGGGTCGCGGCATCGCGTTGCAGTTCAAGCGCGTCTATCCGGAGAACTTCGATGCTTACGCCGCGGCTTGCAAGCGGGGCGAGGTACAACCCGGACAGATGTTTTTCTTCGAGACCGGCCGGCTTACCGCACCGCGCTACATCATCAACTTCCCGACCAAACGTCATTGGCGCGGCAAGAGCCGGATCGAGGACATTGAGGCAGGGCTCAAAGCGTTAGTTACGTTGATCCAGGAGAAGCAGATTCGCTCCATCGCGATTCCGCCCCTTGGCAGCGGGCTTGGCGGTCTTGATTGGGCCGATGTCAGGCCGCGTATCGAAGCGGCTTTGAATCGACTCCCTGACGTTCATGTCGCCATCTACGAGCCCAAAGGCGCGCCAGCTTCAGAGGTCATGGCCCGCAACCGCGAGGTACCAAAGATGACTCCAGGACGGGCCGCGCTGGTGGAGTTGATGAATCGCTATCTGGCAGGCCTGCTTGATCCCTTTGTGACCCTGCTGGAAGTGCACAAGCTGATGTACTTTATGCAAGGCGCTGGCGAGCCGCTGCGGCTCACGTTCAAGCAGGCACCGTATGGCCCCTATGCCGAGAATCTACGCCATGTGCTGCACGCCATTGAGGGGCATCTGACGGTGGGTTATGCGGATGGCGGCGACGCACCGGACAAGCCGCTTAGCTTGGTACCGGGCGCCGTTGAAGACGCGACGCGGTTCTTGTCAGCTCATGCCGACACCCGTGTGCGCTTCGACCGGGTTGCGTCACTGGTGGAGGGCTTCGAGTCCCCCTTTGGACTCGATCTACTGTCCACAGTGCATTGGGTCGTAACACAGATGCCAGTGTCAACAATCGACGACATTGTCGAGCGTACTTACGCCTGGAACGCACGCAAACGGCAGTTCACGCCGCGACAGATCGGAATCGCCGTTCAGGTTCTGTCGAACCAGGGTTGGATTTCTCAACCCATCAGGGGCGTGCAAGCGTGAAACTGCACTTTGAACCCAACCTGGATTTCCAGCTGCAGGCCATCGAAGCGGTCTGCGACCTATTCCGCGGCCAGGAGGTCTGCCGAACCGAATTCACCGTCACCATGAAGGGGGCGCCGCCGGCCGATGCGGATTCACTGTTGCCTGGCACGCTTTCTGAGCAGCTGACGCTCGGCATCGCGGAGTCGGACCTGGGCATCGGTAACCGTTTGACCCTGTTGGACGATGAGCTGTTGGAAAACCTGCACGCGATCCAGCTTCGCGGCGGTCTTCGACCCTCTACGTCACTGGCTTCGGGCGACTTCACGGTGGAGATGGAGACGGGGACCGGCAAGACGTACGTCTACCTGCGAACCATCTTTGAGCTGAACAAGCGCTATGGCTTCGCCAAGTTCGTGATTGTCGTCCCGTCGGTGGCGATCAAAGAGGGGGTCTACAAGACCCTTGAGATTACACAGGAACACTTCAAGGGGCTGTATGCCGGCACGCCCTACGACTACTTCCTCTATGATTCGTCGAAGCTGGGGCCGGTGCGCAACTTCGCCACCAGCTCACAGATTCAGGTCATGATCGTGACCGTGGGGGCCATCAACAAGAAGGACGTCAACAACCTCTACAAGGACAGCGAGAAGACGGGGGGCGAGAGGCCCATCGACTTGATCCGGGCCACGCGGCCTATCCTGATCGTGGATGAACCGCAAAGCGTCGATGGCGGTCTGTCAGGGAAGGGCAAGGAGGCGCTCAACGAGATGAACCCGCTCTGCACCCTGCGCTACTCCGCCACCCACGCCGATAAGCACCACATGGTGTTCCGGCTCGACGCGGTGGACGCCTACGAGCGTAAGCTGGTCAAGCAGATCGAGGTGGCGTCGGCGACCGTAGAAGGGGCGCACAATCGCCCCTTCGTGCGGCTGGTGTCGGTCGGCAATCAGCGCGGTGTCATCAGTGCGCGGGTGGAGCTGGATGTGGCGGCGGGGTCCGGTGTCGCACGGCGCGAGGTCGTCGTTCAGGACGGTGAGGACCTGGAGCAGACGACACGGCGTGCGCTCTACCGGGATTGCCGTATCGGTGAGATTCGCGTCCAGGCGGGCAAGGAGTTCATGGAGCTACGGGTACCGGGTGGAGAACACTTTCTGCTCGTAGGCCAGGCCTGGGGAGACGTGGACCCACTGGCCGTGCAGCGCCAGATGATCCGCCGCACCATCAAGGAGCACCTCGACAAGGAGAAGCGGCTGCGCCCGGAGGGGATCAAGGTCCTGAGCCTATTCTTTATCGACGCGGTGGACCGCTATCGGCAGTTCGACGCGGACGGTAACCCAGGCAAAGGCGCCTATGCACGCATCTTTGAGGAGGAGTACCAGCGACTTGCCCGGCACCCCGACTACAGCAGCCTGTTCGAGGAAGTGGACCTCAGTCACACAGCCGAGGAGGTGCATGGGGGCTATTTCTCGATCGACAAGAAGAAGGTGGGCGGCAAGTCGGTCGAGGTCCTTAAGAATACGCGCGGCGACACCCAGGCCGACAACGACACCTACACGCTGATCATGCGCGACAAGGAGCGGCTACTGAGCATGGAGACGCCGCTCAAATTCATCTTCTCGCATTCGGCGCTACGGGAGGGTTGGGACAATCCCAACGTGTTCCAGATCTGCACCTTGCGCGACATCCAGACGGAACGCGAGCGGCGACAGACCATCGGCCGGGGCCTGCGACTGTGTGTCAACCAGGCTGGCCAGCGCGTGCGTGGCTTCGACGTCAACACCCTGACCGTGGTGGCGACCGAGAGCTTTGAGGAGTTCGCCGAGAACCTCCAGAAAGAGATCGAGCAGGACACCGGAATCCGCTTTGGTATCGTGGAGCGGCATCAGTTCGCGGCGATTTCGGTCACCGGCGAGGATGGCCGGCAGGCGCCGCTGGGCTTCGCGCTGTCTGAGACCCTATGGGAGTACCTGAAGGCACAGGGCTTCATTGATGCCAAGTGTCGGGTCCAGGACGCGCTAAGGAAAGCGCTCAAGGATGGCACCCTTTCGGTGCCCGAGCCCTTCACCCCGCTGCTCGATCAGATCACGACGGTGTTGCGAAAGCTGGCCGGGCGGCTGGAGATCAGGAACGCCGACGAGCGCCGGCCAGTCGGTGTGCGCAAAGGGGTATTCCTGAGTCCCGAATTCAAGGCGCTGTGGGACCGCATCAAGCACAAGACGACGTACCGCGTGCAGTTCGACAACGAGAAGCTGATCAACCAGTGTATCGCCGCGGTGCGCGATGGGCCGCCCGTGTTTAAGGCACGCATCCACTGGCGAAAGGCCGATATCGCGATCGGCAAGGCGGGGGTGGCAGCGACCGAGCGCGAGGGCGCCGCAACGGTGTCACCGAACGAGGCCGACATCGAGGTCCCCGACGTGCTTACCGACCTGCAGGACCGCACCCAGCTCACCCGCCGCACCATCCTGCGCATCCTCACCGGCTGCGGACGGCTTGACGACTTCAGGGGCAATCCGCAGCAGTTCATCGAGCTGACCGCGCAGACCATCAACCGATGCAAGCGCCTGGCGGTGGTCGACGGAATAAAGTACCAGCGACTGGGTACGGAGCACTACTTTGCGCAGGAGTTGTTTGAGCAGGAGGAACTGAGCGGATATCTCAAGAACATGCTCAAGGACACCAAGAAGTCAGTGTACGAGCACGTCGTTTTCGACTCGGACACCGAGGCGACCTTTGCCGACCGACTGGAGAAGAACGCCGACGTGAAGCTGTATGCCAAGCTGCCCGGTTGGTTCAAGGTTCCGACCCCGCTGGGGAGTTACAACCCGGACTGGGCGGTGCTGGTCATGGTGGAGGGCGGTGAGCGGTTGTATCTGGTCGTCGAGACCAAGGGCAGTCTGTTTGCGGATGACCTGCGCCGCACCGAGGGCGCCAAGATCGCCTGCGGTAAGGCACACTTCAAGGCGCTGGCGGTCGGCGCGGCGCCGGCGCGCTATCTGGTGGCGCGCTCACTGGATAACCTCTTGGGGTGATGACACCACGACTGCCTTGAGTTCTTCGTGTGCGGGGGACTCATTGAGTCTGCCCAGTGGTATTATGCGGGTGAGTAGACAAGCGGAACGGTGAAACATGCAACGATCCAACGCAACGACGGTCTTTCTGGTCATAGTGATCGGCGCAGCAGCCTTTGTCTGGTTCACCAGCCTTGGTTTGCCGCCGCGCGTCGCATCCCATTTCGGGGCCGCGGGTTTGGCAAACGGGTTCATGCCGCGCGATTTTTATGTCCGGTTCATGCTCGGATTCGTCGTTGTGTTGCCATCGGTGCTGGTGCTCCTGCCTGCCGCAGGCTTGCGCCACCCGCGGGCCCGCATCAACCTGCCGAATCGCGACTACTGGCTGGCCCCGGCCCGGCGCACCGCGACGGTCGTGGCGCTGCGCGCGCACATGGCCTATGTCGGCTGTCTCTTGGCGATTTTCCTCTGCTACGTGCATTGGCTCGTCGTGCGTGCCAACGCGCTGGCCCCGCCGCACCTGTCGATGCCGTGGTTTTTCGGCGGTCTCGCGGCGTTCGCCATCGCGACGGTTGCTTGGGCATTGCTCCTCATCAGGCATTTCCGTAACGTGCCGCGGTGAGTACTCGTGCATCGCCCGATCGACCAGAGCCGGCCGGGGGGCACCCCGTACGCGCAGAAACCGCGTTACCGCGCTTAACCAGTAATCTAGAGTGGTAAAAGATCAACCCTGTGCCGGCCCCTTCGTCGGAAATCCGATTCGGTCCCCAGGGCTGCGGCCTCCGCGGAGCGGGGGCCGCAGCCCTGGGGAGAGAACCCGCTTGGAAAGCCGCTAGCCTAGCGTTTAGTATTGGCGACCGCACCTTTGCCCTGGGTCCAGCAAGCACCAACGCGTCGATTTCGCTGGACGCCACCACCACCACCATGAGGACATGCCACATGTCGCACGACGATAAGGTTTACCCGGTCCCCGCGGCCATCGCTGCCAAGGCCCACATCAACGCGGAGCGCTACGCGGCGATGTACAAGGATTCGCTGGAGAACCCGGAGACCTTCTGGGCCGCGCAGGCCAAGGAGTTCGTGACCTGGTCCAAGCCCTGGGACTCGGTGCTGGACTGGAGCTTCGATGCGGAGGACATGCACATCGACTGGTTCAAGGGCGGCCAGCTCAACGTCTCCTACAACTGCCTGGACCGCCACCTGGAAAAGCGTGGCGAGCAGGTCGCGCTCATCTGGGAGGGGGACAACCCGGCCGAAGACCGCAAGATCACCTACCGCGAACTGCACGCGGAGGTCTGCAAATTTGCCAACGTCCTCAAGGCCCATGGGGTCAAGAAGGGCGACCGGGTGTGCATCTATATGCCGATGATCCCGGAGGCCGCGGTGGCCATGCTCGCCTGCACGCGGGTCGGCGCGGTACACTCGATCGTGTTCGGCGGCTTCTCCCCGGACAGCCTGCGCGACCGCATCCTGGACTCCGACTGCCGGGTGGTCATCACCGCCGATGAGAGTGTGCGCGGCGGTCGCAATGTCCCCCTGAAGAAGAACGCCGACACCGCCTTGGAGGAGTGCCCCAGCGTCGCCACCGTGGTCGTGGTGCGCCGCACCGGCGGCACCGTGGCCTGGAAGGAGGGCCGCGATGTCTGGTACCACGAGGAGATGGCCAAGGCCGCCCCCGCCTGCGAGCCTGAGCCGATGGACGCTGAGGACCCGCTCTTCATCCTCTATACCTCCGGTTCCACCGGCAAGCCCAAGGGCGCACTCCACACCACCGGCGGCTATCTGGTCTTTGCCGCCATGACCCACAAGTACACCTTCGACTATCAGGAAGGTGAGATCTACTGGTGTACGGCAGACGTGGGCTGGGTGACCGGTCACACCTATATCGTGTATGGCCCGCTGGCCAATGGCGCCACCTCGCTGATGTTCGAGGGTATCCCCAACTACCCGGACATGTCGCGTTTCTGGCAGGTCGTGGACAAGCACCAGGTCAACATCTTTTACACCGCCCCCACTGCCATCCGCTCGCTGATGCGCGCCGGCGAGGAGCCGGTCACTCAGACCTCCCGCAAGTCGCTGCGCATCCTGGGTTCAGTGGGCGAACCGATCAACCCTGAGGCCTGGGAGTGGTACTATCGGGTGGTGGGCGACAACCGCTGCCCCATCGTCGACACCTGGTGGCAGACCGAGACCGGCGGCCACCTGATCACCCCCCTGCCGGGCGCCACACCGCTCAAGCCAGGTTCTGCCACCAAGCCCTTCTTCGGCGTGGTCCCGGCCCTGGTGGATGCGGCCACCGGCACCCTGATCGACGGACCGGGCGAGGGCGCGCTGGTGCTCACGCGGCCCTGGCCGGGCCAGATGCGTACCGTCTACGGCGATCATCAGCGCTACATCGACACCTATTTCAAGCAGTACCCCGGGAGCTATTTCACCGGTGACGGTGCCCGCCGCGACGCGGACGGCTACTACTGGATCACCGGGCGCATCGATGACGTGCTCAACGTCTCCGGCCACCGCCTGGGGACCGCGGAGATCGAGTCGGCCCTGGTGCTGCATCCGCATGTGGCGGAGGCCGCGGTGGTGGGTTATCCGCACGACATCAAGGGTCAGGGCATCTATGCCTATGTGACCCCGATGCAGGGCATTGAGGGCACGGATGCACTCAAGAAGGAACTGGTGGCCATGGTGCGCGGTGAGATCGGGCCCATCGCCATCGTCGATCTCATCCAGTGGGCGCCGAGCCTGCCCAAGACCCGTTCGGGCAAGATCATGCGGCGCATCCTGCGCAAGATCGCGGCCAACGAGATCGACACCCTGGGCGATACCTCGACCCTGGCCGATCCGACCGTGGTCAACGATCTGATCGAGGGGCGCGCCAACAAGTAGGACGGCGGCGGGACGCACCGCGCATTGCGCGCGGGGCGTCTCCCGATGCAGTCTGATTCGATTAACTTATTGTTTCCCAGGGGTTAAATTGAGTTCTCATCGTCGTGTGGGCGTCTTTGTCGACGCCGAAAATGTCCGTTACAACGGCGGCTACCAGATGCGTTATGACGTCTTGCGCCGGTTCGCCGCCCGCGAGAACGGGGTCCTGCAACGTTTGAACACCTATATGGCCTTCGATGCCGAGCGCGCCCGGGAGGATATGGAATACGCCAAGAAATCGCGCATCTATCAGCAGATGGTGCGCGACTTTGGCTGGAAGATCACGGTCAAGTTGGTGCGCCGCTATACCGATGAGGCCGGCAATGTCACCACCAAGGCCAACGCGGATCTCGATATGGCGGTGGATGCCATGCTCCAGGCCGACAAGCTCGACCAGGTCCTGCTGGTCACTGGGGACGGCGATTTCATCCAAGTGGTGAATGCCCTGCAGAATAAGGGCTGTCGGGTGGAACTGATCGGCTTCAAGAACGTCTCCCGCGATCTTCAGCGGGAAGTGGATGCATTCTATTCCGGCTTTCTGATCCCCGATCTGGTGCCCGTCTCCTATGAGCCGCGCAATGAGTGGGGCAAGTCCGGCTCGTGCGTACGTGGGGTCTGCACCAAGTGGATTGCCGACAAGGGTTATGGCTTTTTGCGGATCATGGACCACATCTCACCCGACCTGTGGGTCACGGACCCGCGGGCGGAGGGCTCGCCCTACGCCAGTGTCTTCTGTCATGTCAACGAGTTGGCTGACGACGTCACCGAGGACCTGTTGATGAATCGGGAGACCGTCCTGGAGTTCTATGTCAACGAGAGTGAGCAAAAGGACAACGGACTGGTGGCCAAGAACGTCAGGCTCGCCTTTTCAGTCAACCGCTAGCCCGGTCAGGGCGTGACGTGCGCGTACCGACACCGGTAAGGGTCCTGGTGTCGACGCCCGCCAGGGCGTGGCGCTACGATGGGTCCGGCCATGGCGGGGAGCGATGGCGGACGGTATAGCTCGGATCGTGGCCCCGCACCCCGCGGGGCCGCCCGAATCGGACAGGCATCCAATGGCGACCACTCAGACCTCCATGAAACCCTCGGGCCTCGCCTCGCGCCTGGTACGGGACCGTTTGCTGACCGAACAGCAGGCGGCGGACGCGACCACCGAGTCGTTGCGCCGTCACGAGCCCTTCGTGAAGTATGTGGTCGATCAGAAGCTGCTCGACAGTCGGCAGATCGCCATTGCCGCGTCTCATGAGTTCGGCGTCCCGCTGCTGGACTTGACCTCCATCGAACTGGCGGATATGCCGCTGAACCTGGTGGATGAGAAGCTGCTGCGCAAGCACCGGGCGCTGCCCCTGTTCCGCCGCGGCAACCGCGTCTTCCTCGCCTTGTCGGACCCGACCAACAGCCAGGCCCTGGAGGAGATCCGTTTCAACACCGGGCTCGCCACGGACGCAGTGCTGGTGGAGGAGGACAAGCTCGCGGCCGCCATCGACAAGGCCATCGACTCCCAGGACACCACCATGACTGACCTCATGGATACGGACCTGGAAAACCTTGAGCTCGCGGGGGATGACGAGGACAAAGACGACGATGCGGACCTGAACGTAGACGAGGCCCCGGTGGTGCGCTATGTCAACAAGATTCTGGTCGATGCAATCACCGGCGGGGCCTCGGACATCCATTTCGAGCCCTATGAGAAATACTTCCGCATCCGTTTCCGCCAGGACGGTATGCTGCGCGAGGTCGCCAATCCGCCGCTCAACATCGCCGGGCGCCTGGTGGCCAGACTCAAGGTCATGTCGCGGATGAATATCGCCGAGCGCCGGGTCCCCCAGGACGGGCGTATCAAGCTCAAATTGAGCCGCAGCCGCGATATCGATTTTCGCGTCAACACCCTGCCGTGCCTCTACGGTGAAAAGGTCGTCCTGCGGATACTGGACTCCACGGCGGCGCAGGTGGGAATCGAGGCGCTCGGTTTCGAGGTGGAGCAGCGCGAACTCTTCCTTGCCGCTATCGCCAAGCCGTACGGCCTGGTGCTGGTAACCGGACCCACCGGCTCCGGCAAGACCGTGTCACTCTATACCGCGCTCAACATACTCAATAAGCCAGATATCAACATTTCAACGGTCGAGGACCCGGTTGAGATCCAGGTCCCGGGCATCAACCAAGTCAACCTGAATCCCAGGAGCGGCCTGACCTTCGCCTCGGCCCTGCGCGCCTTCTTGCGCCAAGACCCGGATGTGCTAATGGTGGGCGAGATCCGCGACCTGGAGACGGCCGAGATTGCGGTCAAGGCGGCCCAGACCGGGCATATGGTGCTCTCTACCCTGCACACGAACGATGCCCCGCAAACGCTCACCCGACTCGCCAACATGGGGGTGGCCCCCTTTAATATTGCCTCGGCGATCCTGTTGATCATGGCCCAGCGTCTGACCCGACGGCTGTGTCCACACTGCAAGCAGCCCGCGGATATACCGCGCGAGGCCCTGCTCGAGGAGGGGTTTACGGAGGCGGAGGTCGACGAAGGCATCACCATTTACCGCCCGGTCGGGTGCGAACGCTGCAACAAGGGCTATAAGGGCCGGGTGGGCATCTTTCAGGTGATGGGGATATCCGATGCCATCAGCCGGCTCATCATGGAGGGCGGTAACGCGCTCCAATTGGCTGACCAGGCAGCGCTTGAGGGTGTAGCCAACCTGCGGCAGTCGGGCCTGCGCAAGGTTAAATCCGGGGCCACCAGTCTGGCCGAGATTAATCGAGTCACCAAGGACTGATAGCGATGGCATTGGCAACAAAAAAGAGGGCAAAGCCTCAACCTGTGGCTGAGAAGGCCTATGTGTTTCACTGGGAAGGCACGGATCGGCGCGGCGTCAAGGTCAAGGGCGAGACCCGTGCCTCCAACATCGCCACGGTGCGTGCCGACCTGCGGCGTCAAGGGGTCAACGCCACCAAGGTCAAGAAAAAGGCCCAGTCGATCTTTGGCGGCGGGAAGAAGATCACTGCCGGTGACATCGCGATGTTCAGCCGCCAACTCTCCACCATGATGGCCGCCGGTGTCCCACTGGTCCAGTCATTCGATATCGTCGGACGGGGACACGACAACCCCTCCATGCAGGACCTGATCCTTGCCGTCAAGCAAGATGTCGAGAGTGGCACCCAACTGGCCGAGGCCTTGGGAAAGCACCCGCTTTATTTCGACGACCTGTTCTGTAATCTGGTCGCCGCCGGCGAGCAGGCGGGTGTGCTCGATATCCTGTTGGATAAGATCGCCACCTACAAAGAAAAGACGGAATCGATCAAGGGCAAGATCAAGAAGGCCCTATTCTACCCCACGGCCGTCATAGTCGTCGCCATCCTCGTCTCGGTGGTGATCCTGCTGTTCGTCATCCCCCAGTTCAAGACGTTGTTCAGCAGCTTTGGCGCGGACCTGCCGGCCTTTACCCTGGCGGTGATCGGCCTGTCCGACGTGCTGCGAGATTGGTGGTGGGCGGTCGGTTTTGGGCTTTTCGGAGTCGTGTGGGGGATCGGCTATGTGTTCAAGCGCTCACGGAAATTCCGCGAGATCGTGGACCGCGGCATACTCAAGATCCCGGTCATCGGTAGTATTCTCAACAAGGCCTCATTGGCACGCTTCGCTCGCACCTTGTCGACCATGTTCGCTGCTGGCGTACCCCTGGTCGAGGCGCTTGAATCCGTATCCGGCGCCACCGGTAACATCATTTACCAGGAGGCGGTGCTCAAGATGCGCGAGGAGGTGGCGACGGGGCAGTCACTACAGCTCGCGATGCGCCAACGCAATCTTTTCCCACATATCGTGGTCCAGATGACCGCCATCGGCGAGGAGTCGGGCGCCCTGGATGACATGCTCGGTAAGGTCGCCGATTTCTACGAGGAG
Organism: uncultured Thiodictyon sp.; assembly: GCF_903946935.1. Classification (GTDB taxonomy): domain Bacteria; phylum Pseudomonadota; class Gammaproteobacteria; order Chromatiales; family Chromatiaceae; genus Thiodictyon. The sequence goes on from NZ_CAJAXH010000119.1 coordinate 29,671, forward strand.
CAAGTCGATAACGCCGTGGACAGCCTCAGCAGTCTCATGGAGCCCATGATCATGGTGGTCATCGGCGGTATGGTGGGTAGCCTGGTGGTGGCCATGTATCTGCCGATTTTCAAGCTCGGCTCAGTCGTCTAAAGCACTGGCCACTAATCACTGAGCCCGACCATGCCGTGGATTGAAATCTTTGCCCAGAACCCGCCCCTGCTCTACGGCTCTGCCCTGGCCCTGGGGCTGATCATCGGGAGTTTTCTCAATGTCGTGATTCTGCGCTTACCGCGGATCATGGAGGCAGGGTGGCGGCGCGAATGCGCCGAGCTGTCAGGGTCGGCCACCGATGGCGACTCACCGGCGCTCAGTCTCGCCCAACCGCCGTCCCAGTGCCCGGCCTGCGGGCACCGCATTCGCGCGTTGGAGAATGTCCCGATCCTCAGTTATCTGTTTCTGCGCGGGCGCTGCTCCGCCTGCGGGGTGCATATCGGCCTGCGCTATCCGCTCATCGAGGGCCTCACCGCGCTGCTCACCCTGATGGTGGTCCTGCATTTCGGCCTGACCTGGCAGGCCCTGGCCGCGCTGCCCTTGACCTGGGCCCTGATCGCGCTGGCCTTCATCGACTACGACACCCAGTTGTTGCCGGACTCCATCACCATCCCGCTGCTGTGGGTCGGCCTGCTGTTGAGCCTGTTCGGACTCTTCACCGACCCCAGGTCCGCGATCATCGGTGCCGCCGCCGGTTATCTGAGTCTGTGGAGCGTGTTCCAACTGTTTCGCCTGGCGACCGGCAAGGAGGGTATGGGGTACGGCGACTTCAAGCTCTTAGCGCTGTTTGGGGCCTGGTTCGGCTGGCAATTGCTGTTGCAGATCATCCTGCTCTCGGCGGTGACCGGGGCCCTACTCGGTACCTTGCTGATCGTCACCGGGCGCCACGGTCGCGGCGTGCCGATGCCCTTCGGCCCCTTCCTGGCCGTGGCCGGCTGGGTCTGCCTGATCTGGGGCCAGCCGATCAACGACGCCTATCTGCGGATCAGCGGTCTGTCGTAAGCGGGCCACGTGCTTACAATCGGGCTCACCGGTGGGATCGGCAGCGGCAAGTCCACGGTGGCCGAGCGCTTCGCCGCCTTGGGTGCGGGGGTCATCGACACCGACCTGTTGGCCCGGGAACTGACGGAGCCCGGCACGGCGACCCTGGGGCGCATCGCCGCCGCGTTCGACGCTGTCCTGCAACCGGATGGCCAGTTGGATCGTGCCGCTTTACGCGCCCTGGTCTTCGCCGACCCGGCGGCACGGCGGCGGCTCGAGTCCATCCTGCACCCGCCGATCCGCGCCCTGATGCTTGAGCGCGCGGCGCAGTTGCCGACCCCCTACGCGGTACTGGTCATCCCGCTGTTGTTTGAGACCGGCCAGGAGACCCTGGTGGATCGGGTGCTCGCGGTGGACTGCCCGGAACCGTTGCAGATCGAACGGGTGTGCCGCCGCAGCGGGCTTGCCGCGGCCGAGGTTGCGCGGATCGTCGCGACCCAGGTACCGCGCATCGAGCGCTTGGCGCGGGCCGACGAGGCGATCGATAACCAGGGCGAGCCGGCGGAACTGGGGCCGCAGATCGAGCGACTGCATCGGCGCTATCTGGCCCTGGCGCGCTCGGCTTGAGGCTTTGCAATAAGTCGGTGTGAGCGAGTGGATCGGACATGGTGCAGCGCCGGCGTCGGGTCGGCCCGCTCCCGCCGGGCTATTCCGGGCGGCGCCACCGTGCCACCCAGCGCCTTAGCCACCGTTTGACCGCGCGGCCGGTACGCCAGGTCCACCGGATGACACTAATTTATTCTGGATCTCCAATACTGGGGTTCGCGGTGCAGATGAGCGACCGCAATGATAACGATTTCAGTGCGTCTCACTGAGTAGATGAGGCCATAGGGAAAGCGCTCCAACTGACATCGCCGGATTGATCCGTCCAGCGCTTGCCAGGCGGTGGGGAATGTCTTAATCCGCTCAACTGCCTCCCATGCCTTGTCCCGGAACTCGTTGCCCAATCCTGTTCGCTCGGCGTTATAGTAGCGGACGGCCTCAGCCAATTCGCGTCGGGCGGCCACTAAGAAACGAGTTCTCAAGTTTTTCTACCCAGTTCAGCAAAGACCTGATCGGCGTCAACCGCCTCCAGATCCCCAGCGTCGTATGCCGCAAGGCGATCTTCCGCCTCTTTGAGCCACAGGGCATCCAGGGAGGGGTCCGGCCGATCAAGGCTGGCGATAATCCCTTCGACCAACGCGGCCCGTTCGTTTGGCGGCAGTGAAATGACCTGACTTAGCAGCCGGTTAGTGGAATCTTGCATGGTGTTATCTCTTTTCGTTCCCGCACTCCGCGTGGGAATGCTGCCTTGGCCGCTCCGTAGGGACGGTTTTCAAGCCCGCCTCAACGCGTAGCGATTTGCTCCCACGGTGGTGCATTGGAGCAAGATCAGGAGAGGTTAAGCGGATTGTTCAAGTTGCGTCGCGGCGCATATGCTGCACCGCCAGACATGCACATCTCCGATCGATGCAACATTATGAAGCGTCTGTTTGCCACAGTGACGGCACTTGCAACCTTGTCCTGATTCTCCTGCCGATGGTTTATCGAACGGTCCCCACCAGATCGCGGCGCAATCTTCGCTCCAGGTGCCAGACGGGACGCGGAGCGCCCGCCCTTGCTTCCACGCTGGAGCGTGGGAGCCAGATGACCCGGAGTTCCTACCCCGCCATTGCCGCCTTCAACTCCGCCGCGTATTGGTCGGCATTGAGCCCAACCAACAGGTGTAGCACATTGTCCGGCAGTCGCAGGATGCCCTGCACCCCGGCGGCCTGGAGTGCGGCTTCATCCAGTTTGGCGCCATCCGTGACCGTCACCCGCAGCCGGGTCTCGGCGGCGGCCTCTGCCTGACGCACATTGCCCGTACCGCCCAGGCTCGCCAGTATGGCGCGGGCCTTGGCCGGGGCATTGGCGTCGCGGGCGCGCGGCTTCAATGCATCGGCCTTGTAGTGGACCTGGGGTGCGTCGGCCCCTTCCGGCAATTCGGCCTCGGGGCCGGCGTTGGCCAGGTATTCCTCCATGTCGGTCTTCAGATTGTCCGATTTAGGCCCAAAGATCGCCTGGAGGTTATTGCCGACCGTCACCACACCGGCCGCGCCCAGGGCCTTGAGCTTGTCCGGATTGGCCTTACCCATCTCCTTTACCGCCACCCGCAGCCGGGTGATACAGGCGTCCAGGCCCAGGATGTTGCTCTTGCCGCCGAAGGCCAGGACCAATTCCTTTGCAAAGTCGTCTGCGACCATTGTCTTGGCGTCGCCCGCGTCGATGGTTTCGAGCTCACGCCCCGGGGTCTTGAGGTCGAGCCACTGAATCAGCGTGCGGAAGACCACATAATAGACCACCGCGAAGATCGGCCCCAGCACCAGGATGATCCAGGGCTTGATGTCATTGACATAGTAGAGCGCGTAGTCGATGAAGCCGTGGCTGAAGCTATAGCCCAGACGCGCGCCAAGCAGGTAGGTGCTGAGATAGGCCGCGCCCACCAATACGGCATGGACAACATAGAGCAGCGGGGCGACGAACAGGAAGGCGAACTCCAGCGGTTCGGTGATGCCGGTGAGGAAGGCGGTGAGTGCCGCGGAGCCCATGATACCGGCCACCCGCGCCTTGTTCTCCGGCTTGGCGCAGTGATAGATGGCGAGCGCGGCGGCCGGCAGGCCGAACATCTTGAAGACGAAACCGCCGCCCAGGATCGCCGCCTCATAGTCGCCGGCGAAGAAGCGATTGAGCACACCATGGACGACCTTACCGGTCGTCGGATCGACATAGGTGCCGACCTCGAAGAAGAAGGGCACGTTCCAGATGTGGTGCAGACCGAAGGGCAGGAGCATACGCTCCACCACGCCATAGATGGTCACCGCCGCCGCCGGGTTGCCATAGGCCGCCCAATCGCCGAAGTCGCGAATGGCCGCCCCGATCGGCGGCCACACGACCGCGAGGATCGCCGCCAGGCCAATGGCCGCAAAGGACACCGCGATGGGCACGAAGCGCTTGCCGGCAAAGAACCCGAGATAGGCCGGGAGCGAGATCCGATAATAGCGATTGAAGAGAAAGGCGGAGAGCAGTCCGATCAGTATACCGCCGAAGACGCCGGTGTCGATCGACTCGATCCCGAAGATCTTCTTGATCTCGGCGCGGCTCTTGGCGGCCGGGAAGGGCGCCAGCTCACCCTGGCCGGCATCGTAGAGTGCAATCGCACCTCCCGAGTTCCGATCGGCCCGGATGATGAATGGCACCTTGATCTGCTCGCAGGTGAGGCTATGGTCCTTGGCCTCCGCGACCCTGACCTTCTCCAGCGTACGCCCGTCCTTATCGAGACAGAGGAAGCGCGCGCGCTCCGCGTCGTATTCCACATGCACGGCCTTGCCGCCGTCGCCGGCGATCTTGAGCGGCTCCACCGGCGCCACCCAACCGATGAACAGCAGGCCGATGACGCCGAGCGCGGCCAACAGCACGAAATAGCCGACGGTGGCGGCCATGGCCGCCACCCCGTCATTCTTGGTAAAGCCCAGGACCACGCCGATGGCGAAGATCAGGGGCAGGATCATAAAGATGGCATCGCCGGAGGCGGACATGATCCGCCCGATCTCGGCCAGCCAGGGGGTCTGCGCCTCGCGGGCAATGGAGGAACCGACGCCTAAGAGGATACCGGCCACCGGCAAGACCGAGACCGGCAGCATCAACGCCTTGCCGATCTTTTGCAGCCCGCCGAAGGTGCTGCCCCAAACGGTTTGAAGACTCATCTGTTTCTCCAGGGCGAATGCCGATTCAATAGTCCAGGGGCACCAGGGCGCGCACCGCGGCGGCGCTGTCCTGGGTCAGTGCCTGTGCCGCCAGGGCCTGGCATTGCGCCAACGAGTAGGCGCGCACCTGCGCCTTCACCGCCGGAATGGACGGCACGCTGACCGACAGTTCAGCCACCCCCAGCCCCACCAGGATGGGCACCGCCTGCGGATCGCTCGCGAGCCCGCCGCAGACCCCCACCCATTTGCCCTCGGCGGTCGCGCCCGCGACCGTCTGGGCAATGAGTTGCAGCACTGCCGGGTTCATGGCGTCGGCCTTGGCGGCGAGCTTGGGATGACCGCGGTCCATGGCCAGGGTGTATTGGGTGAGGTCGTTGGTGCCGATGGAGAAGAAATCGACCTCGCGGGCGAATTGGCGGGCCAGCACGGCGGCGGCCGGCACCTCCACCATGATGCCCAACTCCACCGCCGCGCCGACGCCCAGCCGCGCGCGCTCTTCTTCCACCAGCCCTTTCACCGAGCGGATCTCATCGAGCGTGGCGATCATCGGGAACATCATCCGCAACCGGTGGCCCTCACCGGCGCGCAGGATGGCGCGCACCTGGGTCCGCAGGATCTCCGGGCGGTCGAGCCCGATACGCACCCCGCGGATGCCGAGCATCGGGTTCTCTTCCCGTGGCATGGGCAGATAGGCCAGGGGCTTGTCCCCGCCGACGTCCAGGGTGCGGATGATCATTGGCCGTCCGTCCAGTACCTCGGCGATGGACGAATAGATGGCGTATTGCTCGTCCTCGGTGGGGGCGGCGGTCCGGTCCAGATAGAGGAACTCCGAGCGCAGCAGGCCCACGCCCTCCCCACCCAGGGGGAGCGAGCGTGCCGCGTCATCCAGGCCGCCGATATTGGCGACGACCTCGATCCGCTGCCCATCGCTGGTGACCGCGGGGTCCATGGCCGCGGCCAGGTCATTGGCGCGCCGCACCGCCAGGCGCTCCTTGAGCGTCTTGATGCGTTCGATCTCCGCCGGGTCCGGGTCCAGGCGCAGGCTGCCCTTGGACCCGTCCAGGATCACCGGCGTGCCGTCCGCCAAATCCATCGCGCGGGGCTCGATACCGGCCACCGCGGGCAGGTCCAGCGAGCGGGCGATGATGGCCACATGCGAGGTCGCGCCGCCGCCCACCGTCGCAAAGCCCAGCACCCGGGTGCGGTCGAGTCGGGCGGTATCCGACGGGGTGAGGTCCTCGGCAATCAGGATGGTGTCCGGCGGGGCCGGCGGCTCCTCCAGCGGGGTGCCGGTGAGGATGGCCAGCACCCGCCGGCCGACGTCGCGCAGGTCATTGGCGCGCTCGGCGAGCAGTTGATTGCGCAGCCGCGCCAGACTCTGCGCATGGGCGGTAAAGGCGGCGCGCCAGGCGAAGGCGGCGCTCTTGCCCTTGGCGATGGCGCTGTCGGCGATGTCCAGCAGCCCCGGGTCGCCGAGCAGCTCCTGGTGGGCGGCAAAGATGGCCGCCTTGGCCGGATCGGCCTGGCCGCGCAGCTCCGCCTGCAAGGCCTCGAGTTGATTGCGGGCCAGATCCAGCGCGTCCTCCAGCCGGCGGCGCTCCTGGTTGGGGGGCTCGCCGGTCTCCTGGACCTCGATCTCCTCCCGGCGCAGCCGCCACACGCGCCCCACCGCGAGCCCCGGCGAGGCGGGTACGCCGAGCAGCAGTTGGGGGTCGTCCGAGCGGGGGCGCGGGGCCGGGGCGGCATCCGCGCTCACCTCGGTGGTGGCCGGCGCCGGGGCCGGCGTGCTGCCCTCGTCGCCCAGACCGGCGGCCAGCTCCGGCACCAGCGCGGCCAGCGCCGGCGCCGCGTCCGGACCCTCGGCCACCAGCACCACCTTGTCGCCCTGCTCAATGGCCAGGCCCATGATGGCGACCAGGCTCTTGGCGTTGGCCTGGTCGTCACCGCGCTGGATCAGGATGCGCGCCTGGTAGCGCTTGGCCAGGTTAGCCAGCACCGCCGCCGGGCGGGCGTGGAGGCCGGTCGGGTTGGGGATCAGCACCGCCTCGGAGATCAGCCGCTTGCCGGATGCCGCTGCCTCGTCGGCAACCCCCTCGGCCAGGTCCAGGGTGAGCACTGTGTCGACCCCGGCCTGCACCAGACCGGTGGCCGGATGGTAGGCCGCCACGCGCTCGCCGTTGGTGACGACGATCTGGGTCAGCAGGCTCTTGGCGTGGGTCGCCAGGTAATCCGCGTCGAAGGCGATCAGCGGATCGCCCAGGACCACCATCGCGCCGGCGGCCACCTTGGGCGTGAACCCCTCGCCCTGTAGGTTCACCGTATCCAGTCCGATGTGCATCATCAACTCGATGCCCTCGGGCGTGACCAGCGTCACCGCGTGCCCGGCTCTGTGTACGTTGGTCACGGTCCCCGCGCAGGGGGCGAGCAGGACCTGGCTCAGGGGGTCGAGCGACAGCCCGTCGCCCACCATCTTCTGCGCGAACACCGGGTCGGGGACCTGTTCCAGGGGCAGGGTGACACCGTCCAGGGGCGCCTTCAGCTCAATCGTTCGCACCGCGATCTCCTCTATCTGGTGATGACTGGTCGCGTCGCCCCCGCCATGGGGTTGCACGCGGGAGTTTCCAGGGCCTCGCTCGGCCAGCCACCGAGCCGTACCCGGTCGGGCGGCGGGAGGCGGTCGGCGGCGCCCAATCCTGGCAGGGAGCGCAGTCCAGGGCAACTGTCAATGCGCTGGAAGTTATGCGCCCCGCCGGATAGCATGAGCGAGCCCCCAGCCTGAGTCTCCCGCCATGGACATCGAGCAGCCCCGGCTTCCACTCTCCCTCTACAGCTTCCGCTACCTGGCGGACGCCGACTTCCGGCCCGCGGCCGATCCCCGCGGGCTCTGGCACGGCGTTTTTGGCCTGCACCTGCGGCGGCAGTGCTGTGTCGTCCCCGCGACCGATTGCACGGGCTGTCTGCTCCTGCACCAGTGCCAATACAGCTACCTCTTCAGCGGCCCGCGGCCCCCCGCGTCCGACCTGATGCGCCGCTATGACCGGGTCCCCGTCCCCCACGCCTTTCGGATCGACCAGGACTATCCCGAGGTCGTCCGGGCCGGGGAGGCGCTCGCGGTCTCACTGGTGCTGGTCGGTGAGGCCAACACCCGCCTGCCGCTCGTCATCCAGGCCCTGGCCGCGGCCGGGCAGGCGGGGCTCGGACCCCAGCGCGGCCGGGTCTGGCTGCACGACGTCACCCAACACCTGCCCGACGGCCGGCCGCCCCAACTGGTCGGCAGCCATGGGCGCCTACTCGCCGTGCAGCCCCCCGAACCGCCGCCGACCCCGCCGGCACCCGCCGCCGTACGCATCCGTTTCCGCAGCCCCTATAAGGCGTCCGGCCAGGCCGCCGGTGCCGGCGGTTTCAGCTTAGGCCCCTTCCTCATGGCCCTGGTGCGCCGCGCCAGCCTGCTCCAGTATTTCTATACCGGTCGCCAACTCGAGGCCCCCTTCGACACACTCAAGGCCGCCAGCGAACGGGCGCAGGTCATCGAGCGCGCGCTGCGCCACCAATCCGCCAGCCGCTTCGCCGCCCGCCACGGTCAGCGGGTCGACACTGGTGGGCTTATCGGCCATGTGGACCTCGACCTGAGTGACAGCACGGCGCTGTGGCCTTATCTGCATCTGGGGCAATGGCTCAATGTGGGGAAGAATGCGAGTATGGGGTTTGGGTGGTATGAGTTGTTGAGCCTGGCGGGATGAGGCTGCGTAGGAGCGGCGACCCGCCCGCCACTGGAGGTCGAGGCTTTAGCCGGTGGCGGCCTCCCAAATCATCCAAAAGGCTTGGTCATCACGCAGTACAAGTTCCAACAGCCGCTGCGCAACCGAGGGACTATCCATACATCACCTTGCCCTCCCGCAGTGCCCAGTACAAGGCGCTACCGGGTTGGTCGCCCCAGCGCGCGACGTCCTCTGTTGAGTAGACCAGCACATCCACCGGCAGACGCAACGGGCGCAATGCCCGGCGCAGACGCACCATTTCCCTGGCGTGGTTCTCCACCCCTGACTCGATCACCAGGAAATCCAGGTCGGAGTCCGCACCGGCATCGCCCCGGGCATAAGAGCCGAACAGCAGGATACGCGTCGGTCTTGCCGCCTCCGAGAGGACGCGTACCGCGGCGTCGATCTGGGGGGCGGTGATCATAGGACTAGCCACTCTTGAGTGATTGCCGGAAGGGATCGCGTGTCCACAGGGGCGGTGCAACCGCTACCCCAATTCATCGGACAAGGGGTCTTGATCATAACTGCTGCCACACGGCATCTCGTGACACCGCTCGAGCGGTGTCACGCATGTGTTGGGCGCTGTGCGCCCGGAAGCCCGCGCCCGGAACGATCATCAAAGCCGGACAAGGATTCTCCGGCAACCCAATCAATGACCAATTCACCTCGTCAGGCCATTCGCTCCAGCCAGCCCAATTCAAAATCCACCGCAGTCATCTCCTCGGCAGTAAGCATCATGCCCTCGGGGAGTCGTGTGATCAGGCGCAGCACCAAGGCCGTGTCGCCCGGCTGCATGGCGATCGTTATCCTATTGCATGCAACCTCAAGATCCAAGAGCCGGCTAAGAAACACCGCCGCGGCACCATGCCCGACGGCCGACACGAATCCCGCGGTCAGTCGCTCCGCGGCTTGTGATGCGGTCAAGGGCCCGGTAAAGCGATAGTCGCCATAAGCCGTGAGTACCGGGGTGTTCAGAACGTAACAGGTCATAGTCAGAACCTCGGATGACGCAGGGGACCGAAATTCACATAGTGCCCCTGCTCGTTTTGGTACAACAGCACGCGGCATCCGGCGTTGGCAAATTCCGCGCCGACCACGGCGGAAGCGAACACGGGACCGGCGTGAAAGTAATGAAGTACGTCGGCCCCGCAACGCAGGATTTCAGCGGCCGCGGCCTGGATGTCCAGCACCAGTCCCGGGGCATCGCTGGGTTCCAGCCAGGCGTCACGGCTCACCACAAAGATATGCTCCTCCGGAATGGCCCTCAGGTCGTCGTAACCCGCGCGGAAATGCTCCACGGCCGCCCGGATGTTCTTATTAGGCAGTAGGTCAACGATCAGGATCGCCGGCCGACTCCCCGCCTGACGACTCACCTCGTCCTGCCAGCGGCGATGGCGATAGCGTCGTCCGATGACCAAGTCCCACCAGGTCCAGAAGATGGGAACCGAGACGATCACACTGAGCCAGATGCTGATCGGATTGAGTACACTATCGGTCGCAAACTTCAAGAAATCGAGCATGGATTGTGGCCTGTGATCGAGTGAGAAATGACGCAGGCAATTGGCCCGCAGTGATCGGGATCGCGACCTAGGACTCGCTCGCTAATTCGGCATGCGGGGTGCCGTCCGTCCCACGGTCAGCCGCGAACAGCGGCGGATAGATCCGCTCCGACTGGTCATTGAAACTGGTGATCCAGGCGGCCGGCAGATCGCGTGATTCGAGCAGGTCCACGCGAAACGGCAAGTCGCTGTCTTCAAAATCGGCGCGCAAGGTCGCGAGGACCAGATTCGGCAGTGGCTCACCCCCCATCACCGCCAGGTCCAGGTCCGAATAGCGCCAGGCCCGACCGTTCACCCGCGAACCGAAGGCTCGGACTTCGCGGTTCGGCAGATGGCGTGCGATTAGCTCGCGTACGATCGCAAGCTGTTGTCTTGTCAGGTCAAGCATCTGCCGCCCCGCGTACCTGCAAGCGGCCGAGCAGAGCGCGCGCGGCGCGCGCGAACTCCGGCAGTACCGCCGCGACCTCGGCCGCCTTTATGGCATCGTAAGTATGTGAGGTGATATTGCGCTTCTCCCGATATACCAGCCACCCCGCGACATCATCAATCAAGCCCTGCTCCGCGCCCGCGCGCATCAAGGCCCGCCAGGTCATGGAGTCCACCTCCTGCGCATTGGGCAGGTCCATTTGCAACCGCCGCTTGAGCATCTTCCAACTCAGCTCAAAGGTGAATTCAAAGCGATGGATGCACGCATCGCGCACTTCTTCGTCAGTCGGCGCCCCGGCGAAGCGTGAGAGGCTGCGGTCGAGGGCGGCGAGGGCGCGTTCCAGTGGGGTTAAATCGAGCATGGTAATGCGTCGCGTTACTCGCTATTGACGGCAAACTAGCGCTTCAACCAGCGATTTATACGCGTCAAGGCTGTTCTTTAATTCGGCTCGCAGTTCTTCCTCCTTGTTCGGTTTAGTGCCCATGGAACAGTGGGCGACGTCATTACGTAAGCGGCTAAAGTCGTCTATCTGTTTGGCAATTTTCCTGGCATCATCAATGCTCGACGTGTTAAAGGTCAAAATGAACCTCGGCTTCTTTTGTACACACGACTCTGAGAATTTCGACTTTTCAAGCAACGGAAACCAGCTTTGTTCAATCTGGGCACGCTGATCAGCGAACTTCTTTTGATCAAGTCGATTCGGTTGCAAATGCGGCTCTGCAACGTACACGACAGTGAATGCTGTCAGCAGTGACTCCCTCAGTAGACCGTAAAGTTCCGCGTATCGACGAGTGAACCATAAGCGGTCCGCTAGAACAGCTGCCGCCTTGAGTCCATCTAAACTCACCGGGTCCGGCCCTACGCCGTTGGGGGCGAGTTGATCTATCTGATCCCTGAAATCCTGAAGATCATTGCTAACCGAGGGATAAGCATCTTTCAAATAATCGAAGGATTCAGATAATGCCTGCTGAACTGCCGGGGCACTGTCTTTGAGAAGGTTCGGAATACGCATCAGCAATAGATCGTCGGCGAACTGCCGCATCGGTTCGGCCAACTTTATTACCTCTGTGATCTGCGAATTCTTGAAAAACATGGCTAAGTCATCGGCGCGCCCATGACGGGAGAACGCATCCAGCGCATCGCTGAGCTCAACTCCTTCGACAAATGGCGTCAAATCCCATATCGGAATGATTCTATTCTGTTCCGCATCTTTGGCGGCATAATAGATGCGATGGCGAACGGTACGCCCCCGCCGTCGGTTGCTGGCTTGGGCAAATGCGAGCGCTGAGGCACCAAGAAAGGGGGCAGCGCGGAAGCCGCGCGTAATGTCCACGCACACGTAGTCCGCTTCCTGGGAAAACCGTTCTGCCGAACTCTTCTCGGCGATCGAAAATTCATCCAAATGCGATATTGGGTCCCCGCCCAGCGCGAGTCGAAGATTCTGGAAAAAGCGCCAGAAGACATCTCGGTTGCTGGGGTTCAGTGCAGCTTCATTGTAGCGAACAAAGGCGATCGGTATCTTGCAGCGGTCCGGATAGCCGGCGTCCTTTGCATCTTGCTGAAGATAACCTTGCCATTCACGATACGCGAGTTCGCTACCGATGATCAATACATGAATATGTGCCCCTGGACATGACTCCTGACAATCGTCCACAAGAACATTCCACGGAAGCCGCGTTTGCGCACCTGTCGCCTGATCCAGCCTATCAAGGCGAGCGTAACTTGTTTCTTCGTCATCGCCACGAGGACCTAGAAATAGCACAATACGTGCATTCATGGGATCACCTTTTTCAGAATCTCGTCGAGCCTGTCTTTGCGCCGCTTGCGCAGGCCAGCATGCTCGACAAGTGGTGTGAGAAGCTTCTGGGCGACGGTGTAGTCACTTGGTGAAAGGGTATTGAGAAGGTCGTCCGTGATTAGACGGGCAAGGCGTTCCGCGATCGGCGGGGCCTGGTCTCGGTTAGGCGGGTTGAGAACCGCTGAAACTGAATTCTTAAGAGACTGTAGCGCTTCGGTCAATGGTGCCGCTGATGCCGCCATTCCTGCGCCCGCCAGCTGCGCCCTCTCCATCCTGCCCGCAGGTTCCTCCGCTATGCGATGCAAGCGGCCATAGCCAGCCCGGGTCTTGGCGCCTACACCCCATTGCTCCAACGCATCGAGCAGATGCCGCATGGCGAGTTCCGCGCCTTCACCTTGTGCGCTTGCCGGCGAAATCGCGACTAGGAAGCGCATCTTGGGCTTGACTGTCAGGAAGGTTACCGGGTTTGGGTCTGTCCAGTCATTTGGGGGTTCCGCTCCGAAGTTTCGGTAGTACTCCTTCTGGTGTGGGGTCAGCACATCGGAGCACAGCGGATAGTCGTCTCCGCTCGGTACAAGCCAAGCGTCCTCGAAGACAACCCCGCCCGATTTCCCCTCTTGCTCGCCGCTCTCGCCGAGTGGGAGGTTTGGCGCGCCAAATATGGCCCGATGATAAACCCCCGGCGCGCCCTGCGGGCGGCCGCCGGCGTCGTATTGCACCCCTTTCCACTCAGCGTCGGTCGCGGCTCCCCAGGTCGCAAGATAATGGTTTAGCAGGCCCTTCAGTGCCGTACCGGGCAGCAAGGGTACCCCGTAGACGTGGTGGAGGGTGATCCCGACCTCCGTCGGTGCCGGATTACCGTGGCCCAGCAGCAACCGGCTGGTTGCTTCCACGGTTTGCATCACTGCCCGCGACTCCTGCAACGCGCGCCGCCAGCGGTGCCAGGCGACTCGGTAGGCCGCACTCATGGGGATTCCGGTAACATGTCGGAGCAGTGCGTCCTGATCCTCCGGGGATCGCATGTGGCCGACATCCGGCACTTTCCGATCGGACCGGCCTGCGGTTTCGTCACCGTAGATCAGCGGTACGTAGCGCTCATAAAGTAGCCCCGGATGGGCGCTCCGCGAGTCGATGCTTCGGCCGAGGGTATTCGCCAGCGCGGTACGCATAGATTACTCCTTGTCATCACCGAGAATTTGACCGGCCCGTTTGAGCCAAACCGAGAGGGCCATGATTTCGCGAGTCACTCGCATGTAGGTCGCTCGGTCCAGGTCCCGAACCTCAATGAGAAAGCTGGTAACCCGTTTCGGCGCGGGCAAGTGACCGAGCTTGGTCAGATGTTCGCGAATCTGTTTGCAGAGGTCGTCCGCAATATCCTTAGTCGGCCCGCGGTGCAGGAAGGCAAGTGCTTGCAGCAGACCGGATCGCTGAATCTCCGGACCGAACCCACTCACGGCCTGCAGCCAAGTCGTGCGTCGCGCCCCTTGCGTGTCATCGATAGCCGCGTACGCACGCTTCATGCGAACCTGCTCTAGTGTCTTCAGTGTCATCGCCGTTCTCCCGTGACCGGTACGAGCCGGGCACGACCGCGCCCTACAGTGGCCTTTCCGCCAAATTGCAGGTTCGCCCGCTCTTCTCCCAGGCAATAGTCAAGCCATTGATCGGGTCTTTCTCCGCTCTTGATCACTGCGGCTACCCCGAGAAGCAATGTCTCGGCGGGTAGACTTTCCTCGTACCACAGGGCGCCGTCCTGAACCACGCCCTGCTCATTGATCCGCACCCGCGCGTCAACTTGGGTGGAATGCTCCCACAAGAAAGTCATCGTCTCGTCGTCTACCACGGCGAACCGCTCCGTGAAAATCTCGACGTCTTCCTTGAGTACGAGTTGGCCCAGCGATTTCGCCCAAAGGCTGACGAGATCCTGTTCCTTTTCGTTCATCGGGCACTCCAAATCCTCAAGAAAGACGTGTCCGTTGGCAGCCAACACCGTGGACTGAGTGACTCCGATCCAACCCTTCCCCTTGACTGAATATGCCCCTGGGATCTGATGGGACCACTCTAAATCGCGCCGCGCGAGACGTAGCAATAGGGGCGAGGTGACCCAGGCGAATGTGCCGTGGAAGCTGCGCACGGGCAGTGCCAAGAGCCGAGCATCGCCAAACGCCAACGCGCCGGAGAAACGGGTGTCCTCCTGACCGAGCTTCACCGGGGGACCGAATACCGCGTTGTGTAGTCCTTCCTCACGATAGGCGTCTCTTAGAACCCCTTTGACCGAGCTTCCAGGCAAGTAAGGAATGCCCGTCCCGCGCAGGCGGGCGATGGGCAAGTCAATGGCGCCTTGTGCTTGCCCCGTACCCGGATGGAGAGGGGAAAGTGCGTGGATGAAGTATGCGCGCTGCATGATATCGTTTCTCGTTGATTTCCAATTCAGATGCTTACCGGCCAAGCCCCGGGGAGTATCAGGCCGAAGCCGTCTCGGATGGCATCACCCGCTTGCTGGATACTCGATAGCCAGAGGCTTTGGATGTCCGTCGACGTGAACGGAGCGGACAAGGACTCAAGATAGTACACGGTGCCAGCGGCGACACAGGCGACCGACGGCTTAGGCTTTTGGCTTAATAAGTCCCAACCGCTAATCCAGCAAGCGCGGTCCAGAAACGCACTGCGCAAGGCCACCAGACGGTTAATGCCCGGCAGTATCCCCTGGAACCGGTAGCCTTCTTCAGTTGCGGTGGGCGCGAGCCAATCCGGGCGCCAACCCGTATTGAAGTAGGCCGGTGTTACGAGCAGCAGGCGCAGAAAGCGGCTCTCGTCCCAATGATCGGCCAATCGGTCGGGGGCGGCGAGAACCTCAGACGGAAGGATCTTCGCGGAAGCAAAACGTCCCTCGCCGCCAATTCGCCAAATCGGCGCGGTGATGTCTTGTCCCTCCGGCACGCCATTTATGCGTAAGGCCAAACCCAACTCATAAATCACGCGGCGCGCGCCAGCGATCAGGGGCTCAGAGGTCGCGTGGGCAAACAGGTACTCGTCCTTGGCCGCAAGGGTTGCGGGGTCGAGGCCGACGTGGGTATCCACACGCTGCTTTGGTTGCGGCGACGCTCGCTCGTCGTGGGACTGCGGCCCGCGCAGCCAGTCCACGGTCTCATCGTGCGACCAGAGCAGTCGGGGCGAGAGTGGCTTGATGCGCTCGTCTGGGATCGGCAACCACAGGCCCTCCGTGGCGGCCACCTCTTCCGGTTGGTCGGTCCAGAGCCCGCGCGCTCGCCATCGCACGACATCGCGAGGGCGGGGTTCGAGCCAGTGGATGCGCGCATCAGGCGCGTCGCGTTGTCCGGTCTTCGGATGCGGGAGGCGCAGTGCGTCTTGCGGCGCGGGCCACAAGGGAAACCACCGCTCTGCGTCGATCGGGCGTGTCACCACCATTGGGCCATGTACCGTCACTTGGCCAAGGATGCTTTGCCAGGCGTCACGATCTTCACCATAGGTCTGTGACAGACCTTGCAGTCGGCCGATCACGGTGCGGGCTGCGCCAGCCGTGGTGCGGGGTCCCGGCCAGGGCAAACCACTGGCGGTCACACCCCCGGCGAGATCAAAACCGCGGGCATCTTTCAAGGTTAGTCCGTCACGCGGGCTCAACACCAGATCAATCGCCATGCTGAATCTCCAATGCGATTCCTCGTGCCGCTACATTCTTGACATTACGCTCGGCATCGGCAAGCGCGCTGGCTATCATCGCAGCATCTACCCAGTCGCGCAGCGCATCAAGTACGGTATCGACGCGGGCGTCTTCACGTGATGGGAGCCCGAGACCGATGTCCTCGGGTGTGATCCGCTGTTCGGTCCCCTCCGGCCGCTTGCGCGCCAGTATTCGCAGTACCTCCAGTCGCCACGTCCTGCCAACGATGCGATCCCTGGGGTCTGGCTCCTGCTCGACATCTTTCAGGATCTTACGAATTTCATACGGCAGCTTTCTTGGGAGCCGGCCGTCGCTAAGCAAGCCAACAAGGTCGTTGAGGCGCCTGCCGGGCGACTGTTGCTGGCCCCATTGAGCACGCCACTTGATGGTATCACCACTGCGCTTGTCGAAAATGACGCCAAGGGCATTGCGCTGACGCGGATCGCCATCGGCGAGATTCTCCCCCTGCTTGGCAAAGCTTTCCGCTTCGCGGGCGAGGCCGAGCAGATTACCGAGGGGCTTCAAGAAGTGCGCTATGCCGATCCCGACGGAGAGGGTCGGTGGTTGATCATCACAGTCTGGGAATGTTTCCAGAAATATGGGTTGTACTACGTCGATGAAGGCTGCTCTGAGGGCTTCGGCGCAGTTCGCCGCGTGAAGGACCGGGAGGATTGCGACTACGTCGTCCCCGCCGGCGTAGATGTGCAGACCGGAATGTTCTTCGACGATGTCACGTACACCCTGTGAAAATTTAGCCAGGGCTTCCGACAGGCGTGATTGCCGTATCGCCGAGCCAAGCCGACCCAGGGCCTTCCCCATTCGATCCCCGTCGGCGTGTAGGCAGGCAACATAGGGGTAGGGCTCCGGGATCGATAGGTTCGCACGAAAAAGTCGCTTGACGTAGGGGTCGAAAAAGCCCTTTAGGCCAAGCTCCTTGCTCAAAGCGGGCCATTGCCCCTCAAAGAATATCTCGCCGTCATATAGAAAGGCGCCCCTTAGCCAGCGTGTAACGCCACGCTGACACCGAGGAACACCTTGCTTCTCGCATTCGGCCTCGAGTGTTCTGAGCGCTATATCGAGTGATCGGTGTGTTGTTGCCGCCTCATCAAGCGCCTTGAGCCAAGGCTCCACGGCGACCCTGGCGATGGGAACGAATTGATCCGGATCGCCACCAGCCCGTTTGACCATTCCAATTGCGTCCAAGTGTTCCTGCGGACTAAGACGGAATCGTAAGGCCAATTTTGATGGATGCTCGCCATATTTGCGATCGACCAGAATGCTCTCGCGCTGGCCATCAAGGCTCGACTTTCGACGAGGTCCGCCTTGCCATTGGCGAAAATCGCGCAGTACCTTACGTGCTGCCACCGCCTGTTCAGCTGCTAAACGAGCAGACTCGAACTCACCGTCCGCCTCGTAAGTTGACCAGCCACCAATCACTTCCAAGAAGGATTCGATAACCGCCTCCGGTGATTCATGCGCACCCAATTGGTGGGCAATGAGCCCCTTGGCCCGACCGTTGGCCTCCTTAGCAAAGTGTTTCCAAATGTTGGCGGCTGCAATCCTTGCCGTAGATACGGCGACCGTCGTTGTCACATCATCACCGCTTTGACGGGTTGCCACAATCTTGTTAGCAATACCGAGAGGCGGTACGCCAGTCTTGGGGCGTATCGCACCATCGCAACGGCTAAGTTCAATGTCTCCCGCAGCGAGCGCCGGAAATACCAGACTCCAGCCGGACTCGGCCAAAGAGCACGCGGCGCCCCTGCACATCTCAGACAAAATGTGGGACCCAAACCAAAGGTCACGCATCCGGCGCGCTTGTCCGATAAATTGTTGTACGGGACCAATAGCGACAATCAGCACGGTGCGGCTCATAGGGTACCCCCGGTTAGGCGCAAGTTAGTCTTGAGCCAGTCCATGAATGCATCCTCCGTACTGGTCTTTCCGGTCAACGGAGTAAACAGCGGCGAAGTCAGCATCTGCCCGATAGGCGCCGGGCTTCGCAAAGAACCCTTAGCTTTGATACCTACCACGGCTTCTTTAGGCAGGGTACGACTCAGCCAAAGGGCAGCTGCGGCGAATTTACCGTTGCGTGCCTGGATCGGCTTAACCAGCAGCGGGCTGGTGAGGCGTTGGCTTGGTGCATGCGGGTCACCGGTCGGCGACCAGCCTAACTCGCCGGCTTGCGGTGGGCGGTTCGAGAAAAAGTTGCCGCTCCGATCCTTATTCTGAAACCGAAACTGGATCGGCAGGCCGAACACCGCGCGGGGCCAACTGATCGGATTCGCAGGGATTAGTGCGTTATGGTCGTAGGCTGCGAAGGCATGTCGGATCAGATCCGGTTCCGGCCAGCGGGAACGCCCGGGGCGCCCGGCGTTACCGCGCGCTAGCGACGATCGCTGTCGGGCAAATGGTCCGATGGTGGCAGTGTCCGTTCGAGCGGTATTGGTGCCTTGCCGAAAATCTCGCAACCAGCCGATAGCTTCATGCCAGGTGTCTGTGGCCGAGCGGAGTTGGCCGATGCAGAGTCGCGCGCCGGATAGCGACGGATAGACCGCATTGGCAGTTTGCCCCGATGACAACCAGGCGCCAATGGCGCCGAGATCCAGAGACTCCGGAAGCCAAATGGTTCGGGCTGTCTCATCGGGGATGCCAAGTGCGCCACAACCCCGGCGTGTGCGACCCCCGATGCCGCCGAAGAGCAACCACGCGCGCAGCGTGTGCTCGATCTGGCGTGTATCGGTTGCTGCATCGGCTCCCAGGATGAGACGCAATACCAGCGTGAAGCGGATGCCGGGTGCCCAGCGCTCCGCCGGCGACTCTCCTTGGGCCGTGGCACGGGCCGGCCAAAGCGCATAGGCGGCGGGATCGTCGAGTGTGACGTTCTCGTTGATCACGCGGCTAGTACCGCAGGATGAAAATCCTAATACCGTTTCTGAAGAGCGCGTTGTAAGAGGCTGTCTAAGAACCATTTTGAGATAGAGGCTTACTTAACGGCTAATAAATACGGCGTTTGATTATTGCAGATCTGCCGAAGAAGCAAGCGTCCGGATGCAATATAAACCTGTGTTTCGCTTGAAGTCGGTTTGC
>NZ_CAJAXH010000120.1 GCF_903946935.1 uncultured Thiodictyon sp.
ACATGTCGGCTTAATAAAATCAGTTGGTTGCCGATTTTATCGAGCCCCATCGAAGTCGGCGCCGGGCCAACTTCGATCTTAGGGTCAGATTATAACAGATTGCGCTGATTGATTTTTTACGGTTTGCTGCCAGGCACTATCCTACCAAAAGGGGGGGGCGCAGTGGCGCGCTACTGCGACCCCGGGGCCGGAACTGGATGGATCAGTCAACAGATTGACATCCTGGTCGCAATGTGGTGGGATTCCCCCCCCCGCCCCCGCCCGCGGTCGGGCCGTTGTTGGTTTTCCCTGACCCAGCGCAATCGGATGGGGATTGGGACCACCTCAGAATGAGCCTTAGCCCCATGCTACCGTCCTCCTTATCCGGGTTCCCGCTGACCGCCAGCCGCGCCTCAAGAAGCAGCCGCCTGGTGGTCCTCACCGGTAAGCTGATCGACTCGGGGCTGATTGCACTCTGTCTAGCCGTCACGATCGGCGCCTGGTCGCGACCCTGGTCCGACATCCACACGATTATTTTGCTCGTCGCCATCGTTGCCTTCACGAGTTTCGCCGGGATCCTGGGTCTCTACCACCCGTGGCATGGTGAGGAGGTGGTCCGCAGGTACGCACGGGTCTGGATTGCGTGGGCCGCCGCGGTATTCGTGTTGTTCGCGGCGGTGAACCTGTCCAATACGAACTTGGGATTGTCTCACGTCACCCCGGTGCTGTGGCTATTGGCGACGCCACTGGCCCTGTGTGGCTGGCGATTCATCGCTGTCATGCTCTTCGTGCGCCTGGTTAAGCATCCGGAATATCAACGGAAAGTGGTGGTCTGGGGGCGCGGTGAAACCGCCGATCGACTCGTCAAGACCATTCGTGAGTCCCCTCACCTGGGTCTATTTTTGGTCGATCACGTGGTCACCAGTGAGCGCGATAGCGATCGGCGCGGTGGCGACCACTCAGCGAGTTTTTCCGGTGACTGCCACGAAGGCGAGCAAGATGCCCTATTCGAAGATCTGGTGCGCCGTGCCAGACAGGGCGATTTCAATATTCTGTATATCGCACGCCAAGGCTTTTCAAGTCAACGGCTCGCCGACTTCATCGAGGGTCTGGCCGACACCGCCGTTTCGGTCTATCTGGCCCCCGATTTCTCGACGATCGACCTGTTTCAAGGACATTGGTCGGCGCTTGAAGGTATACCGCTGATCAGTGTCTTCGAGACGCCGTTCCTGGGTGTCGACGGCCACTTGAAACGCCTGGAAGACATCATCTTGTCTATTCTGTTTATTGCCGTTGCCGGCGGCCCCATGTTGCTGATTGCCCTCCTGATAAAAATCACATCGCGCGGCCCGGTTTTCTTCAGACAATGTCGTTATGGTATCGGCGGCACGCCAATCGCGGTGCTCAAATTCCGCACCATGACCGTCTGTGAAAATGGTGACAGCTATATCCCGGCAACGCGCAATGACCCGCGCGTCACCAGACTCGGCGGGTTGCTGCGCAAGACCTCGTTGGACGAGTTGCCCCAATTCTTCAATGTACTGCGCGGGGAGATGTCGATTGTTGGCCCCCGACCGCACCCCGTTGCCCAAAACGAATTTTATCGTACACGAGTCAGGGGGTATATGCTGCGACACAAGGTCAAACCCGGAATAACCGGATGGGCTCAGATCAACGGCTGGCGGGGCGAGACCGACGAACTTTACAAAATGGAGAAACGCGTGGAGTACGATTTTTGGTATATTCGCAATTGGTCGCTCGCACTGGACATCAAGATCATTTTGTTAACCGCACTCGGCGGATTTACGGGAAAAAACGCGTACTGATGTTTTCTGCTAGACTCGTCAAAGGTCGGTTTCCCGCTGCTGGACGCTGGTTGGGGTACCGCACTTGCTGCCGCCGGTTGTTGCGGGGCAGCGGCGGATTTTGGTCGAACCCCACTGAGGTCCGACCAGCGACCACGATACGCCACCCCGCCTCGAAAGGCAGAAAGTCGACACCGGAGGTTATTATCGGTCGCCGGTCCGAGGACAGGTCGATACGGTCATCTTCGTTACGTGTAGCCGGTCGCATGAGACTTTTGTCCTCGTTATTTTTGTCGGTGTCCCTGTTGCTCGGAGCCTGTACCGGCACGATTCGTCCCACGGAGCGGCATCCTCAGGGATTCCTGCCGTGGACCGACGACGCCGCCGTCTATCGGTTCATGCCCGGCGACGAACTGGACGTAAAACTGGTCTACAATCCGGAGTTTAGCGATCGCGTTATCGTGGCTCCCGATGGCACGATCGAGCTGACGCTCATCGGTTCCGCCCGTGCCCTCGACCGTTCGGTCCCAGAGTTGGCGAACGAGTTGCAGGAACGCTATGCCCGCGAACTGCGTCGCCCGGAGTTGAGCGTTATACCCCGACAGTTCGGGTCGGAACTGGTCTATGTGGGTGGGGAAGTCCAACGTCCAGGCGTCTTCAAACTTGTACACCGGATGGGTGTGCTGGAAGGCATCATCGAAGCGGGGGGATTTCTCGACACCGCCCGGACCGATCAAGTGGTGCTGATTCGGCGCACCAGCGACAACCGACCGATGCTGAAGGTCGTCAACGTCCGCGACATCATTGAGGGCAGGGTCCGCACTGACGACAATGACATACCGCTGCACCGCTTCGACGTCGTTTTTGTGCCGAAATCCTCGGTCGCCGAAGTCGATGTCTGGATCGATCAATACATTACGCGCATTTTGCCGTTCTCGCGAAGCTTCAACTACAGCGTCAACCGGGCTTCTGTTCAAGGGGGATTCCCGTTCTGAGTCCTGGTTTGACATTCACCGTACCGCGGGCCGGCTGGCTCGACTGTCGACCTGGCTACCCCAAGATACCGGAGATCAACTGCAATGACTCACCTTGGAAACTTGCTGTCTGGGCTGGCACTGACCGTCGCCATTGGGTTGGGACTGTCGTCGCTGCCGGTCGTCGCGGGAAAGAACTCCGCCAAGACCTCCGCCGCAGCGAAGGCGGCTGCGGCGGCCCCGGCAGTACTTAAGCGGGGGGTCAATCTCAGTCACTGGCAGCAATATTGGGGCCGCCAGCCGGTGGTAGCGGCCGACATGGCCACGATCAAAAAGGCCGGTTTCGATCATGTGCGTCTTCCGTTCGATCCGCAGAAGATGGGGTGGAATCCGGACTCCCCCACGCCGACGATCTATTGGGCCGCACTGGATCAGGCGGTGAGTATTGCGCAGCAGGCGGGGTTGGCTATCATTCTCGATTTTCATCCCGAAATGGCGCTCAGCCAGCGTATCGAAACCGAGGCCGCAGTGCATGCCGCGTATGTGGACTTCTGGCAGCAAATGGCCACGCACTTCGCCGCCAGTCCGGTATCCGTGGTGGTGTTTGAACTGTTCAACGAACCGTCATATTGGGACCCAACCGGCCCCGCACGCTTGGCGGCACTGGAAAAGCAGGCACTGGATCGAATCCGCCAGGCGACACCCTCCCGCTTGGTACTGATCGCCCCCAGCCGAGGCGGATTTCTGGCTGGGCTCCTGCTGATAACCCCGGTCAAAGACGCCAATGTGCGCTATGTCTTCCATTACTACGATCCCAAACTCTTTACTTACCTGCATGCCCCTTGGGAGCCCTTTCTTTCCGGTCCCCACGGGATGATCGCCAATTTGGTATATCCCGCCGCGAATGCGCTCAGTCAGGTGCAGTTGTTGCCGAATGCGGACCCGGCGATCGCCATGGCGGCCGTTAACCAGTATGTCGCCGAGAATTGGGGGGCGACGCGGATCGCGCAGGACATCGCCCAGGCCCAAGCGTGGGCCACGCAAAATGGCGCGCGCCTGATGTGTACCGAGTTTGGCACATTGCGCGTCGGTCCGGACGTCGTATCGCGGCAAAACTGGCTTAAGGATACCCGTTCGGTATTGGAAGGCATGGGTATAGGCTGGAGTATCTGGGATTATGCCGATATGTTCGGCATTGCTGTCTCCACCAACGGGATGGTCACCCCGGCCAGCGATCCCGCGATCGTACCCCGTGACCCCCTCAATCCTCAGCGCGTGTTTGACAGGAACCTTTTAAGAGCCTTGGGGCTATAAGTGGCAGCGATGACTCATTGCCCCGGCGGCAATAAGCGCCGGGGACAACTGACGATGTCAGTTGCGACCATCCACCGCGCCGGCAGTCAGTTGACGGCGATCAAGGCGGGGCCCCGCCATACGACCTATCCACCTGAGCCACGCCCCTGTGACAGCGATGAGTTCAGCCAACTCAAATGAAACGGCTTGGGACCGCCCGCGGACAGGTATGCGCCCGGTAGCGAGACCGTTCGCCCCAATGATGGCCTCAGGCTATGGCCTGCGCGACCTGCTTAACACCGTTTTTCGCGAAAAGCTGCTGATATTCTCGGTTTTCCTGCTGACGTTTTCCCTGGGCGCCGTTATGGCCCTGAAGCTGAAGCCGATTTATACCGCCGAGGCCCGTATGCTGGTCCTGCCCAGCCGCGAATACACCCTTAATCCCGCGGTCGGTGAATTCTCCAGCGCCTTTGGGCTGGGCGAGGAACGTATGGTCCGCTCCGAGACCGAAATTCTCAAGAACTCGACCCTGGTCGATGATGTGATCACGGAACTGGGTATCGCGCGGCTGTATCCGGCCATGGACAAGACATCGGTATTCGGGTCATGGATCACATCCGTTAAGACCAAGGCCCTTTCTTGGTGGCCCGCCGCGCCGGCCGCGCCCGACGCCGCCCTGACCGCCAAACGCAAGCGTCTGGATACCGCAGCGGCGCGCTTCAACAGTAAGTTGGACATCTCCGTAGTCAAAGACTCCAGCGTCATAGTCGTCACCTTCTCCCACCCGCAGGCGGATGTGGCCGTTGCCGCACTCAGCAGCTTGATCCAGCGTTATCTGGATTTACGCACCCGTGTGCTGCTCCTGCCGCGCTCCAAGATGTTCATCGAGCAACGCGATGGGTTCGCGCGGCGTCTGGCCCAGGCAGAGGCGGACATTCAGGCCTTTAACCTGAAGCACAGCGTCAGTGAATTTGCGGATCAACGCGCGTTGTTGGTGCGTCAGCACGCCGAGATCAACAGCAATCGACTCGATGCCGAGACCCGTTTGCGTGAGACCGAAGGCCGGCTTGTGGCCTTACGTGAGCAACGCGCGACGCTGCCAAAGCAGACCCCGCTCTATTCCGATATTCTGGCTCAGGATGCTACTGCCAATACCCGTGCGATTCTGGCGTCGCTGGAAGCGCGGCGCAATGAACTACTGACTAAGTTCACTCCCACTAGTCAGTTCATCACCGACATCAACGAGCAGATAGGTAAGTTGCGGGCGTCGGTCGGTAAGGCCGCGCCAATGAAACTGGACAACCGCCGGTCGGGAACCAATCCGGTATATGAAGAAATTAATACCGATTGGCTCCGCCAGGAAAGTGCGGCGGCCGCGCTACGTGCCAGGCGTGCCTCATTGGAAGAACAGTTTGTCGCACTGAGTGCGGACCTGGTGACCTTCGATCGGTTGGAAAAAGAGTTCAACACCCTGAGTTTGAACCGCGAACTCATGGAAAAGAACCTGCGAATCTATGCCCAAAAGGTTGAGGAGTCGTTGTTGCAGGAAGAGTTCGATCGACAGAAGACGGCGAATGTCCGGATCATTGAGCAACCGGCGACCGGACGACCGCGCAGCATAAAATCGGCGGTGTTGCTCTTCTCTTTCATCGGTGCCGCGATGGTCGCCATACTCCTTGCCTTCTTCAAAGATTTTTCCCGACAGGTGTTTGTTTCACCGGAGGACGCTGAGCGGACCCTGGGTATGCCGGTACTGGTGGCGATTGCCCTTGATAACCGCTTGACCAGGTCTGTCGGAAAATCGAAGGAGCGAAAATGAAGAGGAGCGATAGCAGCCGATGTGCGGCCTAGCGGGTTGGGTTGGGCCGGTCTCGCCGGCGCCTTGGGAGGCACGTTTACATACCATGATTGCCAGTCTGGGGCATCGCGGCCCGGATGGTATGGGGTTTGCTGTCGCACCGGCCCGAGACGGTTCGGCGTTGGCCGCACTTGGTCATCGCCGACTGGCGATTATCGATCTGACGGGGGGGGGGCAGCCGATGCGGTCCGCGACCGGTACGGTCGTGGTCTTCAACGGTGAAATTTACAATTTCCGTGAGCTGCGGGCGGAACTCACCGCGGCTGGACATCGGTTTGTCAGTCACAGCGATACCGAGGTTCTGCTGCACGGTTGGCGGGCCTGGGGCAGGGGTATGCCCGAACGGTTGCGCGGCATGTTTGCCTTTGCCCTCTGGGACCCGCTGCTCGGGCAGTTGTTCATCGCACGTGACCGTTTCGGCAAGAAGCCGCTATTCCTCATGGCTTACCAGCAAGGCTTGGCGTTCGCTTCGGAAATCAAGGCGCTGTTGACCTTGCCGGAGGCGGCATCGACACTGGATCAGGCGGCGCTGGGCGCCTATTTTACCTATGGGTTTACGCCGGGCCCGGCAACCCTGTTTGAGGGCATTCGCAAACTCCAGGCCGGTTGCGCACTCCTGTGGGAACGGGGCCGGCCGCTACAGGAATGGCGCTGGTATCTTCCCCCGGATGGGCTACCATTCCCGGAGCAGGCGCTACCGGCCGATCCGGTTGCGGCCTTCCTCCGGGAATTCCAAACGGCCGTCGGCCTGCGTCTGATCAGCGACGTACCACTGGGTGCATTTCTATCCGGCGGCCTCGATTCATCCGCCATTGTGGCAGTGATGACGAAGATCTACGGAGGCGCCGTACAGTCATTTTCGATGGGTTTTGAGGACCAGGGATACAGTGAGTTGCCCTATGCGGACGAGGTCGCCGCTCATCTGGGGTGTGAGCACCACCGCTGCATCATCCACCCGGAAGACCTGGTCAACCTATTGCCGGAGGCCACCCGGTTTCGGGATGCCCCGGTGTCGGATCCCGCCGATTTGCCACTGTTGGCGTTGAGCCGAATGGCCGCGACCTCGGTCAAGGTCGTCCTGAGCGGGGAGGGTTCCGACGAGGTGCTGGCAGGCTATCCCAAGTATCTTTTTGAACGCTTCGCCCCGCTGTATCAGAGACTGGTGCCGGCCCCGTTCCGCCGGGGACTGGTTGAACCTTTGACCCGCTGTTTACCCTATCGCTTTCGCCGGGCCAAGACGCTGGTCGCCAGCCTGGGAACGGCCGATCCCGCTGAACGGATGGCGCGTTGGTTCGGCTCGCTATCACACGCCGATCGGGATCGCCTGATTGGCGCGCGCAATGTACCCATGGCGATGACCCCGTGCGCCGCGCGCAGTCCATTGCGTGCCATTTTGTGTTTCGATCAGAGCGTGTGGTTGCCGGATAACCTGCTGGAGCGCGGCGACCGGATGACAATGGCCGCTGGGCTGGAGGCGCGCAATCCGTTCCTCGACCATCGTCTCGTGGCATTTGCTGCGGCGCTGCCGGAGCGTTACCGGATTCGTGGCCTGACCACCAAATGGATATTGAGACAGGCGGTTAAACCGTTGTTGCCGGAACGAATTCTTAGGCGGCCCAAGGTGGGATTCCGTCTGCCGCTGAATGAATGGTTCCGGCGCGATATGCGGGACTTCGTACTGGATCATCTGGATGCACCCGATACACGCCTGCGCGCCTGTTGCGCGAACGATGAATTGCAGCGGATCGTCGGCGAACATCTGGACGGGCGCCAGAATCACGAAAAACTCTTATGGATGCTATTGTCGCTTGAAGTTTTTCTGCGTACCTATGGCCTGAGTCCCTGACGGCCAGATTACCCCGCGTTAGGCCAGCGGGCGGACAATTTCGGGAGTGCTCGATAGTGAAGTCAGTCATGGCGATACACGCTAATCTACGAACCAACAAGCAATACTTCATCGCATTGTTCTGTATCATAATTTTCGTCATTTACGATAGCGGTAATTTTTACAGAAATACCCTGTCGCTCATGCATACAAATAGCTCCTTAATCATTCGCTATCTTAAGGTCGCGGCTTTGTTCCCGATCGCTGCCATCAGCTATTATTCAGTGGTGTGCTGCCTGTTCTCGCGCTCCCGGGTAATGGTGATGCTGGGGGCGTCGTTGGTCGTCGGCGGCATACTCAATGCGTTTGCGTTCGCGATGACGGGCAGTTTTCTGGATGCTATGATGCTCGGGGTGGCACTACAGGAGCGTTTCTTTGCCTCGCATTTCATCGCCGCCAACTGGAAGATGATCAGCTATGTCACAATCTATTCGGTCGTGATTTTTGCGGTGCTGGCGGTCGTCAGAAGACGGCTTTCCATCGCTTGCTCCGGGCGGCTGGCAGGCACTCTAGTGATCGTCGCCATGATGGCAAATATTTTTATAGCGAACTACACTGGGGGCCGGCGCTCGGCCTTCTTTTCATACAACGCGATCATCGCATCGGCCCAGGCCTTGACGGCCACCAAGGTGCCCTTTGGCCCGCGTGCCAAGGTCGCTGATATTCCCTGCCCACAATGCCCTGACCTGTTGGTCTACATCATCGATGAGAGTGTCAACTACGAGGCCTTGGCGGCCATGCAGTCGATGATTCTTCAGGACGCGGTACTCAAGAAAAAGCTGGGGGTACCCACGTATGTCTTCCGGAGTTATGCCGCCGGCAATCATTCGGCGGTTTCCAACTATGTGCTGCGCCTCGGCGTCGGCAAGAGTGCATACCCGGACAAAACCTATGCAACACTGCGACTGCCAAATATCTTTGGCTACGCCAAGTCCTCGCATTACACAACTATTTTCTATGACGCACAGGAGGAAAGCAAGCGCTTGGTAAATTATATGTCCCAATACGATCTTGTCGATATCGATCGGTTTATGGTGTCGGACGCATCATCGGATCTGTACGATCGCGATCTGTTGGCGCTTGACCGACTGCAAGGCTTTATCGACCAAGCCAGGCCGGATCGCCGGATCGCCGTCGTCCTGGTGAAGAATGGCGTTCATTTTCCATATGTCAACTCCGTTCCGCCGTGGTTGATGGATGGGTTGCCGGCCGGTTGCCGGTCGCCTGACACGTCGTTCTCGGCCCAAGCGCTATTTTGTAAAAAGGCGCAGTATGAGACCGCGCTTAAATTTTCGGTCGATCGGTTTATGGATAAGCTTTTCTCGGTATTGTCCGGTAAGAATTTCGCGCTCGTTTATACCTCGGATCATGGTCAGAATCTATCATCCAAGTATTCGCTGCCGCACGGTTCTACAGAGAATACATCGGAATGCGAGATCTCAGTACCCATTCTAGTTGCCGGTAAGATCTTTGGCGATACGATGCCACCGACCGGGATCCGGTCTCATTTTCAGATTCCTCCGACCCTGTTACGTATACTGGGTCGCGCCTCTCCCGACCCGGTTCGCGACAGCACGCTCTGGGAGCCATGGCGGGGCGGCTCCGAGTTTCTTTTTGAACCTTTTGACCGGCCGGGTGAATGGCGTCACCCGGTTGCGGCCTGTGCTTACTGAGGCCCGGTGGGACGGACCAATGATGAAGATAAGCGGCGATCGTCAGCTATGCGTGCTCGCCCTGATCGGATCATCGCTGGTCATGGCCGGTGGGCGTGAGGACGGGGCCTGCGAGTTCGGCAATCAATGGCTCGTTGCGCGTGGCTACGGCGGCCGCTGTGGCAGTTACCCGCTCGCGATTACAACCGGTCGAGACGCCAAACACTTCGCTGTCCCCTTGCCCCAGCGTGGCAATGCGGGCTATCTATGTCAGTTCAACGTCGATTGCCTGCCCGGTCTCGCGTGCTATAAGGCGAATTTTGGGGCCGTGGAAGGTCGGTGCGCCAGGCCGGAGCCTGCCGACGATCCGTCGGGCCGATGACGCCGGGGGGCCAGCGGTGCGGGCGTGCCGTCATACCTTGCGTGAGGGCGACGCGACTCGTACTCTTGCAAAGTAACGACCACGCATCAATGTCTTGCGCCGAGCATCCTGGGATAGGCCCGCCAAACTGTTGCGTCGATCGCCGATATTTTTTCACCGCGCCAGGCGAATCACTATGAAAACCAAGATCTTTGAGAAATTGTTGACGGCTGGGGCAGGGGCGATCACGGGTTTGGCAGCGGCCGGTTGCGCATTTGCAGATGCTGGCGCACTGGAGCCGCTGGGGCCTTGGCGGTGGCTATTTGTCCTGCCGGACACGCTGGCGGGCGTCCTGCTGGTGGTCCTATTTTCCGGGCTTGCCTGGCTCGGGTTGGCGCTTTACCGACGCCGCACCGGAAGGGGTCAAGGCGCAGGCCACTACGCGGCGCTCGCCGGCGGGTTGCTCGGCCTCGTGGTGGCCGTGTTTGCCGCAGGGCCGTGGAAGGCCTATCTATCCGACTACATCGCCGGCCTGCCGCCCACGGCGGTTGGGACCCCTGCGCCTTGGTCACCGCAGTTGCTTGAGTCGGCGGACCGGGGCGATGTGACGGGTGCATCCCGCGAGCCCGAGAAGGCGATCGCGGGACGTGCTCGTCATGCGAAGGTCAATGTGGCCGCCTTGGGTGCAGCGCGCCTCAACCTGAACTTGTTTGACGACACGCAACTGACTGCCGTACGCGACCGGGTGGACCTGCATCTGGCGGGCGGCATGGCCTGGGTCGGTCACATCGAGGGCGTGCCCAACAGTGAGGTCGTGCTGGCTGCCAAGGGGGCTGTCATCATGGGTACGGTGGACCTGGTGGATCGGTTCTTTGAGATCGCCTATCTTTCCGGGAACACCCATGCGGTGCGCGAACTTGCTCCCAACAGTACTCCCATGCAATTTGAACCGGGGAATATTGGCCTAGCCGTTAAGCCCGCGACGACCGCCGGCAGCACCGGGCAGGTGGTCGACCTGATGATGCTCTATACGCCGATGGCGCGTGTCAATGCCGGCGGGTTTACCGGCGTGGAAACCAGGATTATGAACGCAGTGACCCGGGCCAACCAGGCGTTTCTGAACAGTCAGGTTGCTATTCATTTGAATCTGGTGTACATGGGTGAGGTCAATTACACTGAAGCGGGCGACATGGCGGTTGCTTTAAAAGAGCTCCAGGGGACGGCCGATGGGTATATGGACGAGGTCCATATGTTGCGTAACCTCTACGCCGCCGATCTGGTGACGCTGGTCGATGCCGACAGCAATTATTGCGGTATCGCCAATACCCTGCCGGCACTGAGTGCCGCTTACGACGCCGCGGTGGCCTTTGCGGTCGTGCATGACGATTCTGTG
This sequence comes from uncultured Thiodictyon sp., assembly GCF_903946935.1. GTDB lineage: Bacteria > Pseudomonadota > Gammaproteobacteria > Chromatiales > Chromatiaceae > Thiodictyon. Next base: position 11,201 of record NZ_CAJAXH010000120.1, read on the forward strand.
TATAACTGCCTGGGTAGCAACAATACACTTGCCCATGCCGTGGGACACGCGCTGGGTAATTCGCACAACCCCGAAAGCCGCGGGTCCAGCGGTATTTTCACCGACTCCCAGGGCTATGGCATCTGCGGTGCATTCCGTGATGTGATGTCTGAGCGTTGCACCACGGAGCCGCGGATCCCCTATTTCTCCAACCCCAACGTGTTCTACAACGGACAACCCACCGGTGTCTTTGGCACGAATGATACCGCCCGGTCAATGACGTTGGCCGCACCCACTGTGGCCGACTTTCGCACCTCCTCGAGCGTCACTAGCGTACCGGCCTCCCCCGACACGCTGACCGCCGTCGCTGGCACTGCCGATTCCATCCTTTTGGATTGGACGGACAACGACGACGACGAAACGGGTTATACGCTGCAACGCTCAGTCGATGCCTCGCACTGGCTGGAAGTCGCCGCCCTGGGCCCGAATGCGGTGAATTTTGTCGACACCGGGCTGCGCTTTGGCCAGACCTATTACTATCGCGTCTATGCCTACAACAGTATCGGTTACTCGGCCTTTTCTAATGAGGCCGTGGCCACCCCGAGCACCGCGCAAGCGGATACCACTGCGCCGGTGGTCATTTTTGCCAATCCCTTATCAGGTGCCGGCGTCAGTGGGATGGTCAAGGTCAGTGTGAGCGCCAGCGATGACACGGGGGTGAGCGGACTCAAACTCTATATCGACAGCCGCTTGGTCGGTGCCACCAGCAGCGGGGCTCTGACTTACAACTGGAACACCAACAGCGCGACTGCCGGGAGCCATGAGATAGCGGTCCAGGCCATTGACAGCGCTGGGAATATTGGGCGCGCTATCCAGTCGGTGACGACCCGATAGCTCGCCGCTGGCGGGACGAGCTCACTGACAGTTTGCGCCCAACCTTTCACGGTTCCGGCCAACCGCTCCGGGCGGCAGCACTGCGGGCGGTTGGGGTTCGGTTTGTTCCGGATGCAGATCGAGGCCGTTGGGACCTTGCGGGGCACGCTATTCAGATGTCTTTTTACAAACAGTTGTTGATTTTGACCTCACTGTTGTTCTTGCTGACTTTTGTTGGCAATTTCGCGGTCAGTGTTAATGGCATGCGTGAGTATTTTCAGCTCGAATCGAAGATTCATGCCCAGGATACGGCGACATCGCTGGGTCTATCGTTGAGCCCCCATCTCGCCGACCCGCACGATCCGATCCTGGAAACCATGATAAGAGCCATCTATGACATGGGCTATTATCAAGAAATCAAGCTTGTCGACGTCGATGGACGAACGCTGGTGCGATTCAATGACGGCCGGGTGTTCACTCAAGTCCCACAATGGTTTATCAACTGGCTGCCGATCGAGACGGCGACCGCCACCAGCGAAATCAGTGCGGGCTGGAGTATTGCGGGAATCGTCTCGGTCAGCATCAATCCCGGCTACGCCTATCTCAAGCTCTATCAACAGATACAAGCCGCATTTTATTATTCGCTAATGGCCTTGATGCTGTCCCTGCTGCTGTTGGCTGTGGTCCTTCGGCTGACCTTAAAGCCGTTGCAGATTATTGATCGATTGGCAAAGCAAATTGCAGTGGGTCGTTTCTCACGCATTGACAGGCTGCCGTGGACCACTGAGGTCCGCAATGTCGCGGTTTCTATGAACCTCATGTCCGACAAGATCGCGGGAGTCATCACCGGCCTAAACCAGAAATTGGCGGCTGTCGGTCAGCGCTTATTGCACGATCAAGTCACTGGCCTGTATTGTAAGAGCAGTTTTGAAGCGGACCTGGAACGTCTCGTTCATTCCGGCGGGCAGGGGTATATATGTTCGCTCAAGATCAACGATTTTGCCGAAGTGGCGAGAAACCGGGGTGACGCCGCGACGGATCGGTTCTTGAAGGAGTTCGCGGACATCCTCAGTGAATCCGCGACGCAAGAAGACCCGTCTTCCAAGGCCTACCGTTTTTACGGTTCGGAATTCGCACTGCTCCTGGAGGGGCTGCGGGCAGACACGGTAGAATCCTTTGCGCGCCACTTGCAGGAAAAGCTGACGTGGCTGGGTGAACAATCCCACAAGCCCGACCTGGTGCATATCGGGATAGCACCGTTTAATCCCCACGGCACGACCGAGGGCATAGTTGCTGCCGCGAACGATGCCTGCGAGCAGGCCAGCTTGATCGGTGTCAACAGTTATGTTATCTGCCGCGAAAATGAACCGGGTAAGACCGCCGAAGAATGGCGAGAACTGGTGTTCAGTATCGTCGACACGGCTGGCTATTGCGTGTCATATATGGGCCAGGTGAAGGACTTCAGCGGCGATCGGATCATCATGGAAGAAGCCTTTACCCAGGCGTTTGACGAGGCGGGAAACCCTATTCCGATAGGTCTGTTTGTTTCCATGGCCGAAAAGTTCGAAAAAATCGTCGATCTCGACACCGGCGTGACCCGCCAGGTGATGGCCCGGCTGCGCGCGGGCGCAGTGCCACATGGCATCGCCATCAATCTTTCCATGGCGACGTTGAAAAGCGGCGGATTCAGGGTATGGCTGATTGATTTGCTGCGCCAGAATGCCGCTCTGGCCGGGCATTTGGTGTTTAGCGTCACCGCCTATAGCGCAGCAAAAAATATCGTGTTATTTCGGGATTTCACCGATTTCGTGCATCGCTACGGGGCCCGTGTATTACTGAAACGCTACGATACGCAGTGTATTTCTGTCGAGACCCTGAAGTCGCTCAAGCCTGACTATGTCCGCATTGCCAGGGATTTAACCCTTGGCATCTGCAACGACAGCGGTAAAAGGCTATGGGTCGAAACAATGAAAGAAGTCGGTGAACTGCTGGAAATTGGGATCCTCGCCGAAAATGTGCAGGGTGAAAGCGATTTTTCCGCGGTTAAGAACATTGGTCTGGCAGGCGCGAGCCGCTAATTCCTGGCGCGTGATCGCCTCCGCTAGAATTTATCTCCTGGGTCTCCGCAAGCGATTGGCGACGTTACTGGCATTACTGCCCCTTACACTCACCGCGTATGCCGCACTGGAGATCGCCCCCGACGCGATCGCCACTATCGAACGGGAATACGGTGCGCCCGCGGTACGCAGAATCGAGCGTTGGCAACGGATGATGGAGTTTGCCAGCGACTTCAAGGAGGACGAGAAGCTTAAGATGGTCAATGATTTCTTTAACAGCGTAAAATTTGTGGAGGATAGCAAGAACTGGGGCGTCGACGATTATTGGGCCACGCCGATCGAGTTTCTGGCCAAGAATGGCGGCGATTGCGAGGATTTTTCAATTGCAAAGTATTTCACGCTGATCGCTATTGGTGTGCCGGAAGCACGGCTACGCATGACCTATGTCACTGCGGTGGGTGTTAACCGATCGCACATGGTGTTGACCTATTTCAGCTCGCCCCGGGCCATGCCGCTGGTCCTGGATAATCTGAATCCACGTATCCTGCCTGCTTCCGAACGGGAGGATTTAGTTCCGGTGTATAGTTTCAACGGTAGCGGGCTGTGGCTCGCGAAGTCCATCGGCAGCGGTAGAGAAATCGCAGGCTCGAACCGGCTCGGCGCCTGGCGGGGCCTTCAGGCGAGAATGCACAGCATGCTGTTTAGCGAGTGAGTTTGGTGGGCCACCAGTAGGCCAACATGAGGAGGGTAAAAATGATTCGCGAATGATCGGCGATACGCGTGCGGTGTTCTCGCAACAGGGTGTACAGGGCGCCGCGGGCGAATAGCCCCGCATCCTCGATCCCCGATCCCTGCCAAATCTCAAGGGCATGCTCGCCAAGCGGCCCCTGGAGCCAATGGGCGATCGGCACCGCGAAACCCTGTTTGGGCCGATCCAGAATGTTGGGTGGCAGCCAATCCGCAATGGCACGTCGCAAAATAAACTTTCCCGTGTTACCGCGCAACTTGAGCGATGTGGGTACGGTCGCCGCCCAATCGACGAACCGGTGCGACAGCAGGGGCACGCGTACTTCGAGCGAGTGGGCCATGCTGGCGCGGTCGACCTTGGTGAGCATATCATCAGGAAGCCAGACGGTCGTGTCCGCATAGAGCATCGCCAATAATGGGTCGGTGGGCAGGTGCTCGCCGAACAGTTCGGCGGCCCAGCGGCGATAGCCGGGGAGGGCCGGGGAGGGCAGCCGGTCTCCCCAGAGCCGCAGCAATACCGCGGATGAGGTGCGATACTGCTTGGCGAGATCGCGCTCGGCGACACTGGTCAAGGCGGAGTCGTGGGCCAGTTTAAGCACATGTTGCCAGCGGGGGCCGGCGATACCGAATGCATGGTGCGGCAGGTGCGACAGGGAAGTGAGGACTAATTGCGCGCCTGGCAGGCGTTTCAGTGAGTTGAGGAGCCGCTCCGAGCGATAGCGTCGATAACCGGCAAAGAGTTCGTCGCCGCCGTCACCCGACAATGCAACGGTCACGTCCTCGCGCGCCAGGCGCGAGACCAGCCAGGTGGGAATGGCAGACTCATCGGCAAAGGGTTCATCGTAAACCGTGGCCAATTGGGCCAGCATGGGTGCCATGTCCTCCGGTCGCAAGGTAACGACGCGGTGGATGCAGCCAAGGTGCCGCGCAACCTCAGCGGCGATCAGTGATTCGTCGAAGCGTGGATGCGCGAAGCCGATCGTAAAGGTACGAACGGGCTGGCTACTGAGGCGGCTCATGGCGGCGACGACCGCCGAGCTATCGACGCCACCGGATAAGAATGCGCCGATCGGCACGTCCGCGATTAGGTGGCGTTCGACCGTGTCCAGCAAGCGGGTCCGACAAGCGTCGATCCACCCGGCATCGCCTAGCGTTCCGACCTCTTGGGGAGCCAAACTCAGGCGCCAGAATTGCCGAATCGCGGGTGCGCCGGTGGCACCGATCCGCAATTGTGTGCCCGGCGGCAGCTTGTAGATATTGCGGTAGATGGAGCGCGGCGCCAGGATGACCCCGAGCGTGACGAATTGCTCGATAGCCTGCTGATCCGGGCTGAAATCCAGTTCAGGGACCGGACCCAGCGCCTTGAGTTCGGAGCCAAAGGCCAGGGCCGTCCCCTGTCGCGTCCAATACAGTGGTTTGATTCCCAGCGGGTCGCGCGCCAAGAATAGTTCGCGCTCCTGACTGTCCCACACGGCGATGGCAAACATACCTTCCAGTTTTGGCCAGAGGGCATCCCGCCAGGCGGCAAAGCCTTCGAGCACCACCTCGGTGTCACAGTGACTGTGGAAGCGGTGGCCAAGGCGCTGCAACTCCTGGCGCAATTGCCGAAAGTTGTAAATCTCCCCGTTGCAGATGACGCTATAGCGGCCGGTTGCCGTGCGCATCGGCTGGTGACCGCCGGCGATATCGACCACGGCCAGCCTCCGCATCCCAAACCCGAAGTCGCGATCGGTTAACACCCCTTCATCATCCGGTCCGCGGTGCCGAAGGGTGTCGCACATGGCCTGAATGATCCCGGGCGCGACAGCGCGCCCGTCGCGACGATACCAACCGGCGATACCGCACACGGTCAAGCGGCCCCGGACGCGATAAAGCGAGCGATGGCCCGCCGGTAAACAACCAGGATACGCCGGGCGATTGCGTCCAAGCTGAGTTGCTGCACGTAATCCCGACCGTTGGAGCGGTTCCCGGCATCGAGTATGGCGGCCGTCGCGGCAACAAAGGCGTCCAGGTCGGTCGGCGGGACGGCGCAGGAGCGGACCCCCATCAGACGTTCGGCGCAGTCGCCGACATTGGTCGCCACGATCGGCAGATTCATGGCCATCGCCTCTTTCACTACATTCGGCGAGCCTTCCTGGGAGCTGCAACTGAGCATGACATCGGCGGCGGCCATCGCCAATACGATGTCACTCTGGGGTCGGCCGTAGAGGGACTCCAAGCGGATCGTCCGGCCGCCGGACAGCAGACGCTCATGCACCGCCTTGGCCAAGGAAAAATTCTTGCGTGGTTCGCGGCGATCGGCCGGAAACAGCAAAATGGCCTCGTCCTGGGGCCAGCCCAGGGCGGCGCGTGCCTGCTGGCGCGGCAATGGCTGAAACAGTTCGAGATCGATGCCGTTGGGAATCACCGCAACGTCCGCATAGCCAGGACCCAATGCCCGCGCCATTTCATCACTCTTGACGATAACGGCCTGCGACCTGCGGGCCGCGTACTTACTCAGACGCGCCAGGGCCAGGCTATAGCGCGAAGAGCGACCCGCTTCATCCGGCTGCCCGAGCAGGTCGCTACCGCAGAACGACAGCACGCTGGGCAGATGCCGAATGCCGATGGCGGCCAGCGCGGTATAACCGAAGTGAATATGCAGGAGATCGTATGGCCGGGCGCGGGCGCGCCCTGGAAGCATGGCGAGCGCCCACAGGTAGTTGAGTTTTGAGCCATCCCCGGGGATTTGGACGACCTCGCTCGCGACCCCATGACGACTGAGCGATTCGATCTGAGAGCGGATGAAGACTCCGTAGTTCGGACGTTCTTTTCGCGGATACATATTGGTGATATGCAGGACGCGAAGTGGGGGCGAGTCCGGGTCTGCTGGCGGTTGAGGACAAGCGATCTCACGTAGCCCCAGCAGGTGCCGGAAAATCTTAGAATGCCCAAGATGTTCGGTTTGGCGTCGAGTGAGAGGGGGCTTCCTGGCGACCATGAATAGGATTACCGTGTTGTTGACAGGCGCAAGGCGTGTTACGAGCACTAAGTCGGCATTATGCCAAAATCAGAAACCTAAGTATTGAAAGTTCTTGGGTTGGCGGGAACGGCCTCATTTCCTCATGGAAATGGCTCGCAATCGTTGCGTTCCAGCGAATCAAAACACGCCCCGGCATATTGATCGAGGATTCGATCAAGGGCGAAGTCCTCGGCGCGTTGGCGCAGCAAATCCTGGTCGGGCGGTGGCCCCTTAAGTACATCCAGGATAGCCCGGGCCATCGCCTGGACATCATCCATGGGGACCAGCCGACCGTAACGTCGGTCGGGGAGGATTTCCGCTGGGCCACAGACGCAATCGGTCGATACCACCGGTGTGCCCGCCGCCAGGGCTTCCACCAACACGTTGCCAAATCCTTCCACACGGGAAGAAACCGCCAATACCGCGGCCCCGCGCAAGAAGGCCGCCGGGTTGGTAACGAAGCCGGGCAGGGCGACCGCGCTGCCCAGATCAAGCGCGGCAATGAGCCGTTCAAGACGCGGTCGCTCTTCGCCTTCGCCCAGGATGATCAGCCGGACCTTCTGCTGTCGCCGTACCGCAGCACAGGCGCGTATCAGCAATGCAAAATTTTTCTGTACACACAGACGTCCAATGCCGAGAATGACGGGGACCCCGATCCCTGCCAGCCAGGGATGATCGGGGGTCTCGCACAATTGCCGGCGCAGCGCCGGGGTCACAATGGGGTTATAGATCGTGCGGATCCGCTCCGGCGCCACGCCAAGGCAATGCAAATCGTCCTCGACCCCGTGCGATACGGCGATCACGCGATCCGCATGATTATAAAATAGCCCTACCAGCCAGGGCGTCAGTCGGCGTTTAAGGCTTGTCTCATGCTTGGCCCCCTCCGACACATGAGAGTGCTCCGTAATCAGGATGCGAGTCGGGACGCGCGCCAATCGAGCGGCGAGGATCGCGATGACGTTCGCATCGTTCAATGCCGAGAGCATCGCCCGCGGCCGCGCCCGGCGCAGATAGCGCACGAGCCCCGGTATGCTGCGGATGAGACGGGACGCGGCGAGGTCGATCACGTTCAGCCGTGCAGACAAGCCGCTGAGATAGGGACCCTGGCGTTTAGCCAACACGAGATCGACCGCGTACCCGCGTTCCGCGAAACCCTCCGCGAGGTTGATCATCACCCGTTCCGCACCGCCGCCGGCGAGATCGGTTAGAAAGATGGCCAGGTCAGTCATGGTCGAAGCGTTTTCCGCAGTTTGGCCTCGGCGGCCCCCCCGATCAGCACCGCTACCAGAATCGCCAGACCCTGGTTCTTCGTCGCCAAAGAGTTATTGGCGGATGCCAGGAGCAAGAATATCACTGCCGCCCATTTTAGCGCCGGCGGTCCCCTCCTGGTCAGACCGATGATCATCCCGAACAAGGCGATCGTCAACGGGATGAATCCGGCCAGTCCGACCTGCATGAACAACAACACCCAGAAATTTTCCCAGCCGGCCACGGTGGTGGAGCTGATGAGGCGCTCCAGCACCCCACTGATGCGGTCCGGTCCCATGCCCCATAACCAGTCTTCCACCCCAAGATAGTTGAAGGCCTGGAATACCAATATCCGCGAGTGGGCACTGTTGTCCCAAGACAAATTCTGGAATATTCGGTGGCCAAAATCAAAACCAACGACCAAGGTCACCATGCCGGCCCCGATCATCAGGAATGCCGAGAAAAACGCGAAGATCAGACGCGGATCGATAGACCGGGCTGCGAGCTCTTTAACAAAGTAATAACCGCCCAAGCCCCCCAAGATCAGTAAACTCAGTCCCAACGGGAGGCGCTCGCCGAATCCCAATATGCCGAGCACCAGCAGCGGGATCAGCCACATCAATACGCCGCGCGGCAGGATCACGCAAGCGATCAGCGTGGTGGCCGTAGTCAGGCTGTTCTTGAGCGGATGTCCGCCCAGCGCAGTGGCGCGGAAGAAGTCATCGTCGAGGTTGGGCACAGAGGGAATCAGATTGATTTTAGTCGCCGCTTCGCCAATGCTCAACAGGGCGTTGAGCGCCAGCACCACCACCACCATCCGGAAGGCGCGCCGCCGTAACTCCAATGGGGCTTGCAGTAGCAGCGTGGCCAGCAGTGGCGGCATGAGCAGGGTGTCAATATAGAAGGCGCTGCCCGATGGCCCAAAACGTATCAGGCTATAGATCGCCACGCTCAGCACCACCCCCCCAAACAGCAGCGGGGCGGGGGCCACGGCGAACAACCGCGGCCAGTGTTGGCGAGGATCGCCCTGCAATAACAACAAGACGAATCCCAAGGCGATAAGGTAGGTTCCGGGATGTAATTTGATCAGGAACGAACCGCCCGGGATATTGTAAGGGATGCCGACAAGAACCAGCAGATCGTCGGAGATCAGCAGATAAAGCAGGAGTCCCAGCCAGGCCAAATAAAACGGCAGGCGATCGTCGCCTTGGCGCTGTTGGGCACGGTGCCCGGCAAGGTTGGGATAGGCAATCTGGAACGCGGAGCGCGCCCCATTTGTTGCTGTCACCGTATTGACTCCTCAAGGGATTGCTGGATATCGTTCAGGCCCGCCACACCGACCGCGGCGACTCGCCCCGTCGGAATGCTGTGGTGGCCGCTAGCGGTGGATGAAGGTCCGCACTTGCGCCACGGCTTCATAAAAGCGGGGAAGCAGCTTTCGCAAATTGCCGTGCGCATACTCGACCAGCAAGTTCTGATCGGTAATGACGCCGGGCGCTGGCGTCAACCCGGCGTACTGTTGGTCACGCGGCATAAAGGGGCTGTCGATCATGCTTCTGACGAGTCCATCGCCGTGGAATGCGGACTCCTCAAACACCGGCTTGTCGTTCAAGCGCAATTCCCGAAACGCTTGCTCGGCGCCAGCCGGCGGTCGCGCAAAGTCGACTTTACTCGCGTAGATGAAATTGGCTCGGCGCTCCACGAACGGAAAGACTTGCCGCGCAGTTTCCAAGACGTCGCTGGAGTAGGTACTGTTGATTGCAAGGATGCCACCCGGCTTGAGATGGGCCGCCACCAGTTGCATGAACTCACGCGACAGCAGGTTGGTGGCATAGGCGCGCCAGAAGAAGGAGGTGTTCATGACGATCAGGTCGAAGGTGTCGTCGCGATGACGGCGCAGCCAACGCCGACCGTCGTCGGCGACGATCTCGACCCGTGGATCGGACAGCAGTCCAGCCACTTGCGGATAGCCCCTGATGACTTGCAAATAGCCGGGGTTGATTTCTACTGCCACTAACTCCTTGATACGCGGGGACGCACTGAGGATACGCGCCCAGGCCCCGGTGCTTAAGCCAATCACCAGCACCCGGTGCGGCTGCGGATGTACCGCCAGCAACACCAGCGGGCGCTCAAGTCCGTTGATGTTCTCCTGCATATCGACGGCCACCCGGCCGTCGTAGACGTTGCCGCCGAACACCCAATCAGGTTCGCCATCCGGCGCCGTCGCGGTATAGATGATGCCATGCCGGTTCTGGACGACGTGTTCGATCCGGCTGCCCGGCGGGAAGTCCTCCTTTTGCGTCGCAATGGCGATGGTCGGGACGACGCTTGGGGCCATCGACCAAACCAGGATCGCAAGCGGCAGAACGCCGGCCGCACTGGCCAAGCCCAGGGTAAGCGTGCGCCCACGCGCGGCGCACAGCAGGGATAAGGCGCCGGTGCCAAGGCCAATCAACCATAAACACCGTTCAAAGGTCAGGTAATCGAGCAGGATGTAACCCGTGACGATCGGTCCGAGGGTCGAGCCGATGATATTAAAGAAATAGACCCGGGAGACCGAGCGCCCGATGCGCGCCCCTGACGGTTGAGCGCCGAGGTGATGCGCAATCGGAAACATAATGCTCTTCAGGAGGGCCGTGAGCGTAACCAACAGCATGATGCCAACGAACCCCACTGGCCGGAGGATCTGTACCAGGACCGGTAGCAGCAGGACCACACTCAGGTCGACCATGGCGGCAACCGCCAACACCATCGCGGAGGTGCGCAGCAGGTCAGTGTGGCGCTCGCAGAAGCGCTTGCCGATGGCGGCACCGGCGGCAATCCCGACCAGGAAACAGAACAGCACGAGCGCGAACGACTGGGGCAGCCCCTTGGAAATGAATGTAACCACCCTGACCCACAGAATTTCCTGACTCAGGCTCAGAAAGCCGATGATCAGCGAGAGCAGGCACGCGAAATTTGCCATTGGCGTTTTACCCAGAACAGAGTGATGATACTGACGAGAATATTAAGGACGGCGGCCATACGAATCGCGGTGTCGATTTCGAAGAAAAGAAACCAGGGGAAGCCCACCACCGCGATACCCATGGCGGCACCGAAGGTGTTGACCTGATAGAGCATGCCGATCGACTTACCGACATTGCCCCAGCGGCGCGTCACATGCGCAACCAGTATCGGCAGCGTGGCGCCCATGAGGCAGGTTGGCAGCAAGAGCAGCAGAAAATTGGCGATCGCGATCTGCCATTGGGGTGCGGCCACGAAGAGCGCGCCGGTCATTCTGATAAGGTCGGGGCTGAACCAACCGAAGAGGCCGATCCCGAGTTCGGAGAGGGCGAAAAAAAGTAATGCCAGTTGCGGTCGGCGATCCGCGATGGTGCCTCCGACCAAGGCCCCAAGGCCCAGGCCGAACATGAATACCGAAACGATGATTGTGACCGAATCGATATCCACTCCGAAGGCCGCGAACAACAAACGCTGCCAACATACTTGGTAGATCAGTGCGGCCGCACCAGAGACGAAGAACAATGGCGCCAATCGTCTTGCCAACAGGTCTCCGTCATTCGCCAGAATGGCGAAGTCGGTATTCGCAGACCGGGCCTCGGTGGCGACGCTTGCGGTAGTCATTGTGCTGCACTCCTCGCGACAAAATAGTGATCCGGCGTACGCGGTCCCGACCTCCAGTCGCGACGTGGCGCCGCGACCGCAACTCCTGCCACCGGTCCTCGCGCTGGGTGATTCGTACTGGGGCCTTGGAGCGGTTGACACCGGAGTGTAGACCATTGTTTGACTCCCGTACAGCGCGGTTGCTGGCCGCGACGCTGCCGGTCGGCATCACCGGTCCGTCGCCTCCATCAGCCGTCCCGCCGCCAGCGCGCCATGAGCCATGAGCGGCTATCGGCGACGTTCAAGGCCAGGGCACTGATGCCATAGGCGACGATACCCAGCAGGATCGACAGCATCAATCCGCCCAGTGTCGTCGGCAACCCCGCGGCCGTGATGAGTGCCACCAGGACGCCGCACGCCAGCACCGCGCGGATGAAATGTGAGCCAAGCAATGGTACGGGCAAGAACCGCCGGGCCAGAAAGCACTGAAACGCGAATCCCAGGGCGTAGGCGATGATGCTGGCGGCGACCGCACCATCCAGCCCATACGCGGGAATCAGTAACAGGTTAAGGGCCGTATAGAGGATCGCTACGAGCAGGTTGCTGAGCAGCAGCAGGCGGGTATTTTCAGTGATCAGGAAGGCGTGCGCGGTGTAGTGAACCGTGGCGCCGGAGAGCAGACTGGCGAGTGCGATCCAGGGGATCAGGTGCGCGGTTTGCTCACGGAATTCCACGCCCACCACCACCGCGGCCAGCGGTGCGGCCACGGCGGCTAGGCCGGCCGTGCATGGCAGCATAAGCAGGATCAGGGTCTTGGCCGTATTTTCCATGACCGCGTGCGCTGCCGCAGTGCCCTCGCGCTCCATAGCGACGTAGGCCAGGGGTAAGGCCGCCATCGCCACCCAAACGAACAGGATAGTCAATGGCCGGTCGACCAAGGTATAAGCGACCGAGTATAGCCCGACGGCCTTTTCACCGATCAGCCAGGCAATGAAAAAGCGGTCTGAGTTGGCGATAATCTGGCTCAGGAGTCCCGCTGCGGCCAGGGGCATCCCATAACGCGCCAAGCGCTGCATTTCATCGTTTGACCAGGCGTTGAGGCGAATGAACGAACGCTGGCCGGGTGCGTCCAACAGCAGGACGAGCACGCTGGCCAGGGCGATGCCCCAGAGGGCAGCGGCCGCACCGCCGCCGGTCCCCAATACCAATAGCGCCCCCAGTCCCAAGCCAAGCACCGACTGCGTTCCCTCTAACAGGCTATAGCGTGCGACATGACGGGCGGCGCGGTGCGCCTCCACCCCGACCAGTAGGAGTGAGCGGGCGATCAGGCTGACCAGTCCGGCAACGACGAGCCAACGCCAGGGGCCACGCAGAAAGAGTGCCACCAGTCCCGCGGTCACGGCCACTAAGGCGCTCAGACAGAGCCCGGCGCCATAGGCGGTTGTCAGCAGCGCCGGCAACCGATCAGGCGCACGTCGCGCCTCGTAAAATCGCGCAACGCCGCCGTGCAGCCAGGCAAACAGTAAGCTTTGCAGCCATTGCATGGCGATTAACGCCAGGGCATAACGTCCATATTGCTCCGGCACCAGCAACCGGGTATAAACCACCACCAACCCCAGCGACGTGAACGCCTGAATCAGGTTGAGCGGCAAATAACCGGCAAGATAAGTCTTGAACTTGCCATGCAGCATGGATCACTGTCTTGGTTGGTTGGTGAAAGAGTCCGGCCGCCGCCTGGGTTCGGCCCCCCCGGCGCCAGCCTGGATGCGCCCGCGACTCGCAATTAATCGATTTTAGAATCGTGGAGATTATACAAGCCGACACCGACCCGCAGCTCGCCGTCCAGCGTCCTGATGATCAATTCCAGTGGGGTGTGGCGGGTGGCAATTAAGCCATCGTCTGCGATATACAAATCGATGACCCCATGTTGTGGTGGATTGAATCCGGCAATGCTGCCGGTCGCGGAATTGATCTGGTGTCCCCCGTAGAAGACCTGTAACAATGGGTAGCGGCTATTTGCCAGGGTATCCCAACGCCGATAAGGATAGCCCTTGGTTTGCAGGATCAGATCCTTGATATAATAGCCGCCACCGCGGCGCAGGTAAAATCCCAGATTGGGCGCATTCAGACGGAACCAGGTATCGGGCCGACCGTCACCGGCCACCGTGCGGGTCGGCGAGGCCAGATCGCGGCTCGGTTCCCGTCCCATCAGATAGCTATAGGGTGGGGGGGGATCTTCGGTATAATCACCGCCGAAAAACTCATACGAGATCGCCCGGGGATCGGGGTCCATGCCGGGTTGGGGAGTGGCCGCCCAGCCGAGCGGGGCCTCCCGGTCATAAACCGGCAGGTTCGGGTCGGGATTCGCCAGTCCAACCCCCACCTGGCGGGCCGCCGACGCCGTCGTACTGGCCAGCCCCAGGATCATCGCGCAGGCCCAGTCTTTGACCTTGAGTCGGTGTGGTCTGGCGTTCATCACAGGCGATCCAGCAAGCGGTAGATGCGCTTGGGAATATAAAAGCGGCGCTGATTCAACACCAGGCCGGCCAGCGGTGCGCCTTGGGCGATCAGACGATCGCGCAGACCCTCGACGACTGGCGCACGGGTGGATTCCGCCCGCACCACCAGGACGACCGCATCCATGGCACCACTGAGCACAATGCCATCGAATGACTGGCTGGACGGTGGGGAGTCAACGACAATCATCATGAAGTGGCCGCGCAGCGCGGTCCAGATGTCCGGTCGGTTCAGGATCGAGGGTGTCCGGTCGGGCATGGCGCCCAGGACGGACGCGGTGCGCCCAAGAACCAGCCCGAGTTCCGGTAGACCGTGAAATGTCAGTGGGGAAAGGGCAGAGGGGGGGCCCGAGACGCCCACGAGCGGAGTCAGGTCGATATCCAGCGTCAGGCGCACTGCGAAATCGGTCGTCGCGCCCTGCTGCTTGAGGATTCGTTGGAAATGCGCAAAGTGGCTGTCGCACCCCCAGTCGAAATCCAGTAGCAACACGGGACCGTCGACGTGTTGGGCGGCGGTCAAAGCAAAGTCGCGGGCGATGGTGGAAACCCCTTCGCCGGGCTGGGCGCCGATAAACTGCACCGCCAACCCTTGGCCGGCGACAAAGGCCGGATTCATGAGGCTGAACAGACGACCAACATCCGTGGCGAGGGACATGAACCGCTGCGGATTCAAGAACGCAACGCCGATGGACGGAGGCGAGGCGACCGACGCGCTCTCAACAATGCTACTCATGGGCGAGATTCACCTTGATGTTAACCAGTACGATCATATCGTGTTGGTCGGTCGGGCGCGCGCGGTTCGGCAGCCGGGACTGCGCTCACGGGGCACCGATTAACGCCTGATACACCCCCAGATAGGCGGCGACCTGGTTGGACCAGGCCAGATCCGTGTCGACCCGGTGACGCCCGAGGTTACCCATGGTCTGGCGGCGTGGTGGATCGTCCAAGAGGGCCGCGATCGCCTCGGCCAAGGTTTGCGGGTCATTGTCGTCGCCGGCGTAAACGGCGGCGTCGCCAGCCAGCAGCCGATTTTCAGTCAGGTCGAACTGGACCACGGGTAAGCCAAAGCTCATATATTCCATGACTTTGTTCATGGATAGCGTGTCGTTCATCGCATTCTTGGGGTCGCAACACAGCCCGATATCCGCGCTGGCCAGACGCGCAAATAAGGGGGCGCCACTGAGATAGCCGGTAAAACGCAGGTACGGTGCGATTTTCAGTTCCGTCGCCAGCGCTTCGATGGCGGATTTCCGCGGTCCATCGCCAACCACCAGGAATAGGGTGTCCGTACGCCCCATCCGATACACGAGGTGGGCGACGGTCTGCATCAGCAGATCCAGCCCATCCTGCTGCCCGATGATCCCAATATAGAGTGCCAAATGGCAAAAACCTTCCCGTAATGCAGGGTCCGGGGGCGGGTGCTGCAGTCGCTGTAAATCCGGGCCACTGCGCACCAGCGTGATCTGGTCAAGGGTCTTGCCGTTACGCTCGGCCGTCATGCGGCGCAAGGACTCACTGGTGCTAATCACCCGATCCGCCATCCGGAAGGTCAGCCATTCCGCCAGGCGGGTTGCCCGATAAAGGCGCTTCAGTCTGGGAAATTTAACTTGGAATAGCTCCGGAAATGGATCGTGATGGTCAAACACAAACCGCGCGCCAAGGAGCTTAAAGGGGGCCGCCACGAGAAAGAGCAAGTCCGGGGGATTGCAGGCTTGTATGGCATCGATACGGCTCCGCCGATACGCCTTCAGGGCGAGCGTCATTTGACCAACCAGGCCACTGGCATACTCCAGAATAAACCCGGCGACGCCGTCGGCCTCAAGAGGAAGAAAATGACGGTAAATGTGGACGCCTTCCAACAGCTCGTAGCGCTCGGTATAGCCTCTGGTTCTGGGGCAAATGACGGAGACCTCGTAGCCGCGCGTGGCCAGGGATGTGGCCTCCTGCCAGACCCGGCGGTCAAAGGGGACGGGGAGATTCTCGACCAGGATCAGAATATGTTTTTTCCGCGGGGATGTGCGCTCGGCGGTGCGTTTGGACTTGAACATGGTTGCGGCACGTCTCCGTAGAACCAACATTGAGAAGGGGTTACGCCGAAGGAACATGGCGGACGGTTATCTCATCCGTGACCGACGCCGATGACATCGCGAGCAACCGCGATGCGGCCATTTTCCGTCTCAGTCCCCCGGCAGGTTCGGCGCCGGCGGCACGACCTTGCGTCGGACCTTCCTGGGCTGCCCGGGCGACGGCACCCCAACGGTGGCGCGACTGCGGGTCGCCCTGGGCGGCTTGTCGGCCCGGCCCGGCTCGCCGTCGGAGATCGCGAGCAACAACGCGATGGCGCCGAAGGCAGTGAGCAGACTGGCACCGCCGTGGCTGATGAAGGGCAGGGTGGTGCCAGTCAGTGGGATCGACTTGGTCACGCCGCCGATATTGAGCAGGGTCTGGACGGCCAGCACGGCGGTCAACCCGCCGGCAAGCAGTCGGCCGAACGGCGAGCGTGCCTGGCCCGCGAGCGCGATCCCGCGCTGGAACAGGACCAGGAAGAACAGGACCACCACGACGCAACCCAGGAATCCCAGTTCCTCGCCGATCACAGAATAGATGAAATCGGCGGCGGCGATCGGGGTGTATTCGGGGCTGCCGATGCCAAAGCCCTCGCCCCACAGGCCCCCGGCGTACATCCCGGACAGGCCTTGAAGGATTTGCCAGCCCTCGCCGGTCGGGTCCTGGAAGGGGTCCAGCCAGGTGTCGATGCGGCGCTGCCCGTGTGCGAAGAACATGAGTAGCAGTGAACCCAGTCCCACCGCGGCCAGCAGTCCGTAAACCAGATAGCCGATGCGCCCGGTGGCGCTCACCAGCACGGCGAGCAAGGCCACCCCCAGGATCATGACCATCCCCAGGTCGCGTTGCAACGCCAACAGCCCGGTCAGCACCGCCCAGAAGGCGAGCAGCGGCCAGAGCGCACGCCAGGGGGGCAGACCGGCGTGCCAACGCGCCAGGGCCTGGCCATGTCGCTCAAGGTACGTGGCAAGCCCTAGCACCACCGTGATCTTGAGCGCCTCGGTCGGCGTCGTGAATCCCAGCGCATAGACCGCGCCGCGGAAGCGCTGGCCGGTGACCAGCAGGGCGACGACCAGCAGCAATGAGAGCGCGGCCCACAGCCAGAGCCCACGGGCCAGCACCCGATAGCGCCCGTTGGCAAAAATCAGGGCGCCGGCGGTCATGACGCAGAGCCCGGCCGGTACCAGCCATGGGGTGAGGGCGCCGGAGTCGCCCTGGAAGCCCCCCATGCGGACCTGGGCGAGCAGACCGAAGCCGGCAAGCCCGGCGACGGTCGCCGTCAAGACCTGATCGCCGCGAAAGCCGGTCAGCACCAGGGTCAGATGCACCGCGACCAGGCAGAGCGCGTAGAGGACGAGCGGCAGCAGATCGGTGGCGGCGAGGTGCCGGCCGTCGGCGGCGTCGGCCCCCAGGATCAACACGAAGCCCAAGGCCATACAGCCGATGCAGGAGAGCAGCAACTCACGTTCGCCGTGACGCCGCTCCCAACTGGCGGCGAACCCGGCGCGCGACCCGTTGAGCGGGGCGCTCATGGCCCGACCCCCAATTCGAGCGCTTTGACCAGCAGGTCGCGGGCGATGGGTGCCGCCACACTGGCGCCGAACCCGCCATGCTCCACCAGCACCGCCACCGCGAGCGTTGGGTCGGCCGCCGGGGCAAAACCGATAAACCAGCTATGGGCGGCCCCGCTTGGGTTCTCGGCGGTGCCGGTCTTGCCGGCGATGGCCAAGTCGGCGCCATTGATGCCGCGACCGGTCCCCTCGGTGACCACCTTGCGCATCATCCCGGCCAACCGAGCGGCGGTCGACGCCGACATATACTGACCCAAAGACGCCGGGGGGTCCTGGGCCAACAGGCGAGGGCGCATGGCAAGCCCCCGGTTGGCCACCGCCGCGGCGATGGTCGCCAGATGCAGGGGTGAGGCGAGCACGCGGCCCTGGCCGATGGACGCCTGGGCCAGCCCGTAGCGGTCGGTTGCTGCTAGCCGGGGCAGGCGGCCGGTGCTCAGGCTCCCGTATCGGTCGGTCCCCGGATAGAACCGGACTTGCCGGTCGAACTGGAACCGCTCGCCGGTGCGGGCGAAGGCCTCATGCCCGTAGCGCACGCCGAGTTGGGCGAAGAAGACGTTGGACGATTGGGCGAAGGCCGTCGGCAGGTCCAGTGCGCCGGCCCCGGACCAGGCGCGGCCCGCCGTGCGTGCGCTGTAGAACTCGTGGTCGCGGATCGGCGGGTACTGTCGCGAGGTGGTGTAGCCCTGCGCCGGGCAGTTGAGGGTGCCGGTGAAGCCGGCCTCGATCGCCGCCGCGGCCATCACCACCTTGAACGCCGAGCCCGGCGGATAGAGCCCCTGGGTGGCGCGGTTCAACAGCGGCGTACCCGGCGCTGGCGAGCGGAACAGGTCGGGGGCCAAGTGATTGGGATCGAAGGCCGGGTTGGTCGCGAGCGCCAGCAAGGCGCCGTCACGGGTACGCATCAGCACCGCCGCCCCGGCGCGATCCCCCAGCCGCTGCAAGGCCAGGAGTTGTAGCTCGCTGTCCAGGGTCAGTGTCAGGTCCTGGCCGCGCGGGCGCTGGTCCTTGGTCAGCAATTGGCGACCCAGTTCGCCCCAGGAGGCCAGGGTCCGCGGCGTCGCCCCATTGAGTTGGGCGTTGCCCGCTGCCTCGGCACCGATCGCACCAAACCGGGGGTCGCTGTAACCGACCGTGTGGGCGAAGGCGGCGCCGAATGGATAGACGCGATAGACCTGGCCGTCGACCTCCCGGCTCAGTGCCAGGACCCGGCCGCGCCGGTCCAGGATACGCCCGCGCGCAATGCGGTGGGCCGGGTTGAACTCACGGCGATCGTGGGACTGCATGAAGGCAACAAACTGTGGTCGAAAGAGCCCGGTCAGTTGCCAACTCGCCTGGTAGAGGAGCACCGCCAGGAAGACCGTGAGCAAGGCGAGCAGCGGCGCAATGCCGCCCGAAGGGGGCGCGTCGACCGGTCGAAGTTGCGTCCAGGCGCGCCACAGGATCACACACGCGGCGAGGAAGAAGGCCAGGTGCAGAATCAGGCGTAGCGCCGGCCAAGCGGCGGAACCGACCAGACTAGCGAAGAGTTGCAGCGGATCAAAGGCGGTCACGCTTGGGGCTGGTCCTGAGTGTGGAAGGGCTGAGCATTATCGTGAAAGTCGCGCCGGGAGCGCGCTCCAATAAGCAATTCACGGAGCCAGAAATAAAGCAATTGACATTATTTAGTGAAGTATGCTAAAATCGATACGCATTAATTTTGATAATTATTTTTGGAGTCTTGTCTGTGACACAGGAAGCGCAAAAACTTAGCCTTTTGAAAAAAACGCTTACCTCTATCGCACGCAATGGAATTATTGCGACTTTTTTTAAAATTCTAAGGTACCCGGCGCTTGCTTTCAATAGGGCAAAGTTAAGTTATCTTATAAAACGCGGCAACGCCGAAGCTATTTTCACCGAGATTTTTACTCGCAACCACTGGAGCAACGACGAGAGCGTCAGCGGTGACGGCTCGACGCTTGCCTATACGGAAAACATCAGGACTGAGCTGCCCATACTGTTAGGCAAGCTTTCGGTAAAGAAAATTTTCGATGCTCCTTGCGGCGATTTTCGCTGGATGCGTTGTGTTTTAGATAACTGCAAAGGCATCAGTTACATCGGCGGCGATATCGTTAAGCCACTGATCGAAGGGCATAATTCAAAATTCAGAAACATCAGCACCGAGTTTATACATATCGACCTTATAAATGGTCGTTTTCCGCCCGCGGATTTAATGATATGTCGCGACTGCTTATTTCATTTTTCTTTTCGCGACACCCGCTCAGTGCTCCAGAACTTCCTGGAATCTGAAATACCTTTTCTGTTAACAACGACCCATCTTAAAAATGGGGCGATGGTGCGAAACCACGACATCAAAACCGGTGAGTTCCGGCGTATTGATCTATTCGCTGAGCCGTACTTTTTCCCAGAAAATACAGTCTGCCGGATCAATGATGGCAGAGGCCCGGATTACGAGAGAGCGATGTGTCTCTGGACCAGAGAGCAAATAGCGACTGTACTTGATAACCTCAAGAAATTTTGTTAAATCGGTATCCAGCAAATTGATTCGGAGGTGGTGACATGGGCTTGTGGGGCAAACTGACCTCGGAGTTCATCGACATCGTCGAATGGACTGAAGACCGGCCCGATGTGCTGGTCCATCGTTTTGAGCGATATCAACACGAGATCAAGATGGGCGCCCAGCTCACCGTGCGCGAAGGCCAACTGGCCGTGATGGTGAATGAGGGTCAATTGGGCAAGGACCAGGTGGCCGATGTATTCGCGCCCGGCATGTATACGCTGACCACCGATAACATGCTGGTCCTGACCACGCTCAAGGGCTGGAAATACGGCTTCAGTTCGCCCTTCAAGGCGGAGGTGTATTTCTTCAACACCCGCATCTTCACCGATCTCAAGTGGGGCACGCCCGGGCCCGCCACCATGCGTGACCCGGAGTTCGGTGTGGTGCGGGTGAGCGCCTTTGGCATCTATGCCATCCGCATCAAGAACCCCACGCTCATGCTGGTCGAGCTGGTCGGTACCAAGGCCGAATTCACGGTCGGCGATATCGAGGACAATCTGCGCGGCAAGGTGGGCTCGCGGATCAAGGAGGTCATGCCGGAGGCCGGTCTGCCGGTCATCGACTTGGAAGGCAAGGTCAGCCTCCTAGGCGAGCGGCTCAAGGAAAAAATCGCGCCTGATTTCGACAAGTTCGGTCTGACGCTGACCGAGGTCCAGGTCCAGGATATCGGCCTGCCCGAGGAGGTTGAGAAGGCCATCGACCAGCAGGGCGCCATGCGCGCCATTGGCAACATGAACCAGTTTGCCCAGTACCAGGCCGCCCAGTCCATCCGCGATGCGGCGCAAAATCCGGGTACGGTCGGCGCCGTGCTGGGCATGGGGGTCGGCGGCGGACTCAATCAGGCCATGGGCGGCCTGTTCCAGACGGCGCCCCAGGCACCGGCGGCCGGTCCCGCCACGCCTCCCCCGTTACCGGGTGCGGTGAGCTTTTTTGTCGCCAGCGATGGCCAGCAGACCGGGCCATTCGATCTTGCCCTGTTACAGGCGCAGATTCAATCCGGGCAGTTGCAGCGCCAATCCTTGGTCTGGAGGCAGGGCATGGCCGCCTGGGTGCCGGCCGGTGAGCAGCCCGAGTTGGCGCCCTGGTTTGCCCAGATGCCGCCGCCACTGCCGCCGCACTAGCGCTCAGTGACGCCCCCAAGTTAAAGACGATGACAATGTCGACCCATGTCTATCCCTGCACTGCCTGTGGTGCCAAGCTGGAATTCGCCCCCGGTCAGTTGGCGCTGCGTTGTCCCTACTGCGGGAGCGAGAACGCGGTGGCGCAACCCGCCGCGCAGGACACCGCACAGGCGCTCGAAGAGCTTGACTATGCCGCCTTTCTAGCCCAAGCGGTCGGCAATGAACCGGCCATCGAGCGCCAGACGGTCAAGTGTCCGGGTTGCGGGGCGGCCTCCCAACTACCGGCCAATGTCACCGCCGACCGTTGTCCGTTCTGTGCCATCCCGCTGATTGCCGGCAATGCCTATGCCGGTCGCACCATTGCGCCACGCGCCGTGGCACCCTTCGACATCCCCGAGGCGCGGGCACGCACGCAGTTTCGCGATTGGATCAAGGGCCTGTGGTTTGCCCCCAATGCGCTCAAGCAGGCCTATCGCGCGGCGAGCGGGCTCAAGGGCATCTATCTTCCTTATTGGACCTATGACAGCGATACCGTCACGCCTTACCGAGGCGAACGCGGTGTGTACTATTATGTCACCGAGCGCTATGTCGAGAATGGCGAGACCAAGACGCGTGAGGTGCAGCACACCCGCTGGCACCCGGCCGCGGGGCAGGTGGCGGTGGGCTTCGACGATGTGCTGGTGCCCGCCAGCCAGTCCCTGCCGGGCGATTATCTGAACCATCTGGAACCCTGGAAACTGACCGGCCTACAGCCCTATCGCGAGGACTATCTGGCCGGCTTCACCGTCGAGGCCTACCAGATCGGGCTGGAGGACGGGTTCACCGCCGCGCGCGCGCGCATGGAGCCGCAGATTCGCGCCGCCATCTGTCGCGACATCGGCGGCGATGAGCAGCGGATCCACCAGATGACGCCGCGCTACCATCAGATCCGCTTCAAGCACATCCTGCTGCCGGTGTGGCTGTCGACCTATCAGTATGCCGATAAGACCTGGCGCTTCCTGGTCAATGGCCAGACGGGCGAGGTGCAGGGTGAGCGGCCTTGGTCGGCGTGGAAGATCGCCTTTGCCGTCGTGGCGGTCTTGCTGGTGGTGGGTGGATTGATCTATCTGAATCAAGGTCAATAGTCGTGCGCGGTTAACCCCGCCGCGGCGCTGACACGTCGCCGCGGCGGTTTGATAAACTAAAAGCGATTAAATTTCGAGGAGTTCACAGTGGACTATACCATTCGACAAGGCACGCGCTTTCCGCCCAACGATGGCGCGGTGGCATGGATCGACCCCAGGGTATACGAGGACAAGAGCCAGTTTAAGCCCGCCTTCGCTGCACTGATCGTCAACGAGGCGCTGGCCGGTTGCGGGCTGGTGACACTGCAACAGGACTGGCTCACCGCCGGGATGATCTGCATGGTGCGGGTCGAGAACCTGGCGCCGCTCGCGGCAGAGATCCGCTGGATCAGGGAGCTGGGAGAAGGTGTGGTCAAGATTGGCGTCGCGTTTCTCGAATAGCGCGCGAGACCTCGTTGGCCGTGAATCCTGCACGGCCATGGAGCCTCACAGCAGGGGCCAGATTCTGCAAGAGAGATGACACGCGCAAGGACGGCTTTCGGCACGAAAGCCGGTTTCCTTCGACGTGATGCGGGAAGATTCTATACACAGTCACTGGGCTAGGGAACAGGCGTTACGCGGCCCTAAGCCTCCTGGCCCCATGGCGAAGACGGCCGATAATGTATATTATGTAAAGTCACGGCAACCGGGGCACGGCGGCAGACTCGGGCCGAACCCATCGCCCAGTCACAGCAGCCCCCGTTCGGCCAGCGAGGTCCCCGGTCCTTCGCCGATGATCAGGTGATCGAGGACGCGCACCTCGATCAGGGCGAGCGCCTCCTTGAGCCGCTGGGTGATCCGCAGGTCCGCCTGACTGGGCTCCGCCACCCCGGATGGATGGTTGTGGGCGAAGATCACCGCGGCGGCGTTGGTCTCCAGCACGCGCCGAACCACCTCCCGCGGATGGACGCTTGAACCGTCGATGGTCCCATGGAACAGCTCCTCATAGCGGATCACCCGGTGGCGGTTGTCCAGGTACAGGCAGGCAAAGACCTCGTGAGGGAGCCCGTAGAGCTTGAGTTTCAGAAAGTCACGGGTCGCCTCCGGGCTGGTGAGCACGTCTTGATCGGCGACCCGGGTCAGCAGATAGCGGCGACTGAGTTCCATCACCGCCTTGAGTTGGGCGTACTTGGCCGGGCCGAGGCCCTTGACCGCACAGAAGCGGCGCTCGTCCGCCGCCATCAGGCCGGTCAGCCCCTCGAAGGTGGTGAGCAGGTCGCGCGCCAGATCGACCGCACTCTTGCCGGGGATGCCGGTGCGCAGAAAGATCGCCAGCAGCTCCGCGTTGGTCAGCGACTCGGCCCCACGCTCCAGCAGTTTCTCCCGCGGGCGCTCGTCCGCGGGCCAATCGGTAATTGCCATGCCCCTCGCCTCCCGCTCAACATCCGCTCGCCGCCCGCTCCCGAACCGTGCGGGCGGCGTCGTTGGCGACGAAGCCCCCGCGGATCGGGTACACTTTAGGCCATTCAAGGCCCGTGGTCACGACCTAAGGCTAGATCAAATCCCTCGACGGTGCCAATCCCTGGATGAACATACTGCTCGGCGTGAGCGGCGGTATCGCCGCCTATAAGGCCGCGGACCTGGTGCGGCGCCTGCGCGAGCGCGACTGTGCGGTGCGGGTAGTGATGACGGCCGCGGCGACGGCCTTCGTCAGCCCGCTGACCTTCCAGGCGCTCTCCGGTCATCCGGTGCGCACGGCCCTGCTCGATCCAGCCGCTGAGGCCGGCATGGACCACATCGAACTGGCCCGCTGGGCGGATCGGGTCCTGTTGGCCCCGGCCACCGCCGACCTGATCGCCCGGCTGGCCGCCGGGCTGGCCGATGACCTGCCGACCACCCTGGTGCTGGCCACGGCCGCCCCACTGTATCTGGCCCCGGCGATGAATCAACAGATGTGGCGCCACCCGGCGACCCAGGAGAACCTGGAGCGCCTGCGCGGCCGCGGCGTGCAGGTCCTGGGCCCGGGCGTCGGCAGTCAGGCCTGCGGCGACCACGGGCCGGGACGGATGCTGGAGCCCGCGGAGCTGGTCGCGGCCCTGCTCGCCGCCGACCCGGGGCTGGACTCAGGTCCGCTGACCGGGGTACGTACACTGGTCACTGCCGGCCCCACCCGCGAACCGCTCGACCCGGTGCGCTACCTGGGCAACCGCAGCTCCGGGCGCATGGGCTACGCGGTGGCCACGGCCCTGGCCGAGTTGGGGGCCAGGGTGACCCTGGTCAGCGGCCCGACGGCCCTGCCCTCCCCGGCTGGGGTCGCGCGGGTCGACGTGGAGACCGCCGGTGAGATGCACGCGGCCGTGCTGGCGCGGGTCGACGCGGTCGATCTGTTCGTCGCCGCGGCGGCGGTGGCGGACTATCGGCCCGCCGCCCCAGCCCCGCAGAAAATCAAGAAGGCGGACGCCGAACTGGTGGTGCGTCTGGTGCGTAACCCGGATATCCTGGCCGAGGTCGCGGCCCGGCCAAGCCCGCCCTTCACGGTTGGCTTCGCCGCCGAAACCGACCGGCTGGAAGACCACGCGCTGGCCAAGCTGCGCACCAAGCGGCTGCGCATGATCGCCGCCAACTGGGTCGGGGCGACTGAAGGCGGCTTCGAGCGCAGCGACAACGCACTGACCGTGTTGTGGCCGGACGGCCGCCGGGAGTTGCCCATGATGCCCAAGACCCAGCTCGCCCGGGAACTGGCCCTGTTGATTGCGGAGCGGTATGTTGCATCGTCTTGAGGTCAAGATTCTGGACCCCCGCCTGGGGACTGAGTTTGCGCTGCCGCACTATGCGAGCGCGGGCGCCGCCGGGCTCGACCTGCGGGCCATGCTGGCGGCCCCACTCGACCTGCCGCCCGGGGGTTGCGAGCTGATCCCCACCGGGATGGCGATCCATATCGCCGCCCCCGGGGTTGCCGGCCTGATCCTGCCGCGCTCGGGACTGGGGCACCGCCACGGTATCGTGCTCGGCAATCTGGTCGGCCTGATCGATTCGGACTATCAGGGCCAACTCCTGGTGTCGTGCTGGAACCGCGGCGGCGAGTCCTTCCGGGTCGAGGTTGGCGAGCGGATTGCGCAACTGGTGCTGGTCCCGGTGCTGCACGCCCAATTGGACCTGGTCACTGACTTTGCCGAGTCGGCGCGAGGCGTCGGCGGCTTCGGCCACACGGGTCAGCACTAAGACGGCACCGGCCGATCCGGGATCATTCAGCTTGCGCGCCCGCCGGGTTGCGCGATGGGGAGACACGGCATGGTATCTGCGCGGACGGATGACACGCGACACAAGGCGGCGGACGGCGATCATGCCGTACCGCTCAAGGGTTTTTGGGTCCAGAGCTTTGTTGGCATCGCCGCGCTCTTGCTGCTGACCGCACTCTTACTGCTGTATCTGTGGAGCGCCCGCGACAGCGCGGACGCACGTCGGCACCTGGAGGGCGCGCTCAACACGCTGGTCACGCAGGTCACGGCCGACTTGGCGCGGGTGCGCACCGTCATGGCGGCCTGGCGAACGGACCCGGCGCTGCGCACGGCCTTGCGCCAGAGCGGCAACGCCGCGGTGCTACGTGAGCGCGAGGCGGCCCTGCTGCGCACTGTGCCGGGGGCGTTGAGCATCCACCTCTTCGCCCCCGCGCAGAGCAGTTCGCTGGAGGGGATCGCATTCATGAGCTATGCGGGACTGGACATGGTGCAAAAGGCGGCCCAGGAACGCGCCCTGTCCCTGGTCGAGGTCCACAAGTTGGGCCAACCGGACACGCATCTGGCGGTGGCGGTACCGGTGCTCGACGAATCCGGTGAACAGGCGCTCGGGGTCGTCCATGTGGCGTTGCCCATGTCGCTGCTGCCGAACCCGGTGATTGCCGCCGGCGGACGCGGCCAGATTCTCTTCCAGCAAGTGGCGGGGACGGCGGTGGCCAACGTCGGTGCCGCCGCGCCCGCGGCACCACCTGAGTTCACCGCCCAGATCGCCGGCACGCGCCTGCGCGCGGTTGCCTGGGCGCCACCCGCAGACCTCGACCCCTGGCTGCTGGGCGAACTGGGGGGGCTGTTCCTCGCCGTCCTGGGACTCATCGGCGCTGTGCTTTGGCGCGGTTACCGCGCCCAACGAGCGGCCTTGTTACTGGATTGTCAGGGCTTCACCATCCTGATCGAGGACGCCGTGGAGCATCACCCGCCGCGGCAGATCCACGCGCACATCGCCGAGGTCAAGAATGCCCACCAAGAGAGCATCGCCCTGCTGGCCCGCCTGACCCTGGCCCCAGCGCCACCCGCGCGCCGTCCCGCGCCCGCCCCAGTGCGGGCCACCCCACCGACCCCGCTGCCGGACGCACCGGCGGTTGCCGTGACGGCAGCGCCGTCAGCCCCGCCGCCGCCGACTGAGCCGCCGCTGCGCGCGGCACCGCGCCAATCCAACATCGAGGTGCTGGAGATGGATATCGACCTGCCTGACGGACTCGATCTCAATTCGCCATCCGTTCACGATGCCCTCGCGGCTGGGCTGGACCCCAAGACGGCCGCCTCGCCGCGGCCGGCTGCGCCCAAGGCGGGCGCGAACGCCTCGACCAAGCCCTGACACCACGAACACTTTCAGAAACAAACCAGGAACAACACACGATGTCCTTGCCGGTCGAGCGCGCCCAAACTATCGCGCATGTCCTTATCGAGGCCCTGCCCTACATCCGCCGCTTCAGCGGCAAGACGGTGGTGATCAAGTACGGCGGCAACGCCATGGTCGACCAGAACCTCAAGGAGGGCTTTGCCCGCGACGTCGTCTTGATGAAGCTGGTGGGGGTCAATCCGGTGGTAGTCCACGGCGGCGGCCCCCAGATCGGCTCCTTGCTCAAGCGTCTGGGGAAGGCGAGCGAATTCGTGCAGGGACTGCGGGTCACCGACGCGGAGACCATGGATGTGGTCGAGATGGTCCTGGGCGGGTTGGTCAATAAGGAGATCGTCAGTCTGATCAATCGGCACGGCGGCGCTGCGGTCGGTCTGACCGGCAAGGACGGGGACCTGATACACGCCCGCAAGCTGTTGCTGCGCCGCGATGCGCCGGAGCTCAACGCCTCGGAGATTATCGACCTAGGCCATGTGGGCGAGGTCGAGAGCATCGATGTCGCGGTGGTCGACCTGCTAGTCCGGGGCAATTTCATCCCGGTCATCGCACCCATCGGGGTGGGTGCCGATGGCCGCTCCTACAACATCAATGCCGATCTGGTGGCCGGTAAGGTCGCGGAGGTGTTGAAGGCGGAGAAGCTGTTGCTGCTGACCAACACCTCCGGTCTGTTGGATGCGGACGGCACCCTGATCCCCGAGTTGGATGTCGGACGGGTCAATGAGTTGATCCGCTCCGGCGTCATCAGCGGGGGGATGCTCCCCAAGATCCAATGCGCACTCGACGCAGTCCAGGGCGGAGTGAAGAGCGCCCATATCATCGACGGTCGCGTCGAACACGCGGTGATGCTCGACCTATTTACCGACGAGGGGGTCGGTACCCTGATCCGTCGCCGCTGACTTAGGGTAGCGCCCCCGCGGGGGGCGCGCCGGTGGCCGGGGCCCCGGTCACCGCATCGCGGAACTCGTTCAGGACCTTGGCGGCGTTGGCGTTGTCAGCGCTGCAATTGGCGTTGGCGGGTGATTTATTTCTGCATTGCAGATCCAGAAAGATGGATGCGGCCGATCCCTGTTTGTCCGGGATACGCGAGAGTGTTAGGCCCACGTCCTGGGGGGTCTCCGGCGGCGCCGTAATCAGCATGGTGGCACCGGAGGCCTCGATCTTGGTGGTGGCATGGGCCTGGACATAGGCGAGTGCCCGCCCCCAGTACAGGTCGCATTGGGCCGTGTCCGGGCAGGTCACCAGGTTGCGCAAGGCGAGTTGAGCCGCCTCCGGCGGCGCCGCGGCGGGGTCGTCGGGGAGGTTCTTGAGCTGGCGGAAGCGCTTGAGGTCGCCATCGAAGTCTTGGCGGATTGCGGCCTTATCCTGCTCCCGAGCGACGATCGTCTCGTAGGACTCGCGGATCGTGCGCTCACTCTTCTGTAGGCTGTCGGTGAGGGTCTGGGGAATCGGCTTGCCCGCGCGCTCCAGGTCGGCCGCCTCGGAACGTAGCTTGCGCATCCGGTCCTGCTGCTGCCGGACAGTACCGCGGGCCACCTGGATGGCCACGTCAAGCGCCGCGACCTTGCCATCCCGGGCCATCAGCATATCGTCCGCCGAATGATAGGTCCGCAGCAGCACCCGATCGGCGGCCATTTGTTGCTCACGCAACACGGTCTGCTGGGCGCGCTGGTTCTCCAATTCAGCTTCGCGCTGGAGCTCCTCCGGGCTCTTGGCCGGCGCCACCACGTCCATGCGCGAACCCTGCTTACTCATGGTTGCATGGCCCCGCTCGCTCTGGCTCGGCGGGATTTGATCGGTATAATGGACCTCGCCCTTCTCGTCCACCCAGCGAAACATGGTACCCGCGGCCGCATTGCCGACCACACTGAGCGCACACAGCAAGGTCAGCGCGGGCCAGCACCGTGCGGATGACCGCGGGGCGTGGGGCAGCGCTGACTGAATCAAGCGCGAATGTTTCATGTTGTCAGATCCCATAAGAAACCCGGTAGGTACGCATCGCGGTACGCAATGCCTCATCGATCGCAAAATCGTCTAAACAGCCAATCAGGTGGTCAAGCGTCACAATGCTGAACACGGGAATGCCGAACAAGTCCTGGACCTCAGCCACGGCCGAGCGGTCGTGGGCACCGCGCTCCTGACGATCCAAGGCAATGACCACCCCCACGGGTTGCGCGCCGGCGGCACGGATTACCTCGATCGATTCCCGCACCGAGGTGCCAGCGGTGATCACGTCGTCGATGATCAGCACCCGTCCGGCGAGCGGGCGCCCAACGATGACCCCACCCTCCCCATGGTCCTTCGCCTCCTTACGATTGAAGGCAAAGGGTAGGTCCCGCCCGGTGTCGCGCGCCAGCGCGATACTGGTGGCCGCGGCCAGCGGGATACCCTTGTAGGCCGGGCCGTAGAGCATGTCGAAGGCGCAGCCGCAATCGCTGATCCGTCGGGCGTAGGCATCGGCCAGCCGCGCCAGTCGGGCACCGGTATCGAAAAGCCCCGCGTTGAAAAAATAGGGACTGCGGCGGCCGGACTTCAGGGTGAAGTCGCCGAATCGCAGTGCCCCCACCGTGGCGGAAAAACTGAGAAAATCGCGTTGATAGGCTTGCATGGTCACGAAACAGGTGCGGGCTGAGGGCACAATGATACACCATGCCGGAAACCGAAAACCCTGATCCAGCCCCAGGGAAGTCCCGCGCGAAAGGCGCTCAGTTCAGCAGCATGCGGTATCATGGCGCGCGCCTGCCGCCGCCCGCCGACAGTCATATCCCAGTTCGCTCTCCCAACCGGATCGCACACCATTTGATCGCACACGGCACCTATGTCACCGCCTTCCTGGTCGGCCTGCTGGGGGGAGTGCATTGCCTCACCATGTGCGGAGGGCTGGTAAGTTCACTAACCCTGGGGTTGGACCCGCGCCGCCGCCGCGATCCGTGGCGCCTGTTGCCTCTGCAACTCGGTTACAACCTGGGCCGGGTGGCCGGCTACGGCCTCGCCGGTGCACTCGCCGGCGGCCTGGGCGCCATCCTCCTGCAACTGGACTCGCTCCAGTTAGTCGCCCGCGGGCTCTACGCCCTGGCGGGCGTGGTCATGGTCCTGCTCGGACTCTATCTGGGCGATTGGTGGCGCCAACTGGCGCAGGTCGAGCGCCTGGGGCTCCTGCTCTGGCGTCGGCTGCAGCCGCTCACCCGCCGCTGGCTGCCCGTGCGGCGACTGGATCAGGCGCTGGCGATCGGGTTGATCTGGGCCTGGATCCCCTGCGG
Organism: uncultured Thiodictyon sp.; assembly: GCF_903946935.1. Classification (GTDB taxonomy): domain Bacteria; phylum Pseudomonadota; class Gammaproteobacteria; order Chromatiales; family Chromatiaceae; genus Thiodictyon. The sequence continues at coordinate 41,491 of NZ_CAJAXH010000120.1, forward strand.
CCTGGTCTACAGCGTGTTGATCACGGCGGTGGCGACCGGCAGCCCACGCGACGGTGCCTTGGTGATGCTCGCCTTTGGCGCCGGGACGCTGCCGAACCTGCTCGGCATCGGCCTGCTTGCGGGCGCCGCCGCCCGCCTCGCGGAGCAGCGCCGATGGCGACAGACGGCCGGACTCTTCATCGTCGGCTGCGGCCTCTACGCACTGTGGCAGCTCGCGTGAAAAATCGCCCACTGGGCGATTTTTCACGTTGTTAACACCGAATCAAAATAGCCAGAGGCACCAGTCATTCGGTAAAGAATTCCTGGCGCAGGTGGATGGTCGTGGTCTCGGGGGTGCCGGCCGGGCGGACACGGATCTCGAAGTTCAGTTCTTGGCCGTTGGCGATGGGAAACTGACCGAGGTAAGACACGGCGCCCTGGGTCGCAACCTCGTGCATGACAACCTGTCCGGTGCGGACCTTGTCTTTGACCAGGTCCACGTCCACCAGGGCCTTCACGGAGGTGCCGGTGGTTCCGGCTTGTTGCTTGATCACGCTCACATTCAACACGCCGAAGCCTTTACCGCGCTGGATGCCATTGGCTGCGGCAATCTCCGGGGTCAGGGTATCTGCTGTAAAGGCACTATGGTAAATCGTGAACTCACCCACGCGGGTGCTCTCCGCGGCCAGCGTCTGGGCACCCTGGAGCAGGACACCCGCTGCACAGACCGCGAGGGCCAGGCGCTTTAACATCGGATTTTCTCCTTTAGAATGGATCATCGTGCAAGGCGTTGTGGATCGTGCGCAGGGCCTTGAGCTCTTCGGCCAAGACCTCCGACTGGCCCTGCATGACGTCGATACGGCTGCGTAAGGCATCCTTAGAACGGCCGATCCGCTGGAGGTTTTCGAGCCGCTTCTGCATCATCAGTTGGTGCTCTTGGACCTCGTCGACCAGGGGCTGCAGGCTGTCGCGCATCCAGCCATCATAGGCCAGGCGCAGTTGCTCGAACAGTGCCTGGGCGCGGCTCACCAGTTGTTGGTTGAACCGCCGGATCACCATTCCCTGCCCGGACAGGGCCATGCCGGGGCTGTGCCGGAACGCCTCGACCTCCTGATACAGCAGCTCGATCTCGAGGCGATAGCGCATGGGCGCGAAGACCTGGGGGGTGGCGAGATCGTACGCGAAGTCGTCGCGGAAGACCTGATAGGTCTCGCGCACCTGCTTGCGGATGCCCTCGCTGTCGACCGCGACGGTTTGCATGGCCAACCGTAGCTCGTCGAACAACCCCTTCATGGCACGCCGCAGCCCCGCGGTACTCCAACTATGCATCAGTTCGTCCTGGGCGCGCGCCACCATCGCGTCGATCACGTCACGCTCCAACAACCGTCGGCATTGGCTGGTCTGCGTGAGCAAGGTCTCACGGGTCTGCTGTAAGCGCTGCACGCCCTTGAGATAGCGCTCCTGTTCGCGCCGGGTCGGCCCGAGCAACTGCGCGATGACGTCTTGGCGCTGGTCGCGCAGTTGCTCCAGCTCTCGCAACTGTGACTTGACGTGGGCGAGGCGCGAGCCGATCCGATTGCGGTTGCGCTCCAGGACCGCACCGGCGCCAGCGTCGATCGCCTCGATCGCCGACTGGCGCTTGGTCTCCAGCAGCGTGTCGGCCAGGTGCCGCTCCAAGACCGGCAAGGCGCTGCGCCGCAGCAGCGCCGCGTCCTTGCGCATCGCCGCCGCCAGGGCCGCCCAGGCCGAGACCGGGAAGACCAGGTCCTCGGCAATCGTGAGTGCCGCCGCGGCCTCGCGTCGGCGGGTGGCGACCAGGGCGTCGGGGTCCTGGCCGGAGTCCTGGCCGGCGGCCTGGTCCGCAGCGGGGCGCTCGTCGCCCCACAATCGGTCGACCTTGTTCAGCGCGACCAGGATGGCCCGCTGTCGCCCGGCCTGACCGCCCTTGAGGTGGCGTTGCCACAGGGCCAGGTCGGTGTCGGTCACCCCCGCATCGGCGGCCAGCACCAAGAGCACCGCCGCCGCCGCAGGCAGCCTGCTGATGGTGAGCTCCGGCTCATGCCCAAGGGCAGCACCTGGGATGTATAGGATGACCAGACCCTGCTTGAGCAGCGGATGGGGCAGACTGACGATGGCATAACGCCACTTGGCGATCTCCACGGCGGCCGTGTCCGGCGCCCGCTCCAGGGTCGGGTCGGCACTCGACAGGCCCAACCGCACAGCCTCCGCCAGGGGGACTCGCTTGGTCTGGAGGATGACGTTTAATGCATCGGCGAGCTGTTGCGGACCGCGCAGATCGAGCGGGCGGTGGACCCAAGGCTGCGGATCGGCCTTGAACGCCGCCAACGGGGTGTCAGCGGCCCGGGTCTCCACCGGCAACAGGCGTAGATAGGGGTCGGGATGCTCCGCGTCCCACAGGAACTCAGTTGGGCACAGGGTCGTGTCGGGCGCCGCCGCGGGCAGCAGGCCCACCCCCAGGTCCGAGAAGAAGAGCGCGTTGATCAACTCGGCCTTGCCCCGGGACGCTTCGCCGACCACGGCCAGCGTCAGACGGTCGCGGTCCAAGAACCCCAAGGTGGCGCTGAGTTGCTCGTGGGTGCGAGGGGTGGCTTGGCGGTGCGCTGCGAGCCAGGTCGCCAGTTCGGTCACCGCGTGCGTAACCCGCACCTTCCAATCCCGGTAGGTCGCAAGCCGCTCCGACAGTGCCGGGATTTGTCCGCTCAACGCCGTCGCTTCAGGGTGGAAGTCGCGCCGGGAGCGGGCGCCCTGGCCGTTAGCCGGGCCGACGAGGGCGCGACCGGCGGTTCGATTGGCACAGGGAAACGGCGAGGGGAACGGATCAGCAGCCGCTTTAAGCGGCATTGCTCGCCGCTCAAAAACTCGACCCGCGACTGGGCTACACCGAAGGCATCGGCGATAAAACGGCGCAGGCCATCATTCGCCTTGCCCTCGACCGGCGCCGCCTGGATACGCACCCGGAAACTCCCGCCCTGTTCTTCGACAAAGCAATTCTGGGACGCGCGGGGCTGTACCCGCAGCGTGATCTCCAGATCCTCACCGCACCAGCGATACCACTGGGGCTCAGACGTTGGTGCGGGCGCCATGGCCGCTACCTGGGCGACGCGGGCACCGGGGCGATGCCCAGCGGACCCCACGCCACCGCGGGCGTTCTCAGCCGCCCTTGAGCCCACCGGTGATGTTGGCGTGGAAGATGGCCTTGTGGACATCGCCCAGACTCAACATACCCACCAGCAAACCGCCCTCGACCACCGGAATACGCCTGAAATTGTGCCGGACCATGATGGTGGCGGCGCGCAACAGGTGCATATCGGCGTCCACCGAGATCGGCGTATGGGCCATCAGGTCCTCCACGTTCTTCTCCAGCACGCCCCGGTAGAGGCTCAACTGATGGTCCAGGTCCACCGAGTGCATCCCTTCGGCCACCAAATCGTCGAGCCGCGGGAACAGACTGTGTAATACGTCTTTTTCTGAGATGACCCCGATCAAATGCCCGTCATCATCGACCACGGGCAGCCCGTGGAAGCGGTGCAGGCACATCAGGGAGGCGACTTCCATGATCTTGGTGCCCGGCTTGACCGCGCGCACCGAACGACTCATTGCGTCTTTGACCTTCATCGGCGAAATCCTCCTCAGGATTCGTGGCCCCGTCTTGGTTGCGCCCGGTCATGCCCGGGTCTGCGGGGGGACGCGAAGTATACCTGAGGTTAAGGCCTTGGTGCATCGCCCGCACACTCGGCGGCCACCGCCTCGCAAGGCCGACAAACTCAACATCTAGTGGTTGACTGATCAAAACTGGCGTATATATTGTGTCCCGTCCCCGCCCGCGCCAACCGGCCCAGCCGTCCGGCCGCGCCTCGCCCCGACTGCCGGGCGCCCCTAAGTACACCCCAAGACCAAGGCCAGATCAGGAGGAACCATGTCCGCATCAGTCACCGCCCAGGTACCCACCGTGCCGACTCAAGCGCCCGCCCCAGCCGCGGCGTCCACCGGTCAACCGACCAGTGCCGAGCTCGGCGCCCTCACCCCGGGGCGCGTTCAGGTCATCCGTCGCAACGGCAAGGTCACCCATTTCGACCCCAACAAGATCATGGTGGCACTCACCAAGGCCTTCCTCGCGGTGGAGGGCGGCAGCGCCGCCGCCTCCAGCCGGGTCCATGATCGGGTGCAGGAACTCGCCGAACAGGTCGTCGCCGCCCTCACCCGCCGGCTCCCCGGCGGCGGCACCGTCCACATTGAGGACATTCAGGACCAGGTGGAACTGGCCCTGATGCGCGCCGGAGAGCACAAGGTCGCCCGCGACTATGTCCTGTATCGCGATGAGCGCGCCCGCGAGCGCGCCCACAAGGCCGCCGCCGAGACCGCACCGCCGGCCGCCTCGCCGCTGTCAGTGACCCTGGCCGACGGCAGCACGCAACCGCTGGACCGCGCGCGCCTGCGCCGCCTCCTCGACGAGGCCTGCCGGGGGCTCAGTGGCGTCGATGCCGCGTTGATCCTCACCGACAGCACCCGCAACCTCTTTGATGGGGTGCGCGAATCCGACGTGGGCCAGACACTGGTGCTGTCCGCCCGCGCACTAATCGAGCGCGACCCCGCCTACAGCCAGGTGGCCGCCCGTTTGCTGCTCGACCTGATGCGCCGCGAGGCCCTGGGTTATCTCGATCTCAGTGTCGGGGTCGAGACCCAGGCCGATCTCGCCGAGCGCTACAGCGACTATTTCAGCGCCTATGTCCGCCGCGCCGCCGACCTGGAGCTCTTGGACCGCCAACTCACCCGCTTCGACCTCAATCGACTGGGTGCCGCGCTCAAACCCGAGCGCGACCTCGACTTTACCTATCTGGGGCTCCAGACACTCTACGACCGCTACTTTATCCACACCGCCGCGGGCCTCCGCATCGAACTGCCCCAGGCCTTCTTTATGCGCGTCGCCATGGGGCTCGCGACCAACGAGATCGACCGCGAAGAGCGGGCCATCGAATTCTATGAGTTGCTCTCCAGCTTCGATTTCATGTCATCCACCCCTACCTTATTCAATTCGGGTACCCTGCGGCCGCAACTGAGTTCCTGCTTTCTCACCACGGTCCCGGATGACCTCGACGGTATCTACGGCGCCATCAAGGACAATGCGCTGCTGTCCAAATTCGCCGGCGGTCTGGGCAATGACTGGACCCGGGTGCGCGGTATGGGGGCGCACATCAAGGGGACCAACGGCAAGAGCCAAGGGGTGGTGCCCTTCCTCAAAGTGGCCAATGACACGGCGGTGGCAGTCAATCAGGGCGGAAAGCGCAAGGGCGCCGTCTGCGCCTATCTTGAGACCTGGCACGTCGACATTGAGGAGTTCCTGGATCTCCGCAAGAACACCGGCGACGACCGCCGCCGTACCCATGACATGAATACAGCCAACTGGGTGCCGGACCTCTTCATGAAGCGGGTGGCTGAGGACCAGCACTGGACCCTGTTCTCTCCGGACGAGACGCCGGACCTGCACGACCTGATGGGCCAGCCATTCGAGGCCGCCTACCTCGCCTATGAGGCGCGGGCCGAGCGTGGCGAGATGAAGGTCAGCAAGCGGCTCAAGGCGGTCGACCTGTGGCGCAAGATGCTCGCCATGCTGTTTGAGACCGGCCATCCCTGGATCGCCTTCAAGGACCCGTGCAATGTGCGCTATACCAACCAGCATGTCGGGACGGTACATTCCAGTAATCTTTGTACCGAGATTACCCTGCACACCAATGACCAGGAAATCGCCGTCTGCAATCTGGGCTCGGTGAATCTGGCCGCCCATGTCACCGACCAGGGCCTCGATACCAAGCGCCTGCAACGCACGGTGCGCACCGCCATGCGGATGCTCGATAACGTCATCGACTACAACTTCTACAACGTGCCCCAGGCGCGCAAATCCAACCTGCGCCACCGCCCGGTCGGGCTGGGCATCATGGGCTTCCAGGATGCGCTCTATAAACTGCGTATCGCCTATGGCAGCCAGGAGGCCGTCCAGTTTGCCGATACCAGCATGGAGCACCTGAGCTATTACACCATCCAGGCAAGTTCGGACCTGGCCGAGGAGCGCGGGCGCTATCCGAGCTTCCCCGGCAGCCTGTGGAGCCAGGGCATCCTCCCCATCGACAGCATCGGACTCCTGGCGGCGGCGCGCGGCGGCTATCTGCAGATGGACACCGGCAGCACGCTGGATTGGGAGACGCTTCGCACCCGCGTCCAGACGGTCGGTATGCGCAATTCCAACACCATGGCGATTGCCCCCACCGCGACCATCAGCAACATCGTGGGTGTCAGCCAGTCGATCGAGCCGACCTATCAGAACTTGTTTGTCAAGTCGAACCTCTCCGGCGAATTCACCGTGGTCAATCCCTATCTGGTGGCGGACCTGAAGGAGTTGGACCTCTGGGATGCCGTCATGGTCAATGACCTCAAGTATTATGACGGTTCAGCGCAGCCCATCGACCGCATTCCGGAGGAACTCAAAGCGCTCTATGCCACCGCCTTCGAGGTCGACCCCCGCTGGTTGATCGAGGCCGGCAGCCGCCGCCAGAAATGGCTCGACCAGGCGCAGAGCCTCAATCTCTATATGAGTGAGCCGAACGGCAAAAAGCTCGACAACCTCTACAAACTCGCCTGGGTCCGCGGGCTCAAGACCACCTATTACCTGCGCTCCATGGGCGCCACCCATGTGGAGAAATCCACCATGTCGGATGCGACCAAGGCCAATCGCCTGAGTGCGGTCGGGGGGAGCTACATCGCACTGGACAAAGGGAAGGGTAACGGGGCGGCGCCGGCGGCGTGCTCCATACTCGATCCTGAGTGCGAGGCCTGTCAGTAAGAGGGGCTCACGCCAAGGCGCCAAGGACGCCAAGGGGGACGCGATGCGCACGCGTGACACCGCCTACCCCCACGATCATGACACCGCTTCGCGGTGTCACGCATGTGTTTGGCGCTCTGCGCCGGGAGTGTCGTTCTCACGCAAGGGCGCCAAGGAAGAGTGCGAGACCGACTTACCCGGAACCGGATCGAAGCCTGCGCGATGGGCAGGTTTTCTTGATCATTGTGCTACCTCCCGCCTTGGATGCACATGATCAGTGAGCGGCTTGCCGCATGAACCTGGATTCTGCCGCGCTTTATCCAGGATACAACTGTATTGGAGGATAGCCATGCAACTTAATGACAACACATCTCACCCATCAGCCTTTATTAGCTCGACGTTTCTCGACCTCGAAAAAGAACGGCGCGCAGTTGACCAAACACTTGCGCATGCCGGAGTATACGATAAGCGTAACCGAATGGGAATACAAAAAAGCCTTGAGCTATGGCAAGAGCATACAAGTCTATTTCAAAAAAACTTCGAACCACCCGAACCAGCCGCCGCTCGACCAACATGGGCATATCGTTCCAGAGGGCGAGACCCAAGCCGCTCACTTGAAACGATTCAGGGACACCCTGGAGCGCAGCCATTCACCGAGATATTTTGACTCAACCGAAGAACTTGCGGAACTCGTGAAAGGAAGCTTGATTCAAGTGTACCGAGAAGGTGTTCGCCACCACCTCAGAGATGTGCAAACATTGAAGGAGAAGCTCGCTGCAATGGAAAAGGTTGTGTCGGAACTCAAGGCCACATCAACTTATTTCACTGGGTCACAAACTACCCCACGGGGACTCACAATGGCAAGGCCTTCGACAAGTTTGGAAATTTCTCCGTTCAGATTACCAATTGACGGGCTCCGACCGGTAGCGCCTCCGCCACCTTCCTCGAAAAAGCCTTAAATTAATGATTCCGGCTCATGGCCAAACCGAATCGAAAGCTGACTACCGCCGAGAAGACGGCGAAGAAGCGAAGAAATGAGCAATATATGGTGGTGTTTCTGAACGGAAAACAAAAAAAGGTACGCCGGCCGCTGATCATTGACGGCTTGCCGGAGGAAGAATTTGTTCTCCGCAACGCCGACCCCATCTGGCTGCATCAGAACGGAATGTGGGAGTCTATAGACAGTGGGGCCTGATGCCGGAGACAAGTCAGCCTCCATCGGCATTCTGGCCGCTTGCACTCCCGGCGCAGAGCGCCTGACACATGCGTGACACCGCAAAGCGCTGTCACGAGCCCGGTGGGTTTGGCAATGTCGGGATGAAGGTCGAGACCTTGTCTTAGACACTACACCCATCTTGGTTTAATGAAACAACTGGAGACCTCGTCATGATCTGGACCATCAAGATTACTTTGCTTGGAGGTGCGTACGCAACATCGCAGTGGGTCCGGGTCTTCGAGATGGACGCTGCCACGGACCAGGAGAGCCTACACTATCTGATTCAGCGCACCATCGGTTTCGATGACGATCATCTCTATGACTTTTTTGTCGCCAGAACACCGCGTAGCCGGGGCCTGATAGGGCTCGACGGCGAGGGCGACGCGTTTTGCGAAAAAACGCTGGCCGGGTTGTTTCCGCTGCCGAAAGACAGGAAGCTCTTCTACTACTTCGACTACGGCGATTCTTGGGTCTTTCAGGTAGCGCGAACACGCAAGGCACCCTTCAATCCGCGCCCCGGCACCCACTACCCACACCTGATTGAGAAGATCGGGGAGAACCCCGACCAGTACGGAAAGTGCCAGGAGGATTGTGAAGAGGATGAGGATGAGGATAAGGATGCGGGTGACGGGGAGTCCACAGGCGCACCCGATAGCACGACCTGACGCACCCGCGGCCCCGGCCCAAGCTCGAGCCGGGCTGCGAACGCTTGCGCTGCCGCATCGTCCCGGCCACTCCGGGACCAGGATCACCGCGTCGGCGCCCATCTGAGTGCGGGGCAGGACAGACCGGCTTGGAGCGGGTCGGCCAGGGTCCGGGCAGGCGACCGCCGGAAGACGGAGGTTGAAAAATCGTTGCGGGCGGTTACCTATTCCTGCGGCAGCGGTCGTCTCGACGCAACTGCATCGATGTTGGCGGCTGGGGCCTTCCGTGCTTTCAATCCATAGCGGAGACACGTCGATGTTAGAGCAAGTCATCATTCCGGGGACGCCTTCCTGGTTGCCGACCAGCGGGGCTGGCGTGGTTGGCGGCGGCGTTCTGTGTTCGAATGGCATCGTCAACGGGATCTATCAGGGCAGCCACAAATACGTGCCGTTCGTGCTGAATGGTATCAATTGGGTTGCACCAAATGGCGAGGATGTCATCAGCTACCCGTTTACCGGCTGTATCATGGCCGTTTTCACCTATGGTGGGATCAGGCGGGTCTGTCATGTATCGACCGGCGCGGGTCAGGATTGCAAGGCGCAATGGGAACAAATCAAGTCGCAATCCACGAACGTCTTTGAGTTCAAACCGTCGGACTTCATCGATAGCGGCGGCAGCGCGATGCTAGGTTGTTATGGATTGATCACCGCCGACCTGCAGACGTACGCGATAACGGTCGTGAGCGGGGGTGTCGCGGTCGGCGGACTCTCGCCAAGCCCCAAGATTGCAAGCGTCGTCAGAGCCCGCCTCTTGCGCTGAATGTTTGTTCGCTGACGCATCTTGCCATGATCGACCGCCCCCCCGACCCGGACAACAAACTCGTCGCCTATCTCGGAGCGGATTCACCCTGAGAATCAGGAAACGGTCTCGCGGGTCTGGAATTGCGGCACCGATTTCGTTCAAGGCAATTACATCCAGGTCCCCAGCGAGGAGATCAGCGCATCGGCCCATGACGCGAGCTGACGTCGACACCCCATGCTCGTAACTTATTCCGCCTACTCTTGTGCCCCTGATCAAGCCCCGCAGGGGCGCGACATAGGGTGGAATGGGGTACTAGACCGGGCCGTCATCCGAACGCGCTGCGGGCGTTGGACTTTGCCGTTCCCGTTCGCCTTCGCGGCGCGGTTCGGCCTCGTCCTCATCCATGAGGATACGCCGCCCGTCGCCCTCCAGGTCGTCGAACTGGCCGCTACGGGCGGCCCAGAACAGCACGGCAACCGCGGCCAGGCCGAGGATGATCATGCCTGGAATCAAGCCGTAGATGACTTCCATCTGGAGTCTCCCATGTGGAATCGCTGAGGTCAAAGGCGGCCCTTGAACAGGCCGCGGATACGCGCCGAATTACCGATGACCGCGAGCGAACTCAGCGGCATGGCGATGGCGGCGATGAGTGGGGTGAGTACGGCGGCCATCGCCAGCGGGACCATGATCAAGTTATAGACGATGGAAATACCGATGTTCTGGCGGATGGTGCGCAGCGTGCGCCGGGAGAGTTCCGCGGCCTCCGCCACCCGCTCCAGGTCATTGGACATGAGCACGATGTCGGCACTGGCAATGGAGACATCGGTGCCGCTGCCCATGGCAATGCCGACCGCGGCGCGCACCAGGGCCGGGGCATCGTTGACCCCGTCGCCGACCATAGCAACCCGCCCGCCGCCCCGCTGTAGTTCAGCGATCGCCCGCTCCTTGGCCTCCGGCAGGACGTCGGCGATCACCTCGACATCGCCCAGGGCGGCAGCGACCCGCTCGGCCGCGGCGCGCCGGTCGCCGGTCAGCAGGGTGACGCGGATACCCTCGGCACGCATCCGCCCGACGACCGCGGCCGCACCCGGGCGCAGGCGATCCTCCGTGGCCAGGACCAGGGGCGGCAGTCCGGCGACCGCGCAATGGATCAGACTGCCGTCCGGTTGCCCCGCGGGCTCTGCGGGTGGTACGCCGTTGCGCAGCAGCCAGTCGGCGCTACCGACCATCACCGTGGCACCATCCACCTGGCCGCGGATCCCCAGACCGGGGACCAGCTCGACCGACTCCACCCGGGCGCCCGCGGTCGGAATCCCCAGCCGTTCGCAGAGTGCCAGCACCGCCGCCGCCGCCGGGTGTTCCGAGCGCCGCTCCAGCGCGCCGATCAGGCGCAACTGCGCGCGTGCGTCCGCGCCGAAGACCGGCGATTCGGCCGCCAGCCGCTGCCAGGGTGCGGCGCCGCTGCGCCACGCGGTCACCTCCGGCCGCCCGGTGGTGAGTGTGCCGGTCTTGTCGAAGACGAAATGCTCGATGGATGACAGTTGCTCGAGCACGGCCCCGTTCTTGATGAGGATGCCACGGGAGGCGCCCAGCCCAGCGGCGACTGCCACCGCCATCGGGGTCGCCATGCCGAAGGCGCAGGGACAGGTGACGATCAGTACCGCGGTGCCGGCCAGGATGGCGGTCTGGAGGTCGACCCGAACCCAAACGATGAAGGTCAGTGCCGCGAGCCCCAGGGTGACTGCCACAAACCAGGGGACGATGCGGTCGGCCAGGCGCTGGATCGGGGCGTGGCTCGCCTGGGCGTCCTCCACCAATCGGATGATGCGCCCCAGGGCGGTGTCACGCAGGGTGGCGGTGGCGCGCACGATGAGCACCCCGGCACCGTTGATGGTCCCGGCACAGACGCCCTCCCCCACCTCTTTCAACACGGGCAGGGACTCGCCGGTCAGCATCGACTCATCCAACTCGCTTGCCCCCTCCAACACGGTGCCATCCACCGGCACCCGCTCGCCCGCGCGCACCAGGAGGCGTTCGCCCGGGGCAATGGAGCGGATCGGCACCACCGACTCGGTGTCGTCGCGCAACACGGTGGCGACCTTGGGCTGGAGGTCGAGCAGGCGCGCCGTGGCGGTGACGGCCTCGCGCCTGGACAGGCCCTCAAGGAAACGCCCGAGCAGGATCACGAACAGAAAGTTGACGACGGTATCCCAATAGACCTCGCCCGCGCGGGTGCCGCTCACCGTGACATAGAGCGAATACAGATAGGTGATGGAGGCGCCGATGGCAATCGGCAGGTCCATGCTCAGGTGCCCGGTGCGCAGGCCGTTCCAGGCGGCCTTGTAGAAGGGATAGCCGCAGTAGATCAGGGTCGGTGTGGCCAGCAGACAGCCGGTCCACTGGAAGAGCCCGCGAAACTCGCCCTGGTCCGCCCCGCTGTAGAGTGCAATGGAGATCCACAGCAGGTTCATCATGGCAAACCCGGCCCAGGCCAGGCGGTAGAGCTGGGCGCGCCCGGCCCGGCGCATGGCGCCCTCGGCGGAGTCCGGGTCGAATGGGACGGCGGCATAGCCCAGGTCGCCGAGCCGCCGCAGGATGCCCGAGAGCGCCAGCCGGCCATTGTCCCAGCGTACCCGCAGCCGCCGCCCGGTGAGGTTGACCCGCGCCTCGGCCACCCCCGGCAGGGTCTTGAGCCCGGTTTCGATCAGCCAGACACAGGCGGCGCAGTGGATACCCTCCACCAACAGGTTGATCTCGCGCTCCGCCCCCGTGGTGTCGACGAACTCCTCTTGCACCGCATCCAGGTCATAGAACGACAGGTTTTTCGGTAACTCTGGCGGCGGCCCCAGCGGCTCACCCTCCTGGGTGCGACGGTAGAAGCCGTCCAGACCGGCCGCGTGGATCGCCTCGCACACCGCCCGGCAGCCGGTACAGCAAAAGGCCCTTTGGTCCCCGCGGATGACGGCGCAGACCTCCGCCCCAGGTGGCAGCGGCAGGCCGCAGTGAAAACAGCCAGGCGCGGGCGGGCTCACCTGGGCCTGGCGGTCAGGGACGCGCGACCTGGATGCGTTCGCCGGTGGTGACCTCATCCCCGTCGTGGCGCACGGCGATCAGGGCGTCCCAGGCCCCGAACAGCGGGAAGGTCACCCGCACCGAGTAGCGTCCCGGACCCTCCACCACCATCGGCACCGAGAAGTCCGCCGATTTGTCGGATGGCCGATAGGCGAAGAAGTTCACCCGCTCCGGTGTCACCGGCTGCCCGGTCTTGTCCACCAGGGTGACCAGGATGGTCGCCGACTGCTTGGCCTTGATATCGTCAGGGATATCGATGCGCTGGGTCCAGCCCGGGGCCTTGGCGAGACGGGAGTTCAGGGTCTTCTCATAGCGCTGGCCGCGGTCGTAATAGTCGTCGGCGACCAGCCCCGGGTTGGTGGCGATGGCGAAATAGATGAAGGTCGCGTTGACCACCAGCACCGTCGCCACCAGGCCGACCCAGGCCAATACCCAGGGGTTGCGCCAGGGGGAGTTGAGGGTGTCACCGGTGGTGGCAGATGCTTGCATGGCGATGGATCTCCTGATGAATCCTAGCGTGGTGGGCCGACGAAGACGCTGGTACGCTCGGCGCGGATGACCTGACCATTGGGGCGAACCGTCTCGACACGAAACCGGATCGGCTCCTGCTCCCGCGTGAGGTTCGCCCGCGGGACCTTGATGAAGACCTCGGCCGGGGTGACCCCACCGGGGGCGACGGCGATCGGTGCGTCGGCCCCGATCAGCTTGAGACCCGCGGGCCCGGTGACGTCGATCCGCACCGCGAGCGCCTCGGGCATCTTGTTCAAGAGCTTGAGGGTGTAGCGGTTCTGGACCGACCCGTCGCTCAAGGTCACGAAGAGCGGTGCCCGCTCGTGCAAGACCTTCAGATCCACCGCGTCCAGGGTGGACAGGCCGTAGAAGATACCGCCGAGGGCGGCCATCAGGATGCCGGAGTAGACCCACACCCGCGCGCGTTTGAAGAATGCCCGGGCGGGCTTGCCCTCGAACTCGTCGAGCGAGGCATAACGGACCAGGCCGCGCGGACGTCCAACCTTGTCCATCACCGAGTTACAGGCGTCGATGCACAGCGCACAGGTAATACAACCCTCCTGTTGACCATGACGGATATCGATGCCGGTGGGGCAGACGGCCACGCACTGGTTGCAATCCACACAATCGCCGAGCGACAGCGGCGCGGCGGCCCCCTTTTGCAGCCGGCCGCGCGGCTCCCCGCGCCGCTCGTCATAGGTCGGCACCACGGTGGACTTGTCGAGCATCACACCTTGAATACGGGCATAGGGGCAGAGCCAAAAGCACACCTGTTCGCGCAGAAAGCCCGCCAAGCCGTAGGTACCGACGGTAAAGAGCGCGACCGTGAAATACAGGACGCTGTTCGCCTGCCCGGTAAAGAACTCGCCCCAGAGGTCCGGGGCCACCGTGAACCAGGAGACGAAGCTGAAGCCGGTCGCAAAGCCGATGATGAGCCACAGCAGGTGCTTGGTGGCCTTGATGCGCAGTTTGGCTAAGGTGAGTGGCGCCTGGTCGAGCTTGCGCCGCTGGGGCGGGGACCCCTCCAGCCGCTCCTCGATCCAGGTAAACAGATCGGTCCAGACGGTCTGAAAGCAGAAGAATCCGCACCAGACGCGTCCCACGAGCGCGGTCGCCACCGCCAGCAGGATCGCGAAGAACAACAGCAGCAGCGACAACATCCAGAAGTCCTGGGGCAGGACGGTCACGCCGAACAGGTGGTACTGGCGATTCGGGATATCGAAGAGGACCGCCTGGCGGCCATCCCAGCGCACATAGGGCCCCAGAAAGAAGACCAACCAGACCGAGGCGGTGAGCCACTTGATGGTGCGCCAGCGCCCAGGCAGACGCTTGGCATGGATGGTTTCGCCACCGGTGTTGACGTGCCAGTGGACGGCCTCGTCATAGAGTGCGTCCACCGTTGCCGGTGCCGCACTGGGTTTGCTCGTGTTCACGAACCATCTCCCATTGGGGGGGCCGCGCCGCCTGTTCGGTCGCACGGCCGATCACGGCACGACGGGCAAGCTAGCAGGCTGTCGGACTTAGTGATGCAACCGATTGAATGCAAAGAGTTTCCTCTTTTGCGCCAAAAAGTCGTTTTCCTGTTTAATCAATCGGTTACGCCATCAAGTCCGACAGGCTGCTAGGCTCCAGCCGCCTCGCGCGCCATGCGTTTTGTCAATCACAATTGATTGATTCGACGAGGCTTCAGGCAATAAAAAAGGGGGGATGCCCGCGGCTGGGCAACCCCCTACCCGGCTGGATCATCACCCTTGACAGGCGATCTGTCCACACCGCAGACCCTAGGGCTGCTCGTCCTTGTGTGCCGCCGCGTCTTGTTTGATCAAGGCCGACACCTTAAAGGCCAGGAAGACGACGATGGCGACTGCGATCGCCACCATCAAGATCGACATCCAGGCCACGGGGTCCCAGTTCATCAGGTTGGTCAGTACGTTCAAGGCGCTGTCCTCTCATGGGCGGGGGACACACGGCGCCGCCGCCGTGCGTCTGGACTGTCTGGCGGGCGCGCTACTGCCCACCGCCGAGTTCGTGGACATAGACCACGAGTTTCTTGATCTCCTGCGGACCCAGCTTGGCCTGGTTGCCATGGGTCGCATCCGGCCCGAAGACCGGCATCACGGCGATCCGGGTCTGGGGGACCCCGGGCTGATTCACGCCATAGGTGATGGTGTACTTGGCGCTCTCATAGCCGCCCGGCTCGTAACGCCAGATCCCATCGGTGAGGTTGGCGGCACCGAGGGTGACGAACTCACCATTGGGCAGGTCCACCAGGTGGCCATTGGCCTTCTCACCATGACAGGCGATACAGCCCTTGGTCTTGAACAGCGTCCAGCCCTCCTCGCTCCCGCCCTTGCCGAGTGTATCGTGCATCTGCACCACCCATTTGGCCAGGGTATCGATCTCCGCCGCCGTGAGTACCTTCTCATGCGCGGTCATCTGACCGCCACGCCCGCCGGTGATGGTCTCCTGGATCTTCGCGGGCGTGCCGCCGTAGAGCCAGTCGTCATCGGCCAGCACCGGGAAACCGGGGTTCCCAGCGCCGCCAGTGCCATGACAGGCGCGGCAGTTATCCCCGAACAGCACCTTGGCAGCGGCCAGGGTGTATTGCTTGAGGCCCGGATCGGCAATGATCTCGGCGGGTGTCATCGCGGCGATCTTGTCCTCAAACTTGGCACGCTTGGCGGTCAACACCGCGGCGTCCTCCTGATATTCCTTGATCTGGCTCCAGCCCAGTATGCCGGGGGTCGGCTGCTGACCGATCGGCCACATGGGATAGAGGATCCCATACCCGACCCAAAAGGCCAGCGACGCCCAGAAGGCCAGCATCCACCAGCGGGGCGGCGGGTTTTTCAGCTCCCGCAGGTTGCCGTCCCAGACATGACCGGTGTTATTTTCACCGGGAAAGGGATTATTTTCCGCCATCTTTGTCTCCGTTGAATTCGTTGTCGTCTTCGAACGGGATGTACTTGCGTGCTTCGAGTCGATCCCGGTTCTTGGGACGGAAGACCTGGAAGTACACCACGACCATCAGGACGAAGATGACGACGGTCAGGATAGTCCCAATCCAATCGCTGACCGTCATCGCCGCCCAATCGGTATGGAAGTACTCGGCTAGACTATTCACGATACGCCTTGGCATCATCGAGCCGGGCCATGGTACCCAACACTTGCAAATAGCTGACCAAGGCATCCAATTCCGTCTTGCCGTCAACCAACTGCGGCGCGGCCGCGATATCCGCATCCGTATATGGGGTCCCGATCAGCCGCAGGCCCCGCATATGCCGCTGCATCCGCGAGCCGGTCGGAAGCGACCACAGTGTCTTGCCGAATAGCGTGATTGATGCGTCCGCATCGACGGGGGTCTTCTCCAGCCAGACATAGGCCGGCATCACCGATTCGGGCACCAGATTCTGGGGGCGGCGCAGGTGTTGACGATGCCAATCATCCGAGTATTTTCCACCCACCCGGGCCAAATCCGGACCGGTGCGCTTGGAACCCCATTGCATCGGGTGATCGAAGAGCGACTCGGCGGCCAATGAATAATGACCATAGCGCTCCTTCTCATCGCGGAAGGGACGGATCATCTGCGAGTGACACAGATAGCAGCCCTCACGTTGATAGATGTCTCGGCCAGCCAGCTCCAGTGCGGTATAGGGACGCACCCCGTCGCCCGGCGTCCAGTTCCAGACCTGCTTGCCGTCCGCGTCGACCGTCACGATCGGCTCCTTCCCCGCCTTGGCCCAGACGAGCTCGGGGAATCGATTGTTCTCCATGGTATTCTTCATGATGAACAGCGGCACGATCTCCACCAGACCACCCACCGACAGGGCCAGTGCCAGGAAAAACAGCAGGCCCCAGATGTTCATTTCCATCCATTCCTGGAAGCCCTTCGCTTTGACTTTTTTCTCAGCCATTTCGCTTCATCTCCGGTGGTGATCAGGCCGCGGCCGGCACGTTGCGTGCGGCCGCCAGACTGCCGGCATTGGCAGACTTGCGAACGGTCATCAGCACATTAAACAGCATGACAATGGCGCCGGTGAGGAAAATCGCCCCGCCGACGGCCCGCATCGCATAGTAGGGGTGCATGGCATCCACCGACTCGACGAAGGTATAGGCCAAGGTGCCATATTCGTCATAGGCGCGCCACATCAGGCCCTGCATGATGCCCGAGACCCACATGGCGGTGATATAGACGACGGTGCCGATAGTCGCGGTCCAGAAGTGGAAGTTAACCAGCCGCTCGGAGAACATCTCGGTATGGTAGAGGCGCGTCATCAGGTGATAAATCGCCCCGATGGAAATCCCTGCCACCCAACCCAAAGCGCCGGAATGCACATGGCCGATGGTCCAATCCGTATAGTGCGAAAGGGCATTGACCGTCTTGATCGCCATGACTGGTCCCTCAAAGGTGGACATGGCATAAAAGGCCAGTGCCATGATGAGGAACCGCAGGATGTAATCGGTACGCAGCCGGTCCCAAGCCCCGGACAGGGTCATCATGCCGTTGACCGCACCGCCCCACGAGGGGATGATCATGGCGATCGACACCGCCGCACCCAGCGAACCGGTCCAATCCGGCAGCGCGGTATATTGCAGGTGATGGGCGCCGAGCCAGACATAACCGAACATCAGTGCCCAGAAGTGGATGACTGAGAGTCGATAGGAATAGATCGGCCGGCCGGCCTGTTTAGGCACAAAATAATACATGATGCCGAGGAAGCCGGCGGTGAGATAAAAGCCCACCGCGTTGTGGCCCCACCACCATTGGATCATGGCGTCCTGGACCCCGGAGAACAGCGAATAGGACTTGAACAGCCCCACCGGAATCGCCAGGCTGTTGACCACATGCAGATAGACGATCATCACCATCATGCCGAGGAAGAACCAGTTCGACACATAGATGTGCGAGGACTTACGGGTGGCGATGGTCATGATGAAATTGAAGGTGAAGGCGACCCAGACGACCGCGATCAGGATATCGACCGGCCACTCCAGTTCAGCATATTCCTTGGATTCGGTGAGCCCCAGCGGCAGCGTAATCACCGCGAGCAGGATGACTGCGTTCCACCCCCAGAAGACGAACCAAGCGATCTTGTCGCTCCACAGGCGCACGCCGCAGGTGCGCTGCACGGTATAGAAGGCGGTGGCCATCAGGGTGCAGCCGCCAAAGGCAAAGATCACGGCATTGGTGTGCAAGGGTCGCAATCGCCCAAACGAGATGTAGGGGCTATCGAAGTTGAGAAACGGCCAGGCCAGCTCCGAGGCGATATAGACGCCAATGGACGCCCCCACCACCAGGTAGACGACCGCCATGATGGTGAACCAGCGTACAACATCGAGATTGTACTTCTGCTCCAATCCGGATTCCATAAGCCCTCCCGGGAGTTAAATGAGACAGGACACGGGGGCGCTCCGGCCAACATTGCCTCACCTCGATCCTTAAGGCAGGCCGCGCCTCGAGCCGACGTACCGGAGGCCATCAACCAAGCCTCGAAGGTCGCTCCAGGCCGCAAAAAACCCAATCTTAACAGCGTTCTCCAGGATCGACTGGCGAAATGAGGCAGCGATAGCCACGCTTAGTCAGGTCAGTTCTGAGAAACTGCGTTAATCCTTTCTATTTGTTCTCAAACGGTCGCAACCTTGCGGCGTGTCGCCCGACGCACTTGATCTGCATGGCCGGGAAAGTTTGAGCCATTCGTGCAAGGGGGAGCGCTCCCGGAACCTTGGCGCATGACTATCGTCAATGACACTGGAACGGCACTTGAAAGTCAAGAGACAGGGCAAGGTACCCGCCGCCAACATATGGTAAGGCGCGGCGGCAGAGGGTCCACTTCTGGCCAGCAGGGCCGCTGCGCAGGTACACTTGACACACCCCGGTAAGAGACCATATCGTAAAAAAGTCATCGGTTCCCCTGCGGCCAAACGCCGGCTGGGGATGAAAAGGGAACATGGTTCAAGACCATGGCTGCCCCCGCAACTGTACGCAGCGAGTCGCACCCGAAATCACCACTGGCCACCGAACGGGGCTGGGAAGGTGGGTGTCGATGCCGACCTGCAAGCCAGGAAACCTGCCGATGTCCTGTGTCGATCAGTCAATCCGGGCGGGGTGTTCCGGTGGCGAGATTCAAGTTTTCCGCTTGCCTGGAGCGCCCAGGGCCGGCTTGTCGCTGGTCTGCCTGGGTGTTTCGGGGTCTCTCCCCAGAACGATCCGCCCCTTCACCCTGGGGAGATCGTTGTTATGCATATCATGGAGGGGTTCCTACCCCCGCTCCACGCCGCCGCTTGGGGCCTTGCGTCCCTGCCCTTTCTGGTGATGGGCGCGCGCCGGATCGCCCGGATCACCCGGGAGCAGCCGCGGACCAAGCTGCTCCTGGCAAGTGCCGGCGCCTTCACCCAGGTCCCTTTGGCCATCATTGAGGGGCTGCTCACCGTGGTGGTGGTCAACCTGCTGATCCAAATATAGCCGCGACGACCTCGACGACCTGGCCTTCGCCCCGGGGGTGGTGCGATGAGCCGCGTCAACTTGTGGTTATTGGCGGCGGTCCTGGCCATCGCGGTCTTGCCCCTGGTCCTGCCGGTGCCCCAGGGTATCGCGGAGCCCTTCACCGGGGCCGATGATCAGGCCGCAGCGGCGATCAGCGCGTCCAGGCCGGATTACCGCCCCTGGTTCGCCCCCCTGTGGGAGCCGCCGAGCGGTGAGATCGAGAGCCTGCTATTCGCCCTGCAAGCGGCCCTGGGCGCTGGCCTGCTCGGCTATTACCTCGGGCAGCGGCGCGGCCAGTCGCAGCGGCGCAGCGCGGGAGCAGAGGCGCCCCAGCTCGACCCGCAAGCACAATTGCCAGGCGCGCAGGAAGTCCAGGTTCGTCCCAGGTAGGGCGCGATCCCCGTGGCCGCGATCCGATACCCGGCGTCCGCCAGTTCATTGCTGGTCGGCGTCACCTTGAGGGTGCCGGGCACCCAGAGGTCCACGCTGATTGCCCTGGGCATCCGGCCGACCAGGGGGGCCGCCGGACGAGGCTGTTGAGTGGTTCAACGGATGCGACCGACCGGCCATGGATTGCGCTGGATGCCGCGCACCCCACGTTAGGGTCACGGGTTATTTCATCCGCTGTCCAGACTCAGGCCCGAAGACTGCCTATGCTGCCGAAACTCCTACCTCTCGCGATCATGGCCCTCGGAGTCGGCGGCTTCCTGGTCCTGAAGGCCACCGGTCCGCGGCCGACACCGGCGGTGCCGCAAGAGCGCGTCTGGCGGATCGATACGATGACCGTGAGCCCGGGGCTACACAGTCCGGAACTGCGCCTGTTTGGGCGGGTGGAGGCGCCGGACCGGATCCGTGCGGCGGCCCCGGTGGCGGGGCGACTGCTGGAGGTCAAGGTGCGCGACGGTGAGCTCGCGGCACCGGGTGCGCTGCTGGCCCGGCTGGACCCGGCCGACCTGGAGCCGCGGCTCGCCCAAGCGCGGGCAGATCTGACGCGGGAACGGCTCAAGCTCACGCACGACACGCAAGCGATCGAGCAGGAGCGGGCCCTGCTGGCGCTCGCGCGGGCGGCCCTGGGGCGGGCGGACAAGGTCCAGTCCCAAAAACTGGGCACGGCCTCCGAGGTCGACCAGGCGCGCGAGCAGCTCGCGCGGGCGCAGCTTGCGGTCACCCTGCGCGAGCAGGCGATTGCCGAGCACCCGGCGCGGCTGGCAGCGCTCGAGGCGAAGCTTAAGGAGGCCGAGCGCGACGCCGACCGCGCCGAGATCCGCGCGCCCTTCGCGGCGCGCATCGGCCGGGTCGAGGCCGGCGCGGGCGATCAGCTGCAGGCCAATCAGACGATCCTCACCCTCTTTCCGGTCGACGGGCTCTACCTGCGGGCCAAGGTCCCCGGCGACCGGGGCGAGGAGCTGCGCGCGGCGCTGGCGACCGGCCACCGCCTGAGCGCCCAGGTCAACCACGCGGGCCGGACCTTCACGGCGACCCTGGAGCGGCTGGCGGGCGAGGCCGACGCCCGCGGGGTGGACGCACTGCTCAAGGTGGATGGCGATGCCAACCTGCCGGTGGGGGCCTTCGTCGACCTGGTGCTCCAGCGCCCCGCCATGCCGGACACCATCGCCCTGCCCTTTGCCGCGCTGAACGGCGGGGAGCGGGTCTTTGTGCTGAACGCGGGCCGGCTCAAGGGGATCGCGATCGAGCGGGTCGGCGAGCTCACGCAGGACGGGGTGAGCGAGGTGCTGGTGCGGGCGCCCGGGCTCACGGCCGGGACCCGCGTGATGGTCACCCATCTGCCGAATGCGGTGGACGGGCTCAAGGTGCAGGAGGTCTCGGCGCGCACGACGGCCGCCGCCCAAGACGCTGGCGCCCGCCCGGAGCGGGCCAGATGAAACGTGGGCTGATTACCGTCTTCGCCCGCCACAAGCTGCTCGCCAACGTGTTGACGGTCTTGGTGTTCGGCCTCGGCACGGTGGCGCTCTCCCGGATGAACATCCAGTTCTTCCCGAGCTTTGCCTTGGACATCATCGCGGTGCAGGTGGTGTGGAGCGGGGCCTCGGCGGAAGACGTGGAGAACGGCATCGTCATCCCGTTCGAGGAACGCCTGAAGACGGTCGATGGCCTCAAGCGCATGACCTCAACCTCCTCCCAGGGCATCGCCAGCGTGTCGCTGGAATTGAACGAGGGGACCGATGCCCTGCTGGCCCTGGACCAGGTGCGCCAGCGCGTGGATGAATTCCGCAACCTGCCCAAGGACGCGGAGACGCCGCAGGTCAGCCGGATCTCAAGATATGAATCGGTGGCGCGCGTCCTGGTCTCCGGGCCGAGCCTGCACGACGTACGCCCCTGGGTGCGCCAGTTCGAGCGCGAACTCCTGGCGCGCGGCATCGACCGGGTGGATATCGCCGGGCTGCCGCAGGAGCGCATCGCCATCGAGGTCCCCGGTCGGACCCTGGAAACCCTTGGGCTGTCGCTGGATGGGATCGGCCAGCAAGTCGGCCGGCTGGCGCAGGACCTGCCCTCCGGGGTCGCCGGCGAGGCGGACGGGGCGCGCGAGCTGCGCGGCCTGGAGCAGCGCCGCGACCCGGTCGCCTTCGAGAACCTGAGCATCGTCAGCGACGAGCGCGGCCTGGTGCGCCTGGGGGACGTGGCGACCATCGTGCGGGAGTCACGCCCGGCGGCCTTAACCATGACCGAGGTGGAGACGGGGACGGCGCGCTCGCACGGCGCGGTCACCGTCGAGATGCTGATCCAGCGCGCCGAGACCGGTCACTCGCTGCGCGCCGCCCGGGTCTTCGAGCAATGGCTCGCCGACACCCGCCCGACCTTGCCGCCGTCGATCCAACTGACCGTTTTCGACCAGGCCTGGCAACTCATCCGGGACCGCATCGACCTCCTGGTGAGCAACGGGCTCCAGGGCTTCGTCCTAGTCCTGGTCCTGCTCTATATCTTCCTGCCCGGGCGGGTCGCCCTGTGGGTGGCGATGGGCATCCCGACCGCCTATCTGCTGGCCTTGGCACTGCTGTGGGCCTTCGGCGGTACCATCAACATGATGAGTCTGTTCGCGCTCCTGCTCACCCTGGGGGTGATCGACGACGACGCCATCGTGATCGGCGAATACGCGGAGTCGCGCTTCCGCATGGGTATGGCGCCGGCGGAGGCGGCCATCGCGGGCGCCAAGCGGATGTTTTGGCCGGTGGTCGGTTCCGCCCTGACCACCGTCGCTGCCTTCCTGCCGCTGATGCTGGTCGGGGGGATCATGGGCAACATCCTGTGGGACATCCCGTTCGTGGCCATCATGGTGCTGATGGCGTCGCTCATGGAGGTGTTTCTGATCATGCCGGCGCACCTGCGCTCGGCCTTCAGCCACCAGGTGCGGCAGGTCACGCCGCGGTGGCGCCAGCGCGTCGATGCCGGATTCGACCGCTTCCGCGACCGCTGGTACCGGCCGGCGGTCGTTGCCTCGCTGCGCTGGCGCGCGGTGACGGTGAGCGCGGTGGCGGTGCTGATGCTGCTGTCGGTGGGACTGCTGGCGGGCGGGCGCATCGCCTTCGTCTTCTTCCCCACGCCGGAGGCGCAGATCGTCTTTGCCAATGCCACCTTCGTCGCCGGCACCCCGCGCGCGCAGACGGCGGCCTTTCTGGACGAGCTGCAGGAGGGACTGGGCGCGGCCGAGCGGGACCTGGGCGGCGGTTTGGTGGAGGCGGCGGTCGCCCGCCTGGGGTCCACGGTGGCGGTGAACGTAGGTGCCGCCGCCAGCGGGGATCAACTCGCCTCGGTCCTAGTCCAGCTCGTCCCTTCTGAAAACCGCAGCGTGCGCAACGAGGCCTTCCTGGCCAAGTGGCGGGAGCGGGTCAGCTTGCCGGCGGGCATTGAGAGCCTGGTGATCTCCTCGCGCCGCTCCGGTCCGCCGGGGCGGGACCTGACGGTGCGGCTCACCGGTGACGACGCCCACCGGCTCAAGTCTGCGGCGCTGGACCTGGCCCAAGGGCTGGAGTCCGTCCAGGGCGTGTCGGATATGGTGGATGACATGCCCTTCGGCCGCGAGCAGTTGATCTACCGCGTCTCACCCGCCGGGCAGGCCCTGGGCGTGACCACCGAACTGCTGGGCCGACAGTTGCGCGCCGCCTTCGACGGCTATCTCGCGCAATTGGTGCAGGTGGGCCAGGACGAGTTGGAGGTGCGGGTGCTCCTGCCGCGCGCCGAGCGCACCCGTCTCGACGCCTTAGAGCAATTGAACATCCGAGTGCCGAGCGGTGAGTTCGTCCCACTCGACACGGTGGCGGACTGGGAGAGTCGGCGCGGCTTCGAGGCCCTGCGCCACGCCGATGGGCGCCTGGCGGTCGAGGTCTCGGCGGACATCAATCGGGCGCTGAACACGCCTGACAATGTCGCCAAGGCCCTCCGGGCGGGCCTGTTGCCGGACCTGGTGGCACGCTACGGGATCGGTTTCAGCTTCGAGGGTCGCGCCGCCGATCAGCGCGAGACCTTGGGCGACATGCAGCTCGGACTCTATATCGGCCTGGGGCTCATCTACATCGTCCTGGCCGCCGTCTTCTCCTCCTGGGGCTGGCCGCTGGTGGTCATGACCGCCATCCCGTTGGGGCTGATCGGCGCCGTCGTCGGGCATTGGATCATGGGGATCGACCTGACGCTGTTGTCCTTGTTCGGCCTGTTCGGGCTGTCCGGGATCGTGGTCAACAACGCCATCATCCTGGTCAGCATGTACCAGGAGTTGCGCCTGACCGGGATGGCGGTCGACCCGGCCCTGGAGGCGGCCGCCTGCTCACGCCTACGCGCCATGCTGCTCACCTCCGCCACCACCGTGGCGGGCCTGGGGCCACTCATCTTCGCCACCAGCCTCCAGGCCCAGTTCCTCATCCCCATGGCGGTGTCACTCGCCTTCGGCATCACCTTCGCCACGGTGCTGGTGCTGGTCTTCACCCCGGCCCTACTGTCGCTGCATGAGTCGGCCCATGAACGGATCAGCGGTTGGTTCGCGTCGGCCACGCAGACGGCAGAGACCTGAGCGCATCCTTCAGCACGCCGGGCGGCTCCACCAACGATAGATTCGGGTCGGCATATGAAACCTCCGTTGGGACATAAAGGAGTCGACGGACTAGTCGGCAGTGCCGGTATCGCCGGCCAGATACGCCTGGTCCAGTGCCGGCAATGGCCGGTGTTCGAAGGCCGCCTCGAAGGCGGCGAGACGCCGGACGCCCTGGCGCCGGCCGGGGAAACCGGCGACAGCTACCTCGGCATGTTCCGCCACAACGTGCCTGCACTCGCGGCGGCGATGGCGAACAACTGATCATGACCTGACGCCCCCGGCGACCCGCGATGGCCTTGATCTTCACTCCGACCATCCGCGGTCTGCGCAGCGGACCCTAAGGGTTGGCTCGGCGCTCGTAGGTCCGCTGTGCGGACCGAGCGCCGCGGTGGCCGCGACAGGTTCAAGGCCACGCCCCCTGCCCGGCTGCGCGCCCACCCCCCCCTTGCGGCAACCGCGAGGGGTACGACAAAATTAATTATCGTGTTATCTTCACTGTCGGCGCTTCGGCTCGTCCCCGCGAGGGCAGCCCAGGTCGGCAACTCCTCAGGCACCGGACGACGAATCCAAGCACATGTACCACTGCAAATCAGCCCGCCGACACTCAGCATCCTGCATGGCCCTTACGCTCGCCTTGGCCGCGACCGGCAGCGCTGTGGCCTATGATGTCAACGACCGACTGGCCATCAACGGTTTGCTCGCAGGTGCCGGTCAGTGCCAGGAGATCACCGGCGGCACACCCCTGCCGACACTGTGCCGCGGCGCCCTCGCCTTCCAACCCGAGGTCTCCTACACCCCAACCAAACAGGACCAGCTGTTCGCCAAGCTCGACTTTGCCGGTTGGAACGGACTGAACCCGGTATCCCCCTTTGTGCTCCTGCCTTGGGCCGCCACCCTGGAGGCGGACGTCCATCGCATCAACGGGAGCAACCGCAATTATCTGCTGGAGGCATGGTACGCCCATACCTTCGCGTTTGCCGCGGACAATAGCGTCCAGCTCACTGGCGGCATTATCGATCCAACCCGTTATGTCGATGGGAACGCCTTCGCCAACGACGAATACACCCAGTTCATGAACGAAGTGTTCATCAATCCTCACAACGGATTCATCCCCGCCTATGACTGGGGTGGTGCTGCGGTGTGGAAGCTAGGTCATTGGACCTTCAACGGCGTGGGCATTAACGTCACCAAGAACAGCGACGGCTATAACTACAACTGGTTTGCCGGGGAGGTCGGCTACACGCTCACGACCGGGCTGGGCGAGGGCAATTATCGGTTGATGTATGCCGGCACCTCGCGCGCCTTCCTGAGCCCGGCCCCAGCGACCGACCCGAATGCGGACCCGAGTACGTCCATGAACCCGCCGGCGCCCAGCAAGCAGCGCCGCTCCGCCTTGATGCTGTCGTGCGACCAGGAATTGGGCAAGGTCTTCGGCGTCTTTCTGCGGGTCAGCAGCCAGACACAAGACGCCTTGGTCGACTACGGATGGGAGTATGCGGGCGGCTTCAATGTCAAAGGGAGCGCCTGGGGCCGGGAGGACGACAACATTGGCCTTGGCGTTGCCTATCTGCAAGGTGGCAACGGCGACCTGGCCGGCACCAAGGTCTTTGAAACCTATTATCGCCTCGCCATCAACGCGCACATCGGCCTGAGCGCGGACGTCCAATACATGCAGGATCGGTATCGTGTGGGCGCCAGCACGGACGGCTGGATCTTCGGCCTGCGGGCGGTGGCGGGATTTTGACGCCCAGTGACCTGCGCCGCGGCCGTCCAGCAGGTTGCCGCGACCACCCAATAACCCGTTTCGCGATGAGGAGGACCCAACGATGCACATTCCCGATGGCTACCTGAGCCCCCTGACCTGTGCCGCCGCCTACGCGGTGGCCGCGCCGTTCTGGTTCGTCGCGTTGCGCAAGGTCAAGGACCAGATGCAGACGCGCCTCGTGCCCACGGTGGCGTTGGTGTCGGCGTTCTCGTTTGTGATCATGATGTTCAATCTGCCGTTGCCCGGCGGCACCACGGGGCACGCGGTGGGACTCGCCGTCGCGCCGATCCTGCTGGGTCCCTGGGCGGCGACGCTCGCCATCTCGATTGCCTTGTTCATCCAGGCGCTCTTCTTCGGCGACGGCGGCATCACCACCTTCGGGGCGAACTGCGTCAACATGGCGATCGTCGGTCCCTGGGTCGCCTACTGGCTTTACCGTTTGATCTCCGGCGAGACACCGCTGACCTCGCCCCGGCGCATCGTGGCGGCGGCGACGGCCGGCTACGTTGCGATCAACGTCGCGGCACTGCTGGCCGCGGTGCAATTCGGCATCCAGCCGATCTTCTTTCATGACGCCGCGGGCGCGCCACTCTACGCACCCTATGCATTGGCAATCGCCATTCCAGCAATGATGATCGGACACCTCTCCCTTGCGGGTCTCGCGGAGGCGGTGATTTCCGGTGGCGTCGTGGCCTATGTGCAGAAGACCGACCCGCGTCTGCTGTCCCGGTCGGCGCCGGGCCTCGCCGCGTCCGGCGGCGGGGAGGCGGCGGCGCCCCCGGCCGGTTGGCGGCCCACCCGGGCACTGTGGGCCGGGCTGGCGGCACTGTTGATTGCGAGTCCCTTGGGTTTACTCGCCGCGGGTATGGCCTGGGGCGAATGGGGTGTGGATGACTTCAAGGACACGGCCGTACGCGAGTCGATCGCTCAGGCGTCGGGGAACGTGCTGCCACCGGCGACCGTCCCGCAGGGAATGGAGCGGCTGTCCGCGTTCTGGACGGCCCCCCTGCCGGACTATGCACCGGCGTTCATGCACAACGAATACTTCGGCTATATCCTCTCCGCCATGGTCGGTGCGGGTCTCGTCGTGGTGGCCGTCCTGCTGCTAGCCACGCTACTGGGTGGCGGTCGGATGCCGCGGGCGACAGCTAACCCGTGACGCCAGGCGCCGCCTGAGGCCGTGGGGGAGCAATCGTATCGGCCCAGTGGTCATCGCCATGGACGGGGTGACTTTCTGGAGCGGCTGCTGCGCGGTCTGCTGGACGCGATGGATCATGCGGCCGATGCCGAGCGACTCGCCGCGCGTCCCGGCATGCTCCAGCGCCTGGACCCGCGGATCAAGACCCTCGGGCTGCTGTTGCTCGTCGTGACGGCGGTCTTCGTGAAATCGCTGGTCGCCTTGGCCGGGCTGTTCGCCTTCGCGACCGCCCTGGCCTTGGCCTCGCGGATTACGTTGCGGCGCCTCGCAACTCAGGTCTGGACCGGTGTACTCTTATTCACGGGGGTGCTGGCGGTTCCAGCCATTGTCCTGGTCCCCGGCGATGTCTTGGTCGCGGTGCCGTTCGTGGGTTGGGGCATCACCCGGCAGGGGCTGCGGGGCGCGGCCTTCCTGATCGGACGCGCCGAGACAGCGGCCACCTTTGCCTTGCTGTCGATTCTGACCACGCCCTGGCCGCAGGTGCTCAAGGCGCTGCGCAGTCTGGGCGTGCCGCTGGTGCTGGTTGCCATACTGGGCATGACCCATCGCTATATTTTTGTGCTGCTCGAGACCGGCGTGCAACTCTTCGAGGCGAAGCGTAGTCGCATCATGGGTCCGCTGCCCGGGCCGGAGCGGCGTCGGATGGCGATGGCCAGTGTCGTGGTCTTGCTCGAAAAGTCGCTACACCTCGCCACCGAGGTCCATCTGGCGATGATCGCGCGCGGCTATCGCGGCGAGGTTTACCTGCTCGACGATTTCCGAACCCGCGTCTGGGATTGGCTGGCCTTGGCGGGCTTTCTGGCCGTAGCGGCCATCGCCATCGGCTGGCAATGGCTGGCCTTAAGCGGTGCGCCCCGCTAATGCAAACCGCTGCACCGCAACTGAGCACCGGATCGGTGTTCGAGTTGGTCGACGTGCATTATGCCTATCAGGACATCCCTGCCCTGAATGGCGTGAGTCTGTGCATTCCGGCTGGACAGTGCATCGCACTGTTGGGCGCCAACGGCTCCGGCAAGTCGACCCTGTTGCGTCTGCTCGCGGCACTGTGCTTTCCCGATCGGGGGCAGTTGGCCGCCTTCGGCACGCCGCTGTCCGAAGAGCGGATGCAGCAGGAGGCGCTCGCCTATGACTTCCGAAGGCGGGTTGGGCTAGTGTTCCAGAATCCCGACGTTCAACTGTTTAATCCGACCGTCTTCGACGAACTGGCCTTCGGGCCGCTCCAGCTCGGTTGGGAAAAAGCGGACATCCTGCGGTGCGTGGACGCGATGCTCGCGCAGTTCGCGATTGCGGGCCTCAAGCACCGCTCGCCCCACCGTTTGTCGGGTGGCGAGAAGAAGCGGGTCGCGCTGGCCTCCGTGCTCATTACGCGGCCCGATGTGTTGCTGTTGGACGAACCCACCGCCGCGCTGGACCCGCGCAGTCAGCGCGAGGTCGTCCGTTTCCTCGCCGGTTGTCGGGGCAGCGGCCGCACCGTCGTCACGGCGACCCACCATCTCGACATCGTGGCCGAGATCGCCGACTATTGCTTCGTGCTCCAAGCCGGACGCCTGGTGGCGCAAGGCGTGCCGGTGGACATCCTCGGCAATGCGGCCTTGCTGCGGGCCACCCAGTTACTGGATGCGCACAACGACTCCACCCCGCACCCGTGAGACCTATGTCCAGCGTCGACGAAACCATCCGCTTCAGTGTTTCCCTGCCACGACCGCTCCTGGACGAGCTGGATCGGCGCGTCGTCGGCAAGGGGTATGCCTCCCGCTCCGAGCTGGTACGCGACCTGATCCGTGAACGGCTGGTGGAAAACACCTGGGAGCGGGGCGATGAGGAGGTTGCCGGGGTACTCACGATCGTCTATGACCACCATCAGCGAGAGCTGACACAACAGATCGTGGATATCCAGCACCAGGAGTATGTCCGCGTGGTGGCGACGACCCATGTCCATATTGACCATCACAACTGCCTGGAGACGATCATTTTGCGCGGCCTGCCGGCGCAGATCGAGCGGCTGAGCCTGGAGATCGGCGGGCTCAGGGGCGTGCGATTCTCTGAACTGACCCGCGTCGCCAGGCTAGACCACTGAACTTCCTCACTACGCTTATGGACGGTGCGAGGACCTTCGCCAAGACTTAAGCCAAGTCGAAGCGGTCGGCGTTCATCACCTTGGTCCACGCCGCAACGAAGTCCTGAACGAACTTCTCCTTGTTATCATCCTGCGCATAGACCTCGGCATAGGCGCGAATCAGGCCGCTGGCTGCGATCTTCGCCTTGACCGCCCCGACGTCATAGTCCCTGCGGCCCGCGGGCACTGGATCCTGCCAGATCAGGTCTTCCGGCGGGACGTCCGGGCCGATGTAACAGGACTTTGGCCCCATGTCGCGGTGGGTCAGCTTGAACCAGGCACGCGCGAACACCGCCGAGAGGTAGGCCGGATCCCGGTGGAAGCGCTCCGCGATCTTCCGGTAATCCGGGTCCATCCGCATGGCCATGTCGGCATCGGTCATGATCGGGTTGTAGCGGATCGAGGGGTCCTCGACGTCCACTGGCTTCTCCGCTTCCTCGATGCTCACGGGCTCCCACTGCCAGGCACCGGCCGGGCTCTTCCTCAGCTCCCATTCATGGTTGAGCAGCATGTCGAAGTAGCCGTTGTCCCACTGGGTGGGGTGGGTGGTCCAGGCGCCTTCGATACCGCTGGTCACGCTATCGCGGCCGACACCACGTTTGGTCTTGTTGATCCAGCCCAGTCCCTGGTCGTCAGCAATTCCCGCTCCCCCGCATCGTGGTCGGCCAAGGCGAGTACGCGGCGGCAGCGCGAAAAGGTAGGCACAGCAGCCCCTCGCCGACGCGCGGCGATGCTGAAACGGTTGGTTGACGATCCCCCTCAAGAACGGCGCT
>NZ_CAJAXH010000121.1 GCF_903946935.1 uncultured Thiodictyon sp.
ACATGTCGGCTTAATAAAATCAGTTGGTTGCCGATTTTATCGAGCCCCATCGAAGTCGGCGCCGGGCCAACTTCGATCTTAGGGTCAGATTATAACAGATTGCGCTGATTGATTTTTTACGGTTTGCTGCCAGGCACTATCTAACCACGGTGCTAATGGCTGGTCCGCGCGCCCTGGGGCTGATCGAAGGCATCGCGGAGGCCACTGCCAGCCTGTTGAAGCTCTTTTCCGGCGTGATCGTGGATCGCACCCAAAGCGCCAAGCCCTGGGTGGTGGGGGGCTATGCCCTGGCCGGCTTCGCGCGACCGTTGATCGCGTTCGCAGCGAGCTGGCCCGCGGTGGCACTGCTGCGCTTCGGTGACCGAGTCGGCAAGGGCCTGCGCAGCTCCCCGCGGGATTCGCTGCTCGCCGCCAGTGTGGACCCTTCAGTGCGCGGACTGGCCTTCGGTCTGCACCGCGCCATGGACAACGCGGGCGCCGTGGTGGGGCCTGTGTTGGCGGCCCTGTTGCTGGGTCTTGAGTGGGAGCTCCGGGAGGTCATCCTGTTTGCTGCCGTCCCCGCCGTCGCCTGCCTGATCATGGCCCTGCTGCTGCGCGAGCCGGCACCGGACGGGGCACGCCCCACACCGCCCGCCTTCTCCTGGCGGCTGGCCGGGCTCCCGCCCGCTTTCAAACGCTATCTGGTGGTGTTGGGCCTGTTCACCTTGGGCAATTCGTCGAATATGTTCCTGCTGCTGCGCGCCCAGGAGCTGGGCCTGCCGCAGAGTCAGGTGCCGCTGGCCTGGGCGGCCGTGTCGCTGGTCGCCACGCTGTTCTCGACCCCCTTGTCGGCCCTGTCCGACCGGGTGGGACGGGTACGTCTGATCGTCGCCGGCTGGCTGGCCTACGGGTCCTTCTATTTTGGCCTGGGGTTACTGCCGCCCGGAACGCCGTTTGCCCTGTTCGGCCTGTTCGCCTTCTACGGCATCTTCATGGCCGCGACCGAGGGTGTGGAAAAGGCGCTGGTGGCGGACCTGGCACCGGCGGCACTGCGCGGTACCGCCTTCGGCTGGTTCAACCTGACCGCGGGGCTGCTGCTCCTGCCGGCCTCGCTGCTGTTCGGCGTCCTGTATCAAGGCGTCGGGGCGCTCGCGGCCTTCGGTTTCTCGGCCGCCTGTGCCTTCGCCGCAGCGCTGTTGCTCCCAACCTGGGCCTTACGCGGGACCCAACCTGCTCCACACTGAGGCCGCTTCACCCTGACGAGGAGTTGACTGATGAAAACGACCATCCAAGCCCTGCACGCCCGCGAGATCCTGGACTCCCGCGGTAATCCCACCGTCGAGGTGGAAGTGACCCTGGAGGACGGCGCCTTCGGCCGCGCGGCGGTGCCGTCGGGAGCCTCGACCGGCATCCACGAGGCCCTGGAGTTGCGCGACGGGGACCCCGCCCGTTATGGCGGCAAGGGGGTGCAACAGGCCGTCGGTCACGTCAATGGCGAGCTTGCCGCAGCCCTGGTCGGCCTGGACGCGCTGGATCAGGGCGGGGTGGACCGCACCATGCTGGCGCTGGACGGCACACCGCTCAAGTCCAAACTCGGGGCGAACGCCATTCTGGGAGCCAGCCTGGCGGTGGCCCGCGCTGGCGCCGTGGCCACCGGACTGCCGCTCTTCCGCTACCTGGGCGGGTCGGCCGCCTGTCGCCTGCCGGTACCTATGTTCAACATCCTAAACGGCGGCGTCCATGCCAACTGGCAGGGCACGGACTTCCAAGAGTTCATGATCGCCCCGGTGGGCGCCGGCAACTTCGCCTCGGCCCTGCGTTGGGGGGCCGTGGTCTATCACACCCTGAAGAAGGTGCTGAAGGATGCCGGCCACTCCACCGGCGTGGGCGACGAGGGCGGCTTCGCCCCGGCCCTGAAACGCAACGCCGAGGCGGTGGAGGTGATCCTCAAAGCGATCGAGGATGCGGGGTATCGGCCGGGCGAGGACATCGTGATCGCCTTGGACCCGGCTTCCAGCGGCTTCTATGAGGACGGTTTCTACCACCTGCGCACTGAAGGTCGCAAGGTGGACGCCGCCGAGATGGTGGCCATCTATGCCGATTGGGTCGCCAGATATCCCATCGCCGTGCTCGAAGACGGGCTGGCCGAGGATGATTGGGCGGGCTGGAAGCTCCTGAACCACACGCTGGGTGACAAGATCGAGCTGGTTGGCGATGACCTGTTCGTCACCAACGTGGAACGCATCGCCCGTGGCATCGCGGAGGACGTCGCCAACGCCGTGCTGATCAAGCTCAACCAGATCGGCAGTCTCACCGAGACGGTGGCCGCGGTGCATCTGGCCTACAGTGCCAACTGGGGGGCGATGGTGTCACATCGTAGCGGCGAGACGGTGGACAGCTTCATCGCCGATCTGACGGTGGCCCTGGGCACCGGGCACCTGAAGACCGGCGCGCCCTGCCGCGGCGAGCGGGTCGAGAAGTACAACCAGTTGCTGCGCATTGAGGAGGCACTGGGCGCGTCTGCCGTCTATGCCGGACACGGGGCCTTCGTGCGCGGCGGATAGCGGGGTTAAGGACGACGACGGCGCGGCGCGTCTGGTCCCGGGTGACGCGTTCGGATCAGCCTCAGCTGCAGTGAACGATTGGGCTCAGGCCGCCGGGCCAAACCAACTTTCCACCTTCTTGCGGTCAGGTATGCCACCGGCGTGGACGACTTCGCCATCGATCACCACGCCGGGGGTGGATAGAATCCCATAGCGTACGATCTCGGCCATTTGATCCACCTTCTCCAACTGGATCTCAATGCCTTTGGCGCGGGCGACCTCGCCGACCAGGGTCAACGTGGCCTGGCAGTTGCGGCAGCCGGGGCCGAGGACTTTGACGTTTTTCATGGTGTGCTCCGGTAGAAAACGGGTTGGTCACAGAGGGAGACGAAGTCCGGGCGAAAAGGATGCAACACAGCATCCGTCACAGCACCAGATTGAAGACATAGCCCACCAGCAGGATGCCGGTCGCCACCACCCCGATGAAGGTCGCGATCAGGGGCCACTTGAGCACCTTGCGCAGGATCAGCATCTCCGGCGCGGAGAGCGCGATGACACTCATCATGAAGGCGAGCGTGGTACCGAGCGCCGCCCCCTTGCCGATCAGGGCCTCGACGATCGGCAGTATTCCCGCGGCATTGGTGTACATGGGCACGCCGAGCACCACCGCGGCGGGCACGGCCCACCAGACATCGCGGCCCATGAAACTGGCCATGAAGTCCTCTGGCACGAAGCCGTGGATGGCCGCTCCCAGCCCGATGCCGACCAGGACATAGGGCCAGACCTTACCGACGATCTCGCGCACATGACGCCAACCGGCCTCGAAGCGCTCGACCCAGCCGTACCCCGTGCCGCTGGGGGCCACTGCCGCACCCTGGTGGATGGCACGCACCCAGTCCTCCAGATAGCGCTCCATCTTGAGCTCGCCGATGATGAGCCCGGCCACGATCGCGATCAGGAGCCCCATCCCCAGATAGAGTGCCGCCACCGTCCAGCCGAACAGGCCCAGCAGTAAGACCAGGGCGATCTCGTTGACCATCGGCGCGGCGATCAGAAACGAAAACGTGATCCCCAGCGGCACCCCGGCCGAGAGAAAGCCGATGAACAGCGGTACCGCCGAGCAGGAGCAGAAGGGCGTGACGATACCCAGGCTCGCGGCCATGGCGTTGCCGATCCCCAGCCGCCGCCCGGCCAGCAGCGCCCGGGTGCGTTCCGGGGCAAAGAAGGTCTGGATCACACCCATCACGAAGACGATGCCGGTGAGGAGCAGCAGCACCTTGGGGGTGTCGTAGAGGAAGAAATGGACCGCCTCGCCCCAGTGGGTTGCGCGCGACAGTCCGGCGGCCGACACCAGCCAATCGGCCAGGGCGGCGAGATGCCAATAGACCACCACCCACACGGCGGCGGCCAGCGGTAAACCCCAAAGCCAATAGGCCAGGACGCGGGTTTCGGCGGGGGAGGTTTCGGTGGACATAGTGAGGGTCTCGGTCGGACGGCAGCGATCAGCGATCGTCGCCAGAGCAGGGGATGCAGACGGGTTTCTCGCCCAGTATCCGCAGATAGGCGCGGGCGGCCGGCTCCCCGCAGGCGGAGCAGGGCACGAAGCCCATGACCTCCGGCAGCCAGTCACGCTCGAACTGGAAGACCTCCCCCAGGGTCAGCGCGAGCTTGCCGTAAGGGGTCTTCTCCAGGCTGCCTTTACCCATGTGAAAAGGCGGTAATCGATGCGCAGTTGCAGTCACAGCAGGTCCCACGCCGTCTTGGCGGCAACGGCAATCAGGACCAGGTGATGGAGGCGATCGACATCCCGACCACATTGAGCAGCAAGGCGGTGGCCATGGCCGTATGCACTTCGATCCCGAACGCCAGAAAGACCGGGATCAGGATCAGTGCCCCGCCCAGCCCGGCCATGCTGAACGCGGTGGTCAGGGCAAAAGACAGCAGGGCGGCGAGGGCGAGCCTGGCCACACTCAAGCCCTCGGTCCTATGCGCCCGGCCACTGTCTTGATTCTGATCATGGATAAAAGCCTTCAGCGAACGGTCATGCCGGCGGGCAGATTGCCCGCTACATGGAAGGAGACGAACGCGACGGCAAAAGGATGCAGCCGGTCGGGGCGGGCCGATCGGCGCAATCCCCCCCAGGTCTCAACACCGGTGCGAGCATCGGCGGACGCGGTACCCGCAGGCCCGCTGTGCTGGAAAAACCCGGCAGACCGGGCCGTGAGTGACTGGCCAGCGACGCCATCACGGTGGGGTCAAAGGCGGCGTGCGCGGAACGAAACAACACACCCGGCCAGCCTCGTCCAGCCGCACCTGGCAAACGGTGGAGAGGTGCTCGCGCAGGCGCTTGCGGGCGCGTTGCACGCGCGACTTGGCACCAGGCAGGGTCAGGCCCTTGAGTTGGGCATAGGCTTCCTGGTTCATCCCTTCCAGATCGCAGAGGGTGAGTGCCTCGCGGTCCTGCGCCGACAACTCCGCCAGCGCCCGTGGCAGACAGGCGGCCAGGGTATCCACGGGCACCGGCTCCTCGTGAGGGTCTGCCAGATCCTCCGGCAGTTCAACCAGATCCTTACGCAGACGCAGATGGTCAGCCAGGGTGTTGCGCGCCACCGCGAACAGCCAGGCGCGGGCGTTGACCATCTCGCAGAACTGGCGGCTCCGGCCCAGGGCCTTGATGAACAGGTCTTGCAGCAGGTCGTCGGCCGCATTGGCATCACCCAATCGGTGAGTGAACCAGGCGCGTAACTCGCGCTCGTGCTGGCCCCAGGCGGTCATCAGGCAGGTCAAGACACCGCTCCGGTCATCGACAACGTCCGCTATTTGACAATAATCTGAAGCAACTTAGGGCAGAAGCTGCCGATCCGTGTCGATTCCGAGCAGCCATCGCTCAATGGCTCCGCGCCGGACCGGACCGGACCGCCGCCCACCGCGCTGCTTGATGAGACCGCGGCCGGCCGTTTGAACAGGGCGCCTAGCGCCGCTGACGACCTTCATGATGTGCTACCAGTGCCCTCAGTGCAGCACCGCGTCCAGGCGATCGGCGGTGAGGATGCGCTCTCCAACCGCCCAAAGCGTTCGCGGAAATAACGGTCGTGCCGTGCCGAGTTCATCCATAGCAGTGCAGGCTAGTACGTCTCTGTTCGCGGGGCAAGTGTCCCAGCTATCAACCGGCATGTTGCACAGATGGCCTCCAAAGAAAGGCACAACTGAGTGACGACGGTTCCAGGCAGCGTCGGCTGGACCATGCCGACGATCCGAACGCCTTGTGCGGCGCGCCGATCTGGCGACGCAGCCCCGGCTGGCCTCATGATGGCGGCGACCAACCACCGAGTAACCCGTACGATGAAGACCCCGAGCGACTGTCAATCGACACCATGAGCTTCCGCCCCCGCTGGCGCGCCCGCGCCTTCGGCTGGCGCGGCTCCAGTCTGGCGATCCAGCGGTTGAAAGAGGCCGTCGCCGAGATCAAGGCGGTCCACCGCAGCGCGCCCGCGCGCGCAGCCGAGGGCGCGATCCTGTTGCTGGAGCGTCTCTGGCCAGCGCTCCAGCCTATTTCCGCGGCACCACGGCCTGCCTCTCCTGCCTGCTCGCCGCCGGGCGTTACCAGGAACTCCTGGACCTGATCGAAACCGCGCCCTTTCTCTGGTGGCACTACCGCCGCTATGGGGTCCGTGCCCTGGCCGCCCAGGGCCAAACCAACGCGGCCATCGCTTACGCCGAGGCATCGTGCGGACGCAACGACAACCCCGTGACCATCGCGCGGGCATGCGAGGAGGTCCTGCTGGCCGCCCGTCAATCGGATGAGGCGTACCGGCGCTATGCCATCGCCGCCAACCAGGCCGGCACCCATCTGGCCACCTATCGGGCGGTCAAGAAAAAATACCCGGACAAGGCGCCCCGTACGGTCCTCGACGACCTCATCGCATCCACCCCGGACGACCCGGGGCGCTGGTTCGCCACTGCCAAGACGCTCGGATTTCTCGACTTGGCCACCGATCTGGCGCGCCAATCGGCGGTGGATATCGGCACCCTACTGCGTGCCGCGCGGGATCATCTCGGCACCCATCCAGCCTTCGCCTTGGATGCCGCAACGGCCGCCTTGCACTGGATGGCCAAGGGGCAGTGCTACGAGATCAAGGCCGGGGATGTGTGGCAGGCAGCGAGTGTTGCCCTGCAGGCTGCCGCGCTCACGGGCGCTCTGGAGCCGACGCAGGCGCTGATCAGCCGACTGGCCGCCCATACCGACACCGACCCCTTCGTCCGCACGCATCTACTCGCCTCCTTGTGAACGATTTCGGCTAGACTTCGCCTATGCGTACAACCTAGGCGAGAGGTGATTCCATGATCGAAACCCAGCCTCGGGCATCCGCCCCGCATCCTGCCCAAGTGCGTACCGCGCGGCTCTTCCGCAACGGGAGCAACCAGGCGGTGCGGCTACCCCGCGACCTCGAGATCGATGCCGACGAGGTGCTGATTCATCGCGAGGGCGACAGCATCGTCCTGACGCCCAAACCGCGCTCCTGGGATGACTACTTCGCGCGGGGGCAGCGACTCACCGAGGATTTTCCCGACGCTATCGACGCGCCCCCACCCCAGGCCCGGGAAGCCCTCTGATGCGTTGGATGCTCGACACCAATACCTGCATGCGGAAATCCGCACCGAGTGGGAGGCCCAAGGGACCCCCATCGGCTCCAATGACCTGCTGATTGCAGCACACGCGATGTACCTGGGCTGCACATTGGTCACGAATAACGTTGAAGAATTCAAGCGGGTCCGCGGGTTGCTTAGGGACAACTGGGTCTGACGCCGCACGCTATGCCGCCCCTGCCAGCCCCGATCGGCGCGCCTCATTCCCTCAGGCGAGGAGACCGCCCGCGGCTGCGCCGTTTCTGTGCCGGCTGAGTCGTCATCGGGATGGCGCGCATCCGCATCACCCCGGCGCATCCCGACTCAGTCGCAGCGAGACCCCTTTGTTCAGGGTCCAACCCCGACAGCCGGACCATGGGGTGGGGCAGCAGAAGCCGCGTCTGCCACCGAAGATATCGCAGGGAAGGCCCCGATGACTGATCAGCCGAACTCAGCTTGAGTCGCCGCGTCAATCCGCCGATAAAATCACGCGGCAAGGCCGCATGACACCGCGACGGGCGGCCACTCCAGGATAGATCAATGAGCCCCGTCGTGCTTGCCAGCGAACAGGGGAAAAAAGGTGCGATCATCCTCCAGCAGATGCCGAGCCACCAATTCCCGGGCCAGGAAATCCACCAACAAACCGAAGTCGCAACTCGCCTTGTCGAACTGCGCCCGGAGCTCCAGGGCGCGCACGGAGGGGAACGTAGACATAGGCGGGCCAATCGCTGGCGCGAGGTTGGCGCAGCTCATCAAGGGCGCGCCAGGTGCCGGGGTATAAGCGGCCGAAGGCTTCCAGGAGATGCCGGGGGCGAAGCACTGTGGCGTTCCTATCGCGTTTTGACTTGGATATACGGCCCCGTCACGATGAAATACCGCCCAGGTACCGAGCGATCAGGGATGTGGATGCTTAACCCGTATGCGCCGGACGGCCCTTTAATTTCGAGCCGCCCTTCGGCCACACCGTGCCGCTCTATCAACTGTCCACTGGTCGGACTGGAGATGACGCGTCCGGTGATACGGTCGGTCTGGACAATGGCAAACGCCGCGGGATAACCGGACTGCGGTGCCAATCGTACCGACAGCACTTCACCTGCCGAGAGGACTTCAGGAATAGCCGTCTCGGAGAACGCGAAAACATTCGCAAACAGTTGGGTACATTTGCGCTTCACCAGTCCGGTGTTTCGGTCCGTCGCCGTGAAACAGCCTACGCCAATATGGGTGCTGTCGTCGGACAAGATATTGCGCCGATGCCCTTCGCTGTTCATCCACATCGTCACGAACTGCGCGGCGACTTGATCGCTTGGCAATGGCGACGAATCGTAGAGCGCGACATTCTCTCGCGTCGTGCCGAAAAAGGTCCGATGCCCCATTCCGACGCGCTGTGCCGGGCCGCGACCGTCGGGCGACTCGTGAGCCATATAGTCCCTGTTAACCATGTCTTCGCTGTGGCGCGTGGCGATCTCAGCAAGGCGCTGGTCCGACAGCAGAGTAGCGAGTCGGCGATTCGATCGCTCGGCATTTGTCAGCACGACTATCCTTTCACACCCGGCACCGCAGTCGGGCGATACTGGATTGCTTTGGCGAGTAGCCGATGGCGTGCCACGAATCGGTGCAACAATGGTCATCCGGGGATTCTTAGAGCCTGTCTAGAAACTAAATTATTGATTTTATAGCAAAAAAATTGTAGAATCTCCGGAATCCATACGAAAATGCGATCTTATTCCGGGTTTCAATATGAATGAAGACAGCATCGAGTCGCCTGCCAGGTATCCT